>NZ_JAYSBZ010000013.1:0-54667 GCF_041915145.1 Aquabacterium sp. | reverse complement strand
CGACCGCGCCCCTCACCACCAAGAGGCCCGCGGGCCTCTTTTTTGTTGCTTGCCCCCTTGTGGGGGAGTCCGCCACAATCGCGCGTTGACGCCCGCCGGATCAGCCGGCAGGCGGCGCAGCCCCCCTTTTTCAGACGTTCTCCGCCGTCACCCGCATGAATCCCCCGGTATTCAAGCCCCGCCTCTCCACCAGCTACCTGATCGTCGACGATCACGCGCTGGTGCGCGAAGGCATCGTGCGCGTCGTCACCAACACCTGGCCGCATGCCCATCTGTCGCATGCGGCGTCGCTGCACGAAGCCAACAAGCTGCTGGCGGAGCCGGGCGCGTCGTTCGACACCGTGGTGCTCGACCTCAACCTCGGCGACAGCGACGGCATCCAGACGCTCAAGACCCTGCGCGCCGCCGCGCCCATGGCCCGCGTGGCGGTGGTGTCGGCCAACAACGATCTCGACCTGGCCCTGGCCTGCCTGCACGAAGGCGCCTGCGCGTTCATCCCCAAGATGGGCAGCATCGACCACTTCGTGCGCGGCCTGCAGACGCTGGCCTCGGGCGGCACCTACTTCCCGCGCGATCTGCTGGCGCAGGCCCAGCAGCGCGAAGGCGCGCCGACCGGCGTGCAACCGGTGGCCGCGATCAGCCTCACGCCGCGCCAGCACGAGGTGCTGCACCTGCTGCTGCAAGGGCTGACCAACACGCTGATCGCGCAAGAGCTCGGCATCAGCGCCGAAACCGTGAAGCTGCACGTCAGCGCCATCCTGCGCTCCTACGGCGTGGCCAACCGCGTGCAACTGCTGTTGGTGTGCGCGGGGCAAGACGACTCGACCGCGCCGCAAACGCACTGAGCCCGGACGCCCCACCGTGTCCGCCCCGCGCCTGCTCTGGTCGCCCCTGCGGGCGCGGCTGTCGATCCACAACCGGCCCGAGATCGACCAGGCGATCTACCTCGAAAACCTGCGCAACCACTGGCAGATCGACATCTGGTCGATCCCCGGCCAGCTGATCGCGCTGCTCGCCATGAGCCGCGTCATCGCCCAGACCGCGCTGACGCCCGCCGAGTGGGGCGGCCCGGTGGCGCTGCTGCTCGGCACCTGGGCCTGGGGCAGCCTCTCGCTGTGGCGGCTGCGGCGCATCGCCCTGACCGTGTCCAACTACCCGCTGTGGCGCGGCGTGACGCTGCTGCGCGAGGTCACGCAAAGCATCGGCTGGGGCTGGCTGGGGGCGATTCTGTGGGGCGCCCTGGCGCCGCAGTGGCACCTGCTGCTGCTCACCGGGCTGATCGTGTTCGCCTACACGGCGATGTTCTTCACCACCGACGACTGGGCCGTGGCGGCCTGCGGCAACCTGCCCATCCTGCTGATCCTGGTCACGCGGCTGCTCACCGACCCGAGCGACGGCAACGGCTACATCGTCCTGATCCTGGTGCTGTCGATGGTCACCTGCCTGATCGTCGGCCGCGTGCTTGAAACCCGCCTGATGGACGCCGCGCGGCTGCGCATCCACAACGAGCGGCTGGCGCGCGAGCTCACCGAAGAGGTCCACAAGGTGCGGCTGGCGCGCGACGAGGCCGAGCAGGCCAACCGGCAGAAGAGCGAGTTCATCGCGGCCGCCAGCCACGACCTGCGCCAGCCGCTGCACAGCCTGTCGTTGCTGTCGGGCCTGATGGAACAAAGCCAGCGCGGCCTGCCGCAACACGACCTGGCCGAGCGCATGTCGGCGGCCGTGGGCGCCTTGCGGGTGATCTTCGAGCAGCTGTTCGACATCGCCCGCGTCGAAGCCAACAAGCTGCAGCACCGCCCCGGGCCCTGCTCGGTGCAGGAGATCTTCGACACCCTCGACAACGAATTCGGCCTGCTGTGCGAGCAGCGTCATCTGCACTGGGAGGCCCGCCCCACGCCGGCCTGGATCATGGCCGACGCACTGTTCGTGCAGCGCATCCTGCGCAATCTGCTCGACAACGCCCTGCGCTACACCCCCTCGGGCGGCGTGCTGCTGCGCGCGCGGCAACGCGGCCCGCACCTGGTGCTGCAGGTGTGGGACAGCGGCATCGGCATCGCGCCCGCCGACCGGGCCCGCATCTTCGACGACTACTACCAGGTCAGCAATCCGGCGCGGCGGCTGCGCGACGGCCTGGGTCTCGGCCTCGGGTTGGTGCGTCGGCTGGCACAAGGCGGCGGCTACCGGCTGGCCGTGCGGTCGCGTCCCGGCCGCGGCTCGTGCCTCATGTTGGTCGTGCCGCTCGGGCGCGCGCCTTGCGAGTCAGACGACCTCGGCCTCGACACCGACGACCCGGCGCTGACGGCGCGTGACTCAACGCACGCCGCCCTGCCGCTTCCGCCGGCGCATCGCCCGGTGCTGTTCATCGACGACGAGGCCGACGTGCGCGACGCGGTGCACACCGTGCTCACGGTGGAAGGCTGGCCCTGCCTGGTGGGCGATACGCCCGGCAGCGTGATCCAGCAGGTGGCAGAAAACGAGGGGTGGCCCTGCGCGGTGCTGTGCGACTACCGGCTCGGCCTGCAACAAGACGGCCTGGACGCCATTGCGCAAGTGCGGCACGAATTCGGTCTGGGCTTGCCGGCCGTGCTGATCACCGGCGACCTGGACCCGACGATTGCCGAGCGCGCCCACGAATGCGGCATCGCGGTGCTGCGCAAGCCGCTGGCCCTCGAAGAACTGGTGGGCGCCCTGACCCTGGCCCTGGAAATACGTCACGCGGCCGAGGCTGGCACTGCCTCGGCCGCATCTCACTGACGACGACAAGAAACGAAGGCCGCCGGGCCGAGTCACCCGGCGGTCAACTCAGGCCTCAGTCGGCCTGCTTGCGCAAGAACGCCGGGATCTCGATCTCGTCCATCCCGTTGCTGGCCAGCGCGTCGACCTTGGCGGCCGCCTGCGTGCGACCACTGCGCCACACGCTGGGCGTGTTCAGGCCGCTGTAGTCGTGCGTCTGCGGCGCACCGAAGCCCGGCGCCACCGGGTTGCTCAGGATGGGGATGTTGTCCGTGCCCGTGCGTTGCACCGGAGCGCTGTGCACCACGCTGATCGGCGCGGCGGCGCGCTTGGCCGGGGTCAGGCCGGTGGCGATCACGGTGACGCGCAGCTGGTCGCCCAGCGATTCGTCGTACGCGGTGCCGTAGATCACGTGCGCGTCTTCGGCGGCGTAGCGGCGGATGGTGTTCATCGCGTTGCGGCTCTCGCTCAGCTTGAAGGTGCTCTTGCCGGCTGCAATCAGCACCAGCACGCCGCGCGCGCCCGACAGGTCGATGCCCTCCAACAGCGGGCAAGCCACGGCAGCCTCGGCGGCCTTGGTGGCGCGGTCCGGGCCGCCGGCGGTGGCCGTGCCCATCATGGCCTTGCCCGGCTCGCTCATCACGGTCTTGACGTCTTCAAAGTCGACGTTCACCAGGCCCGGGATGTGGATGATGTCGCTGATGCCGCCCACGGCGTTCTTCAGCACGTCGTTGGCCTGCTTGAAGGCTTCTTCTTGAGTGATGTCGTCACCCAGCACTTCGAGCAGCTTTTCGTTGAGCACGACGATCAACGAGTCGACATTGGCTTCGAGTTCGGCCAGGCCCACGTCGGCCTGCTTCATGCGGCGGTTGCCCTCGAACTCGAACGGCTTGGTCACCACGCCCACGGTCAGGATGCCCATTTCCTTGGCCACGCGCGCGATCACCGGTGCAGCGCCCGTGCCGGTGCCACCACCCATGCCGGCGGTGATGAAGACCATGTGCGAGCCCTCGAGCGACGCGCGGATCTGATCCACCGCCTCTTCGGCCGCGCCACGACCGGCCTCGGGTTTCGAGCCGGCGCCCAGACCGCTGTTGCCCAGTTGCAGCTGCACCTCGGCGCTCGAGCGACCGAGCGCTTGCGCGTCGGTGTTGGCGCAGATGAACTGCACGCCCTGCACGCCTTGCTCGATCATGTGATCGACCGCGTTGCCGCCGCCGCCGCCCACCCCGATCACCTTGATCTGGGTACCCTGATTGAAGTCCTCGATCATCTCGATTGCCATGTCAAACCTCCGTTGTCGTCAAGCAGTTGCCAATTGATTACGTTGCGGTTCACTTCGTCAGAAGTTGCCAATGAACCAGTCTTTCACGCGACCGAACAAGGTCTGGACCGAACCAGCCTGTTGTGCCGCTTTGATGCCGCGCGTGCGCGCCATCCTTGCTTCTTCGAGCAAGCCCATCACGGTGGCCGACCGCGGGTTGGCCACCATGTCAAACAGTGCGCCTGAATACGTCGGCACGCCCTTGCGCACCGGCTTCAGGAAGATGTCTTCACCCAACTCGACCATGCCGGGCATCACCGCCGCGCCGCCGGTCAGCACGATGCCGCTGGACAGCAGCTCTTCGTAGCCGCTCTCGCGAATCACCTGGTGCACCAGCGAGAAGATTTCTTCGACGCGCGGCTCGATCACGCCGGCCAGCGCCTGGCGGCTCAGCATGCGCGGCACGCGGTCGCCCAGGCCGGGCACTTCGACTTGCTCATTGGGGTCGGCCAGCAGCTGCTTGGCCACGCCGAAATCGACCTTGATCTCTTCGGCATCTTTGGTGGGCGTGCGCAACGCCATCGCGATGTCGCTGGTGATGAGGTCGCCCGCGATGGGGATGACGGCCGTGTGGCGGATCGCGCCGCCGGTGAAGATCGCGACGTCGGTGGTGCCGGCGCCGATGTCGACCAGCGCCACGCCGAGATCGCGCTCGTCGTCGGTCAGCACCGAGGCGCTCGACGCGCTCGGGTTGAGCACGAGCTGCTCGACCTCGAGGCCGCAGCGGCGCACGCACTTCACGATGTTCTCGGCCGCGCTTTGCGCGCCGGTGACGATGTGCACCTTGACTTCGAGGCGGCCACCGCTCATGCCGATCGGCTCTTTGACTTCGTGGCCGTCGATCACGAATTCTTGCGGCTCGACGAGCAGCAGGCGCTGGTCGTTCGGGATGTTGATGGCCTTGGCGGTTTCGACCACGCGACTCACGTCGACCGGGCTGACCTCTTTGTCGCGCACGATCACCATGCCGGTGCTGTTCTGGCCGCGGATGTGGCTGCCGGTGATGCCGGTGTAGACGCGACTGATCTTGCAGTCGGCCATCATCTCGGCCTCTTTGAGCGCTTGCTGAATCGACTGCACCGTGGCGTCGATGTTGACCACCACGCCGCGCTTCAAGCCATGGCTCGATGCCACGCCCAAGCCCGCCACGCGCAACTCGCCGGACGGCATCACCTCGGCCACGACTGCCATCACTTTGGCAGTGCCGATGTCGAGTCCGACAACGAGATCTTTGTATTCTTTTGCCATGAGCTTGCTCAGTGGTGATTATGTGTTTTATTCACGGGCGCGGAGGCTCCGGCGGGCAAGGTGGTTACCCCACGAACCCGCAGCGCGTAGCCCTGCGCGTAGCGCAAATCGACCGACTCGACCGGGCCGTGATAGTGCGAAACGACTTGCGCGATCGTCGCTGCGTAGCGCTGCACGCGCGCCAACAACTCGGCCTCGGTGCCACGCCCCAGTTCGAGCGTCGCCCCATCGTCGAGCGTGGCCGACCACGAACCGCGTTCGCTCAACCGCAACGTATCGACATGCACCTGCAGCGGATCCAGCGCGCCATCGAGACGCCGCAGCAACGACAGCATCTGCGCCGACGTGCCGTCAGGTCCTTGCAAGGTCGCGAGGTTGTCGTCCTCCACGTCGCCGAGGTTGGCCACGAAGACTTCGCCTTGCTGGTTCACCAATTGATCGTCGCCCTCGTCGCGATGCCAGTAGGCCACGGCGTGATGCTCTTCGAGCGTCACGGCCAGGCTGTTGGGCCACACGCGCCGCACGGTGGCGTGGCGCACCCAGGGCACCGACTCGAAAGCCTGCCGCGTGTGCGCCAGATTGATGCTGAAGAAGTTGCCGGCCAGCTTGGTGAGCGCGTTGGCGCGGATGGTGGTGGCGCTGTTGCGCGCCACCTCGCCATCGACCTGCACGGCGCGGATCGTGAAGATCGGCAGGCGCGCCAGCGCGGCCAGCGCCAGCGCCACGAACACCGCGCCCGCCACGAAGAACAGCACGCTGGCGCTCGCGTTCAACGCGCGAACGTCGAACGACTGCTCAGCCGTGTGGTTCATGGGGTAGGCGGCGCTCATGGTCGTGCTCAGGCCTTCTTGGCCAGGGTTTCGTCGAGCGTTGCGGCGGCCAGCAGGCGCACGCACAGCTCGTCGTAGCTGATGCCCGCCACCTTGGCCGACATCGGCACCAGCGAATGGCCGGTCATGCCGGGCGAGGTGTTGATCTCGAGCAGGAAGGGCTGGCGGTCGGAGGCGCGGATCATCACGTCGGCGCGCGCCCAGCCGCGGCAGCCCAGCGTGCGGTAGGCGCGCACCACCATCTGCTGGATCTCGGTTTCTTCGCCGGCCGGCAATTCGCTCGGGCACAGGTACTTCGTGTCGTCGGTGAAGTACTTGTTCTGGTAGTCGTACTTGCCTTCGGGCGCCTTGATCTGGATGACCGGCAGCGCGTGCGCGCCATCGCCTTCACCCAGCACCGGGCAGGTGGTTTCGTCGCCCTCGATGAACTGCTCGCACAGCACGGCGCTGTCGTATTGGGCGGCGGCCTCGAACGCGGCGCGGCATTGCGAGGCGTCGGTCACCTTGGTCAGCCCGATGCTCGAACCCTCGTGCGCGGCCTTGATGATCATCGGCGCGCCGAGTGCCGCCAGCGCGGCTTCGCAATCGGCCGCGCTGTGGGCGATGCGCCAATCGGGCGTGGGCAAGCCTTCGAAGCGCCAGATGCGCTTGGTCATGATCTTGTCCATCGCGATGGCGGAGGCCATCACGCCCGAGCCGGTGTACGGAATGCGCAGCAATTCGAGCGCACCTTGCACGGCACCGTCTTCGCCGCGTCGGCCATGCAGGGCGATGAAGCAGCGGGCAAAGCCATCGCGCTTGAGATCGGCCAGATCGCGCTCGGCGGGGTCGAAGGCGTGCGCGTCCACGCCGCGCGATTGCAGGGCCTGGAGCACGCCCGAGCCCGACATCAACGAAATCTCGCGCTCGGCCGAGTCGCCCCCGAACAGCACGGCCACCTTGCCCAGGTTCTTCACATCGATGCTCATGCGGCACCTCCACTCTTTCCACTCAACTCCAGCACCTTGGCGGGCACGCCGCCAATCGAACCCGCGCCCATGCAGATCACCACGTCGCCGCTCTGTGCGTGGTTGACGATGGCTTGCGGCATCTCGGCGATGTCGTCCACGAACACCGGCTCGACCTTGCCGTCCACGCGCAAGGCGCGCGTCAGGGCGCGGCCATCGGCAGCGACGATCGGCGCCTCGCCGGCGGCATAGACCTCGGCGAGCAACACGGCATCGGCCGTGCCCAGCACCTTGACGAAGTCCTCAAAGCAGTCGCGCGTGCGGGTGTAGCGGTGCGGCTGGAAGGCCAGCACCACGCGCTGCCCCGGGAAGGCGCCGCGCGCCGCCGCGATCACCGCCGCCATCTCGACCGGGTGATGCCCGTAGTCGTCGATCAGCGTGAAGGTGCCGCCCGACTTGGCGGGCAGCTCGCCCCAGCGCTGGAAGCGGCGGCCCACGCCCTTGAACTCGGCCAGGGCGCGCACGATGGGCTCGTCCGGCAGCTCGATCTCGGTGGCCACCGCGATCACCGCCAGCGCGTTGAGCACGTTGTGACGGCCGGGCAGATTGAGCGTCACCTCCATGTCAGGCAGCACCACGCCGTTGCGACGCTGGGCGGTGAACTTCATCTGCCCGCCCGGCAACGCCTCGACGTTGACGGCACGCACTTGCGCGTCGTCGCCGAAGCCGTAGGTGACGACCGGGCGCGAGATCAGCGGCACGATGGAGCGCACGCCGGGGTCGTCGGCACACAGAATGGCCGCGCCGTAGAACGGCATGCGGTGCAGAAAGTCGACAAACGCCTGCTTGAGCTTGGCGAAGTCGTGCCCGTAGGTGTCCATGTGGTCGGCGTCGATGTTGGTGACGACCGACAGCATGGGCAGCAGGTTGAGGAAGGACGCGTCGGACTCGTCGGCCTCGACGACGATGTACTCGCCCGAACCCAGGCGCGAGTTGGCGCCGGCGCTGTTGAGGCGCCCGCCGATCACGAAGGTCGGGTCGAGCCCGGCCTCGTGCAGCACGCTCGCGGCCAGCGAGGTGGTGGTGGTCTTGCCGTGCGTGCCGGCGATGGCGATGCCGCGACGCAGGCGCATCAGCTCGGCCAGCATCACGGCGCGCGGCACCACCGGCACCCGCTTGGCGCGCGCGGCGATGACCTCGGGGTTGTCGCCCTTCACGGCAGTGGAGGTGACCAGCGCGTCGGCGCCGTTGATGTGCGCAGCCTCGTGGCCCACGAACACCTTCGCGCCCAGGCTGGCCAAGCGACGGGTGGTCGCGCTCTCGGCCTGGTCGGAGCCCGAGATGGTGTAGCCCAGCGTGAGCAGCACCTCGGCGATGCCCGACATGCCCGAGCCCCCGATGCCCACGAAGTGGATGTGTTTGACGGCGTGCTTCATGCGTCCGCCCTCTGGTTGTTGGCGTTCATCAAATACTCGATCTCGTCGGCCACGGCCGCTGCGGCCTTGGGGCGCGCCAAGTCGCGCGCGCGCTCGGCCATCGCCAGCAACTCGCTGCGGGGCAAACCCGTGAAGCACTCGGCCAGGGCTTGCGGGCTCAATTCGTTTTGCGGCAAGTGCAGCGCCGCGCCATGTCGGGCCATGTACTCGGCGTTGTCGCGTTGGTGCGCGGTGGTGCTCACCACCAGCGGAACCAGCACGCTGGGCACGCCTGCCGCGCACAACTCGCTCACGGTGATGGCGCCGGCGCGGCACACCACCAGGTCGGCTTCGCTCAGGCGCTGCGCCATGTTGTCAATGAACGGCACGATCTCGGCCTCGACGCCCGCGGCGGTATAGGCCGCCTGCACGCTGTCGAGGTTGGCCGTGCCGGTTTGATGCGTGACCAGCGGACGCTGCTCCGGCGCGATGCGAGCCAGGGCTTGCGGCACGGTGGCGTTGAGCACCTGCGCGCCCAGACTGCCGCCCACCACCAGCACGCGCAACGGGCCACGACGCCCCGCGAGGCGCTCGGCCGGCGCGGCGATGGCCTCGATCTCGGCGCGCACCGGGTTGCCGGTGACGACGGCGCCCGACATGCCGCGTGCCGCCGGGCCGTCAAAACCGAACGCGATGCGATCAGCGAACGGCAGCAGCGCACGGTTGCTCATGAGCGGGGCGGCGTCGGCATTGACCAGCACCAGCGGCTTGCGACGCAGCGCGGTCACCAGGCCACCAGGGAAGCACACGTAGCCGCCCATGCCCAGCACGGCATCGGCGCCGCGTTGACGCAGGATGCGCCAGCAACTGCCGAAGGCGCGCAGCAGCTTGAAGGCGCCCGCCACGGTGTGCGCCAGGCCCTTGCCGCGCACGCCGCTGAAGTCGATGGCGTCGAGCGGGATGCCGCTGGGCGGCACGAGGCGGTTTTCCATGCCGTGCGTGGTGCCCAGCCAGCTTACCGACCAGCCACGGCGCTGCATCTCTTGCGCCACGGCCAGGCCCGGCATGATGTGGCCGCCGGTACCGGCCGCCATGATGACGAGGTGACGGCTCATGCGCGCCCCCCTCTCATCAATGACTGCTGCGCAGCCACACGTCGCTGCGCGCCGTGCTGTCGATTCTGGTGAAACAGCCTACTCATGCACGGCCTCCGCGCATGAGTTGTCTGTTTTCAATGTCCACTCGCACCACGATCGCCAGCGCCACCACGTTGAGCAGGATGGCCGAGCCGCCGTAGCTCATCAGCGGCAGCGTCAGGCCCTTGGTGGGCAGTACGCCGAGGTTCACGCCCATGTTGATGAAGGCTTGCCAGCCCATCCAGATGCCCACGCCTTGCGCCACCAGGCCGGAGAACACGCGGTCCAGCGCCACCGCCTGCCGACCGATGTGGAAGCACTTGCGGGTCAGGTAGAAGAAGGCAAAGATCACCAGCGCGACGCCGGCGAAGCCGAGCTCTTCGCCGATCACGGCGAGCAGGAAGTCGGTGTGCGCCTCGGGCAGGTAGTGCAGCTTCTCCAAGCTCGAGCCCAGGCCCTGCCCGAACACCTCGCCGCGCCCGAAGGCGATCAGCGAGTGCGTGAGCTGGTAGGCCTTGCCCATGGCGTATTTCTCGTCCCACGGGTTGAGGTAGGCGAAGATGCGCTGGCGGCGGAATTCGCTGAAGGTGATCATCAGCGCGAACGAGCCGAGCAGCACCGCCGTCATCAGCAGGAACATGCGGCCGTTCACGCCACCGAGAAACAGGATGCCCATCGCGATGGCCGCGATCACCATGAAGGCGCCCATGTCCGGCTCGGCCAGCAGCAGCAGGCCGACGATGCCCACCGCGATGGCCATCGGCATGACGGCGCGGAAGAAATGCTCCTTCACGTCCATCTTGCGAACCATGTAGTTGGACGCGTACAGCGCGATGGCCAGCTTGGCCAGCTCGGACGGCTGGAAGTTCAGCACGCCCAGCGGGATCCAGCGCTTGGCACCGTTGACGCCCTTGCCGACGTGCGGAATCAGCACCGCCACCAGCATCAGCAGCACGACCACGAAAAGCCACGGGGCAATGCTCTCCCACCAGCGCATCGGCACACGCACGGTCACGAACCCGGCCAGCGCGGCCAGCAGCAGCGAGAACACGTGCCGCGACAGGAAATGCGTGGGCTTGTAGAGCGCGAACCGGGGGTTGTCGGGCATCGCGATGGATGCCGAATACACCATCACCAGGCCCATCAACAGCAAGCCGATGGTGACCCAGACCACGCCCTGGTCGAAGCCCGACAGGCGCGCCGGTTGACCCGACGACACGCTGACCCAGTCGCGCACCGGCACCGCGCCGCCCGTGGCTTCGTCGGGCGCGCTGCGACGCAACCGCGCCAGCAGGCGCGCCACGATCGACGGCGAGGCGACGGCGGCGGCTTGGCTCATGCCAGCATCTCCCCACGGTCGGCCGCGATGGCGTGCACGGTGTCGATGAACACCTGCGCGCGGTGCGCGTAGTTGCGAAACATGTCGAGGCTGGCACAGGCCGGGCTGAGCAGCACGGCGTCACCCGCGCGGGCTTGCTCGTAGGCCCAGCGCGTGGCGGCCTCCAGGGTGTCGTGACGCTGCATCGGCAGGCCAGCGGCCTCGACCTCGGCACGCAAAGCCTCGTCAAGAGCCGGCGCATCACGACCGATGAGCGCCACTGCGCGTACAAAGCGCGCCACGGGTGCGGCCAACGGAGCGAAGTCCTGCCCCTTGCCGTCGCCACCCAGAATGATCACCAACTTGCTCGGCGCAATGTCGGCGCCCAGGCCATTGAGCGCCGCCACCGTGGCACCCACGTTGGTGCCCTTGCTGTCGTCGTAGGCGTCGACGCTGCCCACCGTGGCCACGTGCTCGACGCGATGGGGCTCGCCGCGGTATTCGCGCAAGCCATGCAACATGGGTGCGAGCGGCAGGCCGATGGCCGTGGCCAGCGCCAGCGCGGCCAGGGCGTTCGATGCGTTGTGGCGCCCGCGAATGCGCAGCGCATCGGCCGGCATCAGGCGCTGGATGATGAGCTCGTCTTCGGCCTCGCCGCGCTTGCGCTTGATGGCCGGGTCGGACTCCATGGCGCGCACCAGCCAGGCCAGGCCGCCTTCGTGCACCAGCCCGAAATCGCCCGGGGCTTGCGGCGCGTCGAGCCCGAAGCGCACCACCTTGCGGTGCACGGTCTTGCTCGGGCGCCCCTTGACCGCGGCCTTGATGACTTGCGGCGGCGGCACCAGCGCCTCGACGCGGTCGTCATCGCGGTTGATGACCAGCACGCCGTCCTTGCCGAAGATGCGCGCCTTGGCCTCGCCATAGGCTTGCATCGAGCCGTGCCAGTCGAGGTGGTCTTGCGTGATGTTGAGCACCGTGGCCGCGCTGGGCTCGAAGTTGGTCACGCCGTCAAGCTGGAAGCTCGACAGCTCCAGCACCCACACCTCGGGCAGCACCTCGAACACCGGCTCGCGCGGCGCGGGCGGCGCCAGCACGAGCGGAGATTCGGCTTCGTCGGCCACGTCACCGGTCGGGGCGAGTGGCACGTCTTCGATCGGGGCCGGCAAGGTCGGAGCGACATCGCCGTAGTCATCGACCAGATCGTCGGCCAGTTCGTCGCCCTCGCCTTCGTTCACCCATTGGCTGCCGCCCTCGGTGCCGGGTTGCACATCGGTGTTGTCGGGCACGTGCGGCACATCGACCTCGACGTCGGCCTCTTCGACCGGCTCGGCCTCGGGCTCGAACTCACCCGTCGGCTCGCGCACCGGCTCGGCGTCCAGCGCGGCCGCCAAGGTGTCGAGCAGGGTCGGGCCGATGTTGCCGGCCAGGCCGACGCGCTTGCCGGCACGCTCGGCCAGTTGCGCGGTCAGCGAGGTCGTCGTGGTCTTGCCGTTGGTGCCGGTGATCGCCAGCACCTTGGGCGCGTAGCCGCGCTCGGCCTTCAGGTCGGCCAGGGCCGAGGCGAACAGGCTCAGCTCACCGCGCACCGGCAGGCCGAGCTCGTCGGCACGCGCCAGCAGCGGCTGCACGTTGGCATCGTTCGGCGCCAGGCCCGGGCTCTTGAGCACGAGGTTCACGCCGTCAAGCAGGCTCGCGTCCAGCCCGTGGTGCAGCGTGGCGGCGGGCACGTCTTGCGCAAGCTGCGCAGCCTGCGGCGGCGCCTGGCGCGTGTCGGCCACGCGCACGTTGGCCCCACAGCGCGCACACCAGCGCGCCATGGCCAAGCCCGAGTCACCCAGACCCAGGATCAGCACGGTGAGGCCATTGAGGTAGTTCATCTCGATTCGGTCAACGCAATTTCAGGGTGGACAGGCCGATCAGGCACAGCAGCATGGTGATGATCCAGAAGCGCACCACGACCTGCGTTTCCTTCCAGCCGGACTTCTCGAAGTGGTGGTGCAGCGGCGCCATCAACAGGATGCGGCGACCTTCGCCGAACTTCTTCTTCGTGTACTTGAAGTAGCCCACCTGCACCATCACCGACAGCGCTTCGAGCACGAAGACGCCGCCCATGATGGCGAGCACGATTTCTTGGCGCACGATCACGGCGATGGTGCCTAAAGCGCCGCCCAGCGCCAGCGCGCCGACGTCGCCCATGAACACCTCGGCCGGGTAGGCGTTGAACCACAAGAAGGCCAGCCCCGCGCCGCCCATCGCCGCGCAGAACACCAGCAGCTCACCCGCGCCGGGGATGTGCGGCAAGAACAGATAGTGCGCGTACACCGTGTTGCCCGTGAGGTAGGCAAAGATGCCCAGCACCGTGCCCACCATCACCACCGGCATGATGGCCAGGCCGTCGAGCCCGTCGGTCAGGTTGACGGCGTTGCTGCTGCCGACGATCACCACGTAGGTCAGGAAGATGAAGCCGAACACGCCCAGCGGGTAGCTGATCGTCTTGAAGAAGGGCACGATCAGGTCGGCCTTGGGCGGCAGGTCGTTCGAAAAGCCCGACTGCACCCAGCGGAAGAACAGCTCCAGCACGCGGATGTTCGACGTCTCGGACACCGAGAACGCCAGGTAGAGCGCCGCGACCAGACCGATCACCGATTGCCAGAAATACTTCTCGCGCGAGCGCATGCCCTCGGGATCCTTCTTGACGACCTTGCGCCAATCGTCCACCCAGCCGATCGCGCCGAAGCCGGTGGTGACGATCATGACGATCCACACGAAGCGGTTCGACCAGTCGAACCACAACAGCGTGGACAAGGCGATCGCCAGCAGAATGAGCACGCCCCCCATCGTCGGCGTGCCGCGCTTGGCGAGATGCTCTTGAATGCCGTACTCGCGGATCGGCTGGCCGATCTTGAGCTCGGTGAGCTTGCGGATCACCAGCGGGCCCAGCACCAGCCCGATGAGCAGTGCCGTCATGGACGCCATCACCGAGCGGAACATCAAATACTGGAACACGCGCAAGAAGCCCCACTCGGGGTGGATCGACTGCAGCCACGAGGCCAGACTAAGCAGCATGCGAGCCTCCCGCCGGAGCGGCGTCGGCCAGCGCCTGCAGCGCGGCGACCACTTGTTCCATCTTCATGAAGCGTGAACCCTTGACCAGGATGGACGCTGCCTCGGGCCGGGCCGCGCCTGCTTGTTGCAGGGCCAGCGCGATGTCGGCCGCGCTGGCAAACCGCCGGGCGGCCTCGCCATAGGACTGCGCCGCGTGGGCACACAGCTCGCCCGCGACCCACAGGTGTTCGATGCCCCGCTCGCGGGCATAGGCGCCCACCTCGGCATGGAAGGCCGGGCCTTGCGTGCCGACCTCGCCCATGTCGCCCAACACCAGCCAGCGCGGGCCGGGCAAATGCGCCAGCATGTCGATGGCGGCGCGCACCGAGTCGGGGTTGGCGTTGTAACTGTCGTCCACCAAGGTCACGCCCCGCCCGCCCAGCGCGATGCCGCGCACCTGCGACCGCCCCTTGACCGGCGCGAAGGCCGTCAAGCCGCGCTCGATGGCCTCGAACGGCACGCCGGCGGCCACGGCGCATGCCACCGCCGCCAGAGCGTTGCGCACGTTGTGGGCACCGGCGATGGCCAGGGTGAAGTGCAGCTCTTCGTCGGGCGTGGCGACACGCACCTGCCAGTGATCGCCCAGCCAGGTGCCGGCGCCACGCACATCGGCATGACCGGAATCATCGCGATCCGAGAACGTCAGCACGCGACGATGCCCCGCCAGCTCGCGCCACAGGGCGGTGTAGTCGTCGTCCGCCGGAAAGACGGCCGTGCCCTCGTCGCCCAGCGCTTCGATGGCGGCGCCGTTTTCACGCGCCACGGCCTCGACCGACGCCATGAATTCTTGATGCTCGCGCTGCGCGTTGTTGACCAGCGCCACGGTGGGCATGGCCAGGCGAGCCAGCTCGGCAATCTCGCCGGGGTGGTTCATGCCCAGCTCGACCACCGCGCAGCGGTGCGCGTGCGCCGCGTCTTGCCGCAGGCCCAGCAGTGTGAGCGGCACGCCGATGTCGTTGTTGAAATTGCCCTGCGTGGCATGAGCCGCGTCGCCCGCCCAGGCCCGCAGGATGGACGCGATCATCTGCGTCACCGTGGTCTTGCCATTGCTGCCCGTGACCGCGATGAGCGGGATCTCGAAGCGGCCGCGCCAGTTGTGCGCCAGCTCGCCCAGCGCTTCGCGCGTGTCGTCCACCAGCAGACCGGGCAAACCGCACTCGGCCACGCCGCGCGAGCCGATCACGGCCACCGCGCCGGCGGCCCGGGCCTGCGGCAGAAAGTCGTGCGCGTCGAAGCGCTCGCCCTGGAGCGCCAGGAAGAGATCGCCCGACTGCAAGCTGCGAGTGTCGGTGTGCACGCGCCCGATCACGGTGTGGCCCGCCTCGAAGGCACTGAGGCCGCCATGCAGCAAGGTGCTGCCCGGCAACAACTGGTGGGCCAGACTCAAGGTCATCATGCTGCGAGCCTCCTGCTCAATGCGGCTTGCGCGTGTTCTGCATCGGCGAACGGCGTCTTGACGCCCGCCACTTCCTGCGTGGTTTCGTGGCCCTTGCCGGCGATCAGCACCACGTCTTGCGACGCTGCCTCGTGCAGCGCCTGGCGAATGGCCTCGGCACGGTCTTCGATCACATCGACCTCGTCGTGCCCCGCCACGCCGGCCAGGATCTGCGCCAGGACGAAGGCCGGCGGCTCGTCGCGCGGGTTGTCGCTGGTCAGCACGACCCGGTCGGCCTGTTGTTGGGCGATGCCCCCCATCAACGGGCGCTTGGTGGCATCGCGGTTGCCGCCGCAACCGAACACCACCCACAGCTTGCCGCCGCGCGCCTGGGCCAGCGGACGCAGGGCGCGCAGAGCCTTGTCGAGCGCATCGGGGGTGTGGGCGTAATCGACCACGGCCAGCGGCTGCCCCGGCGCGCCACCCAGGCATTGCATGCGGCCCGGCACCGGCACCAGCCGCGCGCAGATCGCCGCGGCCTGCTCGAGCGAGGCGCCCAGGGCGCGCACCGCGCCGACCACGGCCAGCACGTTCGATACGTTGAACTCGCCCACCAGCGGCGTGCGCAAGGCGAGGCGATGCTCGCCCTCGATCAGGTCGAACGCCATGCCGTCGGCTTCGTAGCGCAGGTTGGTGGCGCGCAGGCAAGCGGGCTTGTGCAGACTGGTGGTCCACACGCTCAGGCCCGCGCCGCGCAGTTCGTCGGCCAGCAACTCGGCGGCCAGGCTGGCACCGTATTCGTCGTCGATGTTGATGACCGCCGCGCGCAGGCCGTGCCAATCGAACAAGGCGCGCTTGGCTTGCCAGTAGGCCGCCATGCTGCCGTGGTAGTCGAGATGGTCTTGCGTGAAGTTGGTGAACTGGGCCACGGCCACGCGCAGGCCGGCCATGCGGTGCTCGTCGATGCCGATGCTCGATGCCTCGAGCGCGCAAGCCTGCGCGCCCTGGTCGGCGAAGCGACGCAAGGCCGTGTGCAAGGTGACCGGGTCGGGCGTGGTGAAGCCGGTCGGCGTCACGCCGGCGGCGGAGCCGTCAGCATGAAACGGCAGCCCTTCGCCGAGCGTGCCGATCAGACCGCAACGTCGCCCCAACGCGGTCAGCGCCTGCGCCGTCCACCAGGCGGTCGAGGTCTTGCCATTGGTGCCGGTGACCGCGATCACGTCGAGCTGCTCGCTGGGCTCGCCCGTGTAGCGGTGAGCGATCTCGCCGGTGGCCGCCTTGAGACCCGGCAGCGCGGCAATGCGCGCGTCGTCGAAGGCATAGGCCTCGACCCCCTCGGCATCGACCAGGCAGGCCGACGCGCCTGCCGCCAGCGCCGCGCTCACGTAGCGGCGCGGGTCCACCGCCAAACCGGGCCAGGCGATGAAGGCATCGCCGGCTTGCAGGCGACGCGTGTCGCTCGCCAGGCCGCTGGCGCCTCGGGCGCGCAGGAAGTCGAGCGCGGCTTGAGCGTGGGGCAAGGTGGTGAGCATCAGAAGCTCTCCTCTTCGGCCTTGACCACGATGCGCGGGCGCACGGCGATATCGGGCTGCACGCCCAGCGTGCCCAGGGTCTGCTGCACCACGTCGGCGAACACCGGGGCGGCCACGTCGCCACCAAAATACTTGCCGGCGCTGGGCTCGTCCACCATCACGGCCACGACGATGCGCGGATGCTCGATGGGCGCGATGCCGACAAACCAGGAGCGGTACTTCTTGGCCGCGTAACCCTTGCCTTCTTGCTTGTTCGCGGTGCCGGTCTTGCCGCCGGTCGAATAGCCCACCGCCTGTGCCTTGGGCGCCGTGCCGCCATCGCCGGTCACCATCTGCAGCATGTGGCGCACCTCGATCGCCGTCTTGGGCGAGAAGATCTTGACGCCCGGCACACCCGGCGAGTCGCCGGGCAACGGCTCGGCGTGCTTGATGAGGGTCACCGGGATCAGTTCGCCGTCACGCGCCCACACGGTGTAGGCATGCGCCAGCTGGAACAGCGACGCCGACAAGCCGTAGCCATAGCTCATGGTGGCCTGCTCGATTGGCCGCCAGCTTTTGTAGGGGCGCAGACGACCGCCCGCCGCGCCCGGGAAGGACAGCTGCGGGCGCTGGCCCAGGCCGATGCCCGAGAAGACTTCCCACATCTCGCGCGGCTGCATCGTCAGGGCGATCTTCACCGTGCCGACGTTGCTCGATTTCTGGATCACCTCGGCCACCGTCAGCGGGCCGTGCGGGTGCGAATCGGTGATCGTGGAGCCGGTGATGTTGATGTGGCCGGGCGCCGTCTGGATCACGGTGTCGGGCTTGACGCGGCCGGTTTCGAGCGCGAGGCCGATCACGAAGGGCTTCATCGTCGAGCCGGGCTCGAAGGTGTCGGTGAGCGCGCGGTTGCGCAGCTGCTGGCCGGTGAGGTTGCGGCGATCCTCGGGCGTGTAGCTCGGCACGTTGGCCAGCGCCAGCACCTCGCCGGTCCGCACGTCGAGCACCACCACGCTGCCGGCCTTGGCCTTGTTCTCGGCGACGGCATCGCGGATCTTCTGGTAGGCGAAGAACTGCACGCGCGAGTCGATCGACAACTCGATGTCGCGCCCATCGACGGGCTGCACGCCTTCGCCGAGATCGTCGACGGTGTGGCCCAGACGATCCTTGATGACCTGGCGCTTGCCGTTGCGACCCGACAACTCCTTCTGGAAGGCCAGCTCGATGCCTTCCTGCCCGTTGTCCTCGATGTTGGTGAAGCCCACCAGATGCGCCGCCGCCTCGCTCTCGGGGTACTGGCGCTTGTATTCGTTGATCTGGTGCACGCCCTTGAGCTTGAGCGCGGCCACCTGCTTGCCGACGTCTTCATCCACCTGCCGTCGCAGCCACACGAAATTGGGGTTCTCGTCGAGCCGCTTGCCGAGGTCGGCCGCCGACAGACCCAGGAGCTTGGCCAACTGCTTGCGCTCCTGCGGGCTGGCCTCGAAGTCCTTCGGGATCACCCAGACCGACGGCGTCGGCACGCTGGAGGCCAGGATCATGCCGTTGCGGTCGATGATGCGGCCGCGGTTGGCGGGCAATTCGAGCGTGCGGGCGTAGCGGCTCTCGCCCTGCTTCAGATAGAAGTCGGTGGCGACGATCTGCACGAAGACGGCGCGACCCAGCAGCACGCAAAAGCCCAGCCCGATGGCCCCCACCAGGAATTTCGAACGCCACGGCGGCGTGACCGACGCGAGCAGCGGGCTGCTGGCGTAGCGCACCGCCGGCATGGCGGCCTTGCGCTGACGCCGGCCCGGCGTGGCACCCGAGCGCGACGCGCCCTCACCACCGCCACCACGCTTGAAACGATCGAGCAGACTCATCGCGCGGCTCCCGTGGCCGCCGACGCCACCGCCGGCGCCGCGTCGGACGCGGCACCGTTGAGCCCCACGTAATGCGTCAGCGCGGCTGTGGTGTTGAACATGCGCAGCCGCTCGCGGGCAATCTTTTCGACGCGCAACGGCGTCGCCTGCGCCCGCTTGGTCACCTCGAGACGCTCGAACTCGGTCTGCAACTGCACCTCGCGGGCACGCTCGGACTCGGCCGCGTCGAACAAGCGCCGCGCCTCGTAAGAAGTGCGAACCAGATAGAGCGCGCTGGCCAGCACGGCCAGCAGCAACACGATGTTGAGGCGAGTCATGCGCGCCCCCCGGCCCGGCGCGCCGGCTTCTTGCCACGCGCGGGCGCTGCGACCTCCGGCTCGGCCACGTAAGGCGCATCGGTGCGCTCGGCCACGCGCAGGATGGCGGAGCGGGCGCGCGGGTTGGCCCGCACCTCGGACTCGGACGGCTTGATGCGCGCCACCGCGTGCAGCAGCGGCGGCACCTCGGGCTGCACCAGATACGCCGGCGAGCGCCGATCGACCTCGCGCTTGCTGTGGCGCGCGATGAAGGTCTTGACGATGCGGTCTTCCAGCGAATGAAAGCTGATCACGGCCAGGCGCCCTTGAGGAGCAAGCAGCTCAAGCGCAGCGCTCAGGCCTTGCTCGAGCTCCGCCAGTTCGGCGTTGACATGAATCCGAAGAGCTTGAAACGTGCGTGTGGCAGGGTCCTGACCGGGCTCACGCGTCTTGACCGCGCGAGCCACGACGTCGGACAGCTCGGCAGTGGTCGCCACGGGTTGGCCGCCTGCTCGGCGAGCCACAAGCGCCTTTGCAATCGGCCCAGCAAACCGCTCTTCTCCGTATTCACGTATCACCTCCGCGATCTCGCGCTCGTCGGCCCGCAACAGAAATTCAGCCGCGCTCTCGCCGCGCGTCGGGTCCATTCGCATGTCGAGCGGACCGTTGAAACGAAAGCTGAAGCCGCGCTCGGGGTTGTCGATCTGGGGCGACGACACGCCGATGTCGAGCAGCACGCCGTCAACATGGCTCACCCCTTGCGCGCGCACGGCGTCGGCCAGGTGCGCGAAGCTGGTGTGGGCAATCGAGAAGCGTGGGTCGGCAATGGCCTGCGACCCGGATCGCGCATGCGCCACCGCCTCGGGGTCGCGATCGATGGCCAGCAGCCGCCCGCGCGGCGACAGCCTCGAAAGAATGAGACGCGAGTGCCCACCCCGACCGAAGGTGCCGTCGAGATACACCCCGTCGGCCGTCGTGACCAATGATTCGACGGCCTCGTGCAGCAAGACGGTGCGGTGCTGCCAAGGTTCGGTGCCTCCTGCTTGCATCGCGCTCTAGAACGAAAAGTCGTTGAGCGCCTCGGGCATGCCTTGCTGCATGACCTCGGCTTCGTGCGCCGCATAACGCGCGGCGTCCCAGAGCTCGAAATGGCTGCCCATGCCGAGCAGCATCACGTCCTTGCCCAACCCGGCAGCGGCGCGCAACTCGGGCGCCACCAGCACGCGCGACGAGCCGTCGATCTCGACGTCGGACGCGTTACCCAGAAAGATGCGCTTCCAGCCTGATGCCGACATCGGCAGCGCCGCCACCTTGTCGCGGAAGACTTCCCACGCCGGACGCGGAAACACCAGCAGGCAGCCGTCGGGGTGCTTGGTCAGCGTCAACTGGCCGGCGCAGAGGGCTTGCAGCGCGTCGCGATGCCGGGCCGGGACGCTGATGCGACCCTTCCCGTCCAAAGCGAGCGCCGAGGCACCCTGAAACACCAGACCCGACATGATTGACACGAATCCCCACTAAATTGCACTTTCTCCCACTTTAGCTGAGCCCCCCACCCCGGTCAAGGTAGAAACCCGAAAAATTTCAATCAAATCAAGTACTTAGCACCGATAGCAAAAGTCAAAGCCATTAAAAAGTCGTTCAAAAAGAAGCACTTGCAAACCGGTTTGCAAGTGAGTTGTGAAGACCTGATTGCGCATCAACGAAGCGCGTCTCCCTCACCACCCACTCCGGCGCATCGGCAAAAGCCTGCATGCCAAAGGCATACATGGTCGTGGACAATTATGTATACCGACGAACCATCCACTTCAGCCGCATGTCAACCCGCCCTTTCGCCAGCGATGACGCCCCTCGCAGCAGCCTGTCCGAGCAGATCTATGCCGCGCTGAAGTCCGACATTCACGACTTCCGGCTGATCCCGGGCGATCGCCTCTCGGAGGCCGACATCGGCAACCGCATGGGCGCGAGCCGCACCCCGGTGCGCGAGGCTCTGTTTCGACTGCGCAAAGAGGGCTTTCTGGAGGTGGAACCCAAGACCGGCTGGTTCGTGCGGCCGCTGGACTTTGCCAAACTGGAAGAGCTCCACGATCTGGTGGCCGTCCTGGAGCTGGCCAGCGTGGCGCGGTTGTGCGCCCGCGCCGACGACGGCTCGCCGACGCTCGCCGCGCTGCAGGCGGCGTGGCTCGCGCCCGAGGCGGAACGACTGACCGACGCGCACCAGGTGAGCGCGCTCGACGAGGTCTTTCACTCGACGCTGGTCGACTCGGCCGACAACGCCGAGATCAGCCGGGTGCACCGCGAGGCGACCGAGCGCATCCGCATCATGCGTCGGCTCGATTTCACGCGCCCCGACCGCATCGCCGCCACTTACGACGAGCACGCCAAGATCTTGCGCGCCATCTCGACGCGGCGCGCCGACATCGCGCAATACATGCTGCGCTCGCACATCGAGCAGAGCAAAGCCGAGGTGCGCAAGATCACCTTGCAGACGCTGTTCGAGGCGCGCGAGAAGGCGCGCCTCCAGTCTGCGGCGGTCTAGAGCGAGCCGAACACCTTCTGCAGCAGCTTGCTGCCCGTGCCCACCGGGTCGCGGCGGATCTGCCGTTCTTCTTCGCCGATCATCAGGAACAGGCCGTCGAGCGCCTTGCCGGTCACGTAGGTGGCCACGTCGGCGTCTTGCTCCTTGACGAAACCGAACTGCCTGGCGCGGCCCGCCACGTCGTTGTACTTGCGCGCCAGCGCGGCCTTGTCGGTGGTCTGGCGCACGATGGGCAGGAAGCGCTCGGTGAGCGGCGCGCGCGTCTTGCCGGCGAAGAAGTCGGTGACCGAAGTGTCGCCACCCGCCAGCACCTTGCGGGCGTCGTCCACCGTCATCGACTTGATCGCGTCGGCGAGCAGCGGCTGAGCCAGCGGCACGGCCGACTCGGCGGCGCGGTTGAGCGCGAGCTCGAGTTCGTCGAGCCGCTTGCCCTGCCCCATGGCGCGCATCAGCGACTCGACCTTCTTGAGCGACGCCGGCAGCGGAATGTGCACCTGCGGGTTGCCCATGAAGCCATCGGCCTTGCCGAGGCTGGCAACCGCCGCCTGGGCGCCGCGCCCGAGCGCCTCGCGCAGCCCGGCCAATGCGTCGACCTGGCTCAAGTCCAGCGCCCAAGCCGCCCCCGGCAGCGCCGCCAGCATCCAGCCAGCCGGCGCGGCCCGCACCAGCGCACGTCGATCGATCTTCATTCCGGCCTCCCGAGAGATCCACCAGGGTCTGACCCGCCAGCCCCTGCGCCGGCCGATCTTGCCACGCGCGGGTCTACCCTGACGCGCTCGCCCCCCTGGCCGCAGTGGTAGCTAGGACACACCCGGCTTGTTCGCGCCCTGCCGCGTGCCTACGATGGCACGGATTCGGACGCACGTTGCCGCCGTTGCAGCCACGGCTGCCGACGGGTTCGCCACCACGCCCCAGGGATTCATGCCGCCGTCCCGCTACATTCTTCAATCGCTGCGCTTCCGGTTGCTGGCCGTCAGCATCGCCATCGTGGTGGCGCTGTTCCTGGCCACGCTCTGGAACACCGCCCGAGCGCTGCGCGAGGTCTCGATCGGCGACACCCGCGCCAGCGTCGCCCAGACGGCCGAGGCGCTCAACCTGGCCATCGCGCCCAACACGACCCGGCAAGACCTGCCCAAGATCCGCGACTACTTCACCGAGATGGTCAGCGGCGAAGACACCCGCATCACCTATCTGGCGCTGCTCGACGACCGCCAGAACGTCATCGTGCAGACCCCGGCCACGCCGCAGCCGCTGCCCGACCCCAAGCGCCCCATCGAATTGCAGATCGAAAGCGGCACGGTGCACGTGGCCCAGCCCATCCTGATCTACGAGAGCGGCATCGGCAGCCTGCGCTACGGGCTGTCCACCCGGCACGCCAACGCGGCGCGCGAGCGCGTGGTCGTGCAGAACATGCTGGCGCTGGGCGTGACGCTGGTGCTGGTGGTGGGCACCATCGTGTATTTCGGCACGCGCCTGAACCGCCGCATCACGCGGTTGGTTCAGGCGTCGAGCGCGCTGGCCGGCGGCGACCTCTCGGCACGCGCCCAGCTGCGCGGCGACGACGAGCTGGCGCTGCTGGCCCGCACCTTCAACCAGATGGCGCTGTCGATTCAAGAGCGCATTGCCGACAGCGACGCCCGGCGCGCCGAGATCAGCGCGCTCAATCAAGACCTCGAACGCCGGGTCACCGAGCGCACGGCCGATCTGCAAGAGATGGTCAGCGCGCTCGAGAGCTTCAACCGCAGCGTGTCGCACGATCTGCGCGGGCCGCTGGGCGGCATCGCCGGCCTGGCGCAGATGGCCGCGCAGGCCCTGGATCGCAACGACGACTCCATCGCGCGCCGCGTGCTGCCGATGATCGCCCGACAGGCCGAGTCCTCGACTCACATGCTGACCTCGCTGCTCACGCTGGCCCGCGTGGGCGACGCGACCCTGCACCCGCAGCCCGTGGCCCTGAACACGCTGGTGCGCGAGGTGGTGGATCAGATCGCCATGGCCCAACCGGCCCGCGCCATGCCCGAGGTGGTGATCGAAGACCTGCCAACGGTGCTCGCCGACCCCGACCTGCTGCGCCCGGTGTTCGTCAACCTCATCGGCAACGCCGTCAAGTTCACGTCGAACAGCGCCGAGCCGCGCATCGAGATCGGCGCGCGCCACCCCGGCAACGGCTCGACCACCGTCTTCGTCAAGGACAACGGCCCCGGCTTCGACCCCGCCGCCGCCGCCAAGCTGTTCGAGCCCTTCGTCCGGCTGCACACGCCCCAGCAGTTCGAGGGCCACGGCGTGGGCCTGAGCATCGTGCGCCGCGCCATCAGCCGCCACGGCGGCCGGGTCTGGGCCGAGGCGCGCCCGGGCCTGGGCGCCTGCTTCTATTTCGCGCTGCCCGATACCGAACTGCCGTTGGCGGCCTGATGCCCAGATGCGCCATTCCTCGCCACGCGTCATGAAACGTCACCCCCGCCGTCCCACCCTCCCCTGCGCCGCGACGCTGGCCGTCGCGCTGAGCGCGCCCCTGATGCCCGCCCAGGCCGCCCCCCGCGAGCCGGGCAGCCCGTTCTTCGTCGATGCGTTCGGCACCTTCGGCCTGGCCGTGGCCGATCGGGATCAGCCCCGCTACCGCACCGACCAGATCTACACCGACGGCATCGGCTCCACGCCCACCGCCAAGATCGACTCCCGCGCCGGACTGCAATTGGGCGGCTCGCTCGGCCCGCGCGTGGAGGTCAACGTGCAAGGCCTGCTGGCCAACAACCAGAACGACGCGACCCGGCTCGAAGTGTCGTGGGCCTACGCGCAAATCGAGCTCGACCCGGCGTGGTTCTTGAAGCTGGGGCGCTACCGCACGCCCTGGTTCTTGTACTCCGACACCCTCGACGTGGGGTACGCCTACCCGTGGGTGCGCCCGCCCGTCGAGCTCTACACCACGGCCGCCACGTTTCACAGCGACGACGGGCTGCTGCTTCAGTACCGTCGCCCGCTCGACAACGCTCGGCTGCAGATCGACTTCCACGCCGGGCGCACCTCGGGCGACGTCTATGCCCGGTCCACCCACTCGTCGCACGTGCAACTGCACCAGATGGGCGTTGCAGCCACCTACAGCCGCGACAGCACCGACTGGTTTGCCACCGTCGTCCACAGCAAGGACTTCGTGCGCAGCGCCACCCTGGGTCAGCTCGCGGATCACTGCGCCGCGCTGGGCGGCAACGCCCCGTGCGGCGACTACAGCCTCGACGGCGTGCACGCCACTCAGTACGGGCTGGGCGTGCGGCGCGACGACGGCCGCTGGATGCTCGCTGGCGAAGTCGCCCGCAACTTCCCCGGCAACCGGCTGAACGAACAGTCGCTGGCCTACTACCTGTCTGGCGGCTATCACTTGGGCAATGTGCTGCCCTACGTCACCTACAGCGCATTGCGCAACCTCGGGCCCGCGAGCGAGACCCGATTCGATGCCTACCTGAACAGCGCCTTCACCGCCCGGCAAGCCAGCCAGCCCGAGCAGCGCACCTGGAGCCTCGGCGCCCGCTGGGACGCCCGGCCCGGGCTGGCCCTCAAGGCCCAATTCGACAACGTGCACCCCGACAGCCCGTCGCCCGGCACGTTTTCCAGCCCGTTGCCCGCCAACGCGCACTCGGCCAACGTGTTCAGCCTGACGCTGGACTGGACCTACTGACCCGGCCCCCGCCCCCCGCCGCCATGCACCCCGCTCGCAACGCCCCCACCTGCCCGCTCTGGCTCCGTTGGCTGGCGATGCTGGGCTGGCTGGTCGCGCACGCCGGCGCGGTCGCCGGGCCGCTACTGGTGGTGGTGCCCGACACCTCCCCCATCCAGGCGCTCAGCCGGCAAGAGCTGATCGACATCTACCTCGACCTCAATTCGGCGCGCGTCGCGCAGCAAGCCATGCCCCTGGATCGCAGCGAGGACGGCTTGCGCGAGCGCTTCTACCAAAGCCTGGGCGTCAGCCCCAGCGCCGTGCGGGCGCACTGGGCCAAACGCGTCTTCACCGGGCGGGGGCGCCCGCCACCCGTGGTGTCCAGCGCCAGCCTGGGCGCCACGCTGGCCCAGGAGCGGCGCGCGCTGATCTACCTCGACGCGACCGAACGCCCGCGCAACACCCGGGTCGTGATCACGCTCGACTGACCTCGCCCGCTCGCGGCAACCGCCCCCCAACCCAAGACGCTCAGGGATAGCACCGGGTGTAATTGATGACACCGCGCACACAAATTCGTCCCCGTTCGGCAAAATTCAAACGTTCGTTTCATCCATACGAATAATCGGCCAACTACCCAAGCAGCACACGGGGCGACGCCATGATGAATGACTCTTCCTTCTCCGACTTCGATTCGCTCAGCCACAACCAGACCACGCACACGCTGGCGCGACTGCGCGAGCTGATCCTGAGCGGCGACCTGCTGCCCGGCACGCGCATCACCGAGCTGGCCATGGTCGAGCGGCTGGGGGTGTCGCGCACGCCCATCCGCGCCGCGCTGCAGCGCCTGG
This sequence comes from Aquabacterium sp., assembly GCF_041915145.1. Classification (GTDB taxonomy): domain Bacteria; phylum Pseudomonadota; class Gammaproteobacteria; order Burkholderiales; family Burkholderiaceae_C; genus Aquabacterium. The sequence goes on along the minus strand of NZ_JAYSBZ010000013.1, from coordinate 28,534 downwards.
AGCTCGAAGGCCTGCTCGACCCGCTGCCCGGCGGCGGCTACAAGCTGCGTCATTTCACTGAGGCCGACGTCGAAGACGCCATCGAGGTGCGCGCCACGCTCGAAGGGCTGGCTGCCCGGCTGGCCGCCGAACGCGGCGTGACCCAGGCCCAGCTGACGCGAGCACGCGAGGTGCTGATGTGCATCGACGCCATCCTCAGCGAGCCCACCCTCACCGAGCAGGGCATGGCCAGCTACATGCTGCGCAACGAAGAACTCCACACCCTGCTGGGCGAGATGTGCGGCAGCGACGTCGTGCGCCGCCAGCTCGAGCGCGCCAGCACGCAACCGTTCGCGGCGCCGGGCACCTTCCTGATCGTGCAATCGATGATGCCGCAGGCCCGCATCGAGCTCATGAAGGGGCAAGACCAGCACCACGCCCTGCTCGACGCCATCGTTCGCCGCGAGGGCTCGCGCGCCGAGGCTCTGGCGCGCGAGCACGCCCGCCGCGGCCGCCGCTCGCTGGTGCATGCCCTGCACCAGCGCAACACAAATCTCGAGCCGGGTGGCGCCCTCTTCAAGCGACGCGCGATGGGCTGAACCAGGCGCCGCGTCAACTCAGCGTGAGCGCGCCCTCGACCAGCCATTGGCGCAAGGCTCGCACCATGTCGCGATCATTTTCGAGCCAGGCGTTCTGGCGGTATTCGTTGTAGAACGCCTCGTCCGCCGTCAGCGGGCCGCGACTCTCGTACACGAAGCGCAGCAGCAAGCCCCCGTCGTCCAGCGCCTCGATGCGAATCGTCAGATCGACGGGCGTGGTGTCGCCATGCGGGTCGGGCCGGAAGTACACCGCCTCGCCCGACTCCAGGCGCACGGTGTCGCTGAAGCGCAGCGCGCCGAACGCCAGGGTGCGCCGCAGCACGCCGGGTTGATCGCTCTCGGCCACCTCGCAGCGATCCGGCCCGAGCGGAAAGCGTTGCGGCTCATGCACGCGCAACATCAGCCCCCGCCACAAGGCCGACCGCGGGAAGGGCTCGATCACCGTCTGCCGGGGTGCATTGATCTCGATCAGGTGTTCAAAATGCATGCCCCGGACTCTACCCGCGCGCCTTGATTGCCGCAGCCCTCGAATCGGTGCAGGCGGCGGTCGACGCGCCGCGCCACGTCACACGGCACATGAGGGTTTTGCGCCCCGCGCGGCGTCGACGGTGCCCTAAACTGACAGTCCGTTTTTCTGTTTTGTTTGCCCCGAGCCCCAGAAGTCATGAGCCAAGCCCAACCGATCCAATGGTCGCAGCGTCCCACGCCGCCTGTTCCTGCTGACGACGCCACGGCGCGCTGGCCGCGAGCCAAGGTGCTGGCGCTGCTCAATCTGCCGTTCAACGATCTGCTGTGGCAGGCGCAGCAGGTGCATCGCGCCAACTTCGACGCCAACACCATCGAGCGCGCCACGCTGCTGTCGATCAAGACCGGCGGCTGCCCCGAAGACTGCGGCTACTGCCCGCAATCGGCGCACTACAACACCGGCGTCGAGGCCGGCAAGCTGATGCAGGTCGATGCCGTGCGCAGCGCCGTCGTCGCAGCCAAGCAGGCTGGCGCCACGCGCTTTTGCATGGGCGCGGCCTGGCGCTCGCCCAAAGATCGCGACATCGAACAGGTGTCCGAGCTGATTCGCGCCGTGAAAGACGAAGGCCTCGAAGCGTGCTGCACGCTGGGCATGCTCAACAAGGATCAGGCCGTGGCGCTCAAGGCCGCCGGGCTCGATTACTACAACCACAACCTCGACACCGCGCCCGAAACCTATGGCCGCATCATCGGCTCGCGCGATTACCAAGACCGCCTCGACACGCTCGATGCGATTCGCGGCGTGGGCGTCAAGATCTGCAGCGGCGGCATCGTCGGCATGGGTGAGTCGCGCGATGAGCGCGCCGGCCTGGTCGCGCAGCTCGCCAACCTCGATCCCTACCCCGAATCGGTGCCGATCAACGATCTGGTGCGCGTCGAAGGCACGCCGCTGACCGACACCCTGGCCGAGACGCCCCCGCTCGATCCGCTCGAGTTCGTGCGCGTGATCGCCGCCGCCCGCATCACCATGCCCACGGCGCGCGTGCGCCTGTCGGCCGGTCGCCAAGCCATGAGCGAGGCCGTGCAGGCGCTGTGCTTCCTGGCCGGCGCCAACTCGATCTTCTACGGCGAGAAGCTGCTGACCACCGGCAACGCCGACGTGGCCGCCGACGAAGCGCTGTTCGACAAGCTGGGGCTGCGCGGCGCGGTGGTCTGACGCCACGCCACGCCGCACCCCGAGGCCGCTCGTCGAGCGGCCTTTTTCTTTTGTCGCGCGCCGCCGCGCGGGCCGATTAGCGTCTGGTTACCAACGCGCGGCTTCTGACGACAGCACCTGCATACAGCTCATCGACAAACCCGCGCCAAAGCCCCTGAGCCACGGGGGAAGACGGGGTAAACGCGCAAACGCGCCCCGGCAGGCAGCCAGACACTGCGCACCTCGCCGCGATGCCGCTCGCGCATCCGCCGTCCACCTTTTCAGGAGCCCTGACGTGTCCTTCTCCATTCGTACCGTGTCCGCCGCCGTGCTCGCCCTCACCGGGTTGTCGTCGGCATTCGCCGCCAATCTGCCCGTGACCCTGACCTCGGGCAGCGGCGCGCTGACCGTGTCCGGTTCCGCGCAAACCAATCTGGGCTACGGCGGCATCACCTTCGGCGCGCTGTCGGGCTCGACCACCTCGCAAAGCGGCAGCGTGCTGACGCAGGCTGAAACGGCCGTCACAACCACGTCTGGCAACGCGGCGCTGGCCACGACCGACTTTACGGGCTCGGGCTGGCTGCTGAAGAACTCGTCGCTGGCGATCACCTACACGAACATCTCGGCCGACTTCGCCAACAAGCTCATCTACGCCGACGTGACCGACTCGCTGGGCACGACCCGCCTGGATCTGTTCAACGTGGCCACGGTGTCGGGCTCGACCGCCATCCCCGCCGGCCTGCTCAACGGCCAGACCGCCAGCTTCTCGAACACGATGTCGGGCCTGACGCTGACCTCGGCCGCCGCCACGCGCATCGGCACGGTGGCCAACGCCGCCAACCTGGTGGGCTTCCTGCAATCGATCGATTTCGGCACGCTGGCCGTCAGCACCAAGGTCGCGGCCGTGCCGGAGCCCTCGACCTACGCGCTGGTCGGCCTGGGCCTGATCGCGGTGGGCGCCGTGGCGCGTCGTCGTCGCGCCGCCTGAGTCGACTCGACTAGTTCGACTCTTTGATGATGCGCCCGCTGCCCGGCTGGGTCGGGCGGGCGTTCATCGGATACAGCCGCGCGAAGATGCCGATCTGATCGAGCGACAGCTCCGCCGGCTGCTTGAGCACCATCCACAGCACACCCTCGCTGCAGGGCGGCGTGGTGAGCGAGCCCATATACGTGTAGTAGTTGCGGCTCTCAGGCAGCAGCGCGGCCACGTCCAGCAGGGCCCCGGCGCGTTGCTCCTCGTTCTTCTCGAGCGGCAGGTTGTTCCACACCTGCTGCACCACCGGGTGGGCCTTGCCCGGCTCGATCAGCACCGCCACCACGGCGAGCTTGCCTTCCAGATCCTTGTGCACGAGGTGCGCCACCATGGCGAACTGACGGCCGTTGATGCGCTCTTCGCTCGGGCGATGGAAGTGGAACTGCACGAGCTCGAAGCGCCGTCCCATCACCGAGATCGCATTGCCCGGGTCGACGTTGACCTGCACGGTGTGGCCGTTGTCGAGCACGCGAAACGCGGTCGGGTGGTAGTCGAACTTGATCGGCTCCAGATCGACGCGGATGCCGTCGCGGATGTCGATGGGGCTTTGTCGTTGTCCGCTCGAACACTGCGCGAACTCCGGCTTCATGCCGCCCCAGGCTTGCGGGCCGGCGGGGCCGGTGTAGTCCCAATGGGCTGACGAGCCATGGGCCGGCATCGGGATGGGGGTGTCGAGCGCGCCGCCGCGATGGGCGCGGGCCAGCGCCTTGGCTTGCGGCGAATTGCTGTCGTCGTCGTCGAGCCGGGCGATGGGCTGCGCGGCCGGCCTGTGCTTGCGCGCCGCAGGCGGCTGGGGCGCGCCGGCGCGCTCTTGGGCGGCACGCACCTCGGCCAGCTTCTGGTCGAGCCGCTCACGCAACTCTTTCATGTCGGGCGCGGGCGCCGAGGCCGCCGGCTTGCTGCTGCGGGCCCGCGACGCGCGGGCGCGGCTGGGCTTGGCGTCGGCCTCGTCTTCTTTCTTGGGCGGCGGTTCGATGATTTCTTCGCCCTTCGAGGCCGAAGCCGCCGCGTCGCGCGAACCGTGCGACTCTTCGACCACCTTGCCGCTGGTCTCGCGGGCATGGGCCGACGACTGCCACAGCGCGCCCCCGGCACACAGCAGCCAGGCAGCAGCCCAGGCGGTGAGTCGCCAGGATGGAGTGGATCGCAAGGTGGTGAGTTGGGGCATCGTGGGTCTCCGCGCGCCCAGGCATCTGGCCGGGCGCCATCACGACCCTTTTCGACCGCCGCGGGCCGAAACTTGAGAAAGTGTGAAGTCAGCCGATAGGCCGGATTCTGTGCACCCCTGCCGACTTGCGCCGACCGGAGCGTGACCGCCATTCTTCTGGGCCGCCTGTCGCCAGAGCGGCTCGATGCCACCTACCCGCACACTCTCCGGGCCAGATCAATGTGTGCCTATTTGGTGTTGCTGCGCGTAGAGATTGCCCGTTTCACCTCGTGCCCCAGCCCTTCTTTCGAAAGGCCTTTGACGACGCTTGCGCGTCGCCAAGGGGCACGAACTCGTCTCTGTTGCTCTGATCCTCACCTCGCGGTGGACAGCCGTTAGCTGCTACGTCGCCCTATGCAGTCCGGACCTTCCTCCAGTGCGCCCTTTCGAGCCTTGCACCAGCGGCGGTCTGGCTGACTTCACGGTGGGCATTATCGCTGCAGGGTCGGCGCTAACCCTTCACAATGCGCGCCGAACGGAGTTTTAGCGTGACCAAACCTGCTCAATTTCAAGCCCTGTGCAAGCAGCGCCAGATCGTCGAAGGCGAGATGACGCCTTTCGAGGTGAACGGCGTCGAGGTGATCGTGCTGTGGCCCACGGGCGGCCAACCCAAGGCGTTTCAGGGCACCTGCCCGCATCAGGACCTGCCGCTGAAAGACGGCTACTTCAACGGCGAGATCCTCACGTGCCCGGCGCACGAGTGGGTGTTCGACGGCTGCACCGGCGAGGGCCTCAGCCCCACCGGCTGCGCGCTGCGCGAGTACCCCACGCGAGTCGTCGAGGGCGTGATCGAGATCGACGCGGCGGCCGTCGGCCCCTTCGACGCTTGATCGCCTAGCTGTACAGCACCATCACTTCACCGACCCCGCCGTTGCACGGCACCGGCAGGGCCACCAGCGCGCTCAGTTGCGCATCGCCGGCCGAGCGTGCCAGGGTGGCGGGCTCGTTGCTCAGGGTGGTGCGGATCACCGGGCGTTGCTCGGCGAAGGCCACGCCCACGGCGCCGGCGTGGTGGAGCGGCAGCATCTGGGGCGGCAGGGCGCCGACCACCTCGCAATGCCCGTGGTCGCGCAGCACGGACACGCCATCCGCCGCTGGCACCCAGCTTTCGATCCGCATGGCCACCGGCAAGGCCGACGACGACCGCAGCGTCAGCACATAGCTGGCGCCGTCCAGGCTGCCGCAGGGCACGGCGAGCGTGCGGTCGAGGCCCGCCACGGCGGCGGCCGACGCGCCGTAGTAGCCGTCGACCAGGTTCCGGTCGGACGCGACGCGCGCGTCGTTGCGCCACAGCTCGACAGCGCCGGCCGGCTGGTTGCGGTCGCCGCAGAACAGCACCAGGACGGCGCTCAACTCGCCATTCTTGAACGTGGGCACCGCGACGGCGCAGGCGAGCCCCGCTTCGTGCGCCGCCACGATGCGCAGGAAGTAGGTGTCGTCGAAGCGCTGCAGCACGATGGGGCGCCCTTCTCCCCAGGCGCGGCCAGGCAGGCCCTCGCCGCGCCCGAAGCACAAGGATCGGCTCACGGCCCCGAAATAGGGCACGGCGGCATAGGCGCCGCCGCCGAATTCGAGCAGGCTGCGGTCAGCCGAAGGCAACCAGACTTCGGCAGCGCGGATGAAGGTGTTCATGAGCCAAAACAGGGTTCGTTCGACAAGGCAATGCCCCTGCGCGCTGCAAGTAGCGGGCCATGCCGCCCGCGCGACGCGAGCGTCGGAGCGGTCACCACCCCGCCGCGTCCAGGCCGGACAAGAAAGCCTCGGGCGCCTGATAGCCGATGACGCGCGCCTGGCCATTCTCGCGGCCCTGCCCGTCGAAAAACAAGATGCCCGGCGGGCCGAACAGGCCGAAGCGCTTGAGCAGCGCCTTGGTAGCCTCGTTGCTCACGGTCACGTCGGCCTGCACCAGCACGGCACCGGCCAGGCGTTGGCGCACGCGCTCGTCGCTGAAGGTGCTGTGCTCCATCTCCTTGCACGAGACGCACCAGTCGGCGTAGAAGTCGAGCATCACCGGCTTGCCGCCGGCGCCGGCCAGCGCGGCGTCGAGCTCGGCCGGGGTGGTGATGCGCTGGAAAGGCAAGGCAGAGGCGCCCGGCGCGGCCTGCGCTGATGCCATGCGAGCCACCAGCGGGCGCAGCGGCTGCAGCGGGTTGTCGGCGCCCGTCAGCGCCCCGACGATCTGCGCGATGGCGCCGATGAACAGCACCAGGCCCAGGCCCTTGGCGGCGCGGTGCGCCACGCTGGCCGTGGCGCCCAGCGTGTCGAAGCCGCCCAGAAAGGCCGCACCCAGCGCCAGCAGCACCCCCAGCAGCCCCAGCGACACCGACGCCGGCAGCACCGGCTGCACCAGCCACCACGCCACGGTGAGCAGCAGCATGCCGAAGAAGGTCTTGACCGACTCCATCCACATGCCGGCGCGCGGCAGCAGCGAGCCCGCCGACAGCCCCATCAGCAGCAGCGGCACGCTCATGCCCGAGGCCAGCGCGAAGAGCGCCACGCCGCCGATCACCACGTTCTTGGTCTGGCTGATGTAGACCAGCGCGCCGGCCAGCGGCGCCGCCACGCAGGGCCCCACCACCAGGGCCGACAGGCCGCCCATCAGGAAGGCGCCCACATAGGTGCCGCCCCGCAAGCGGCTCGACTGCTCGCTCAAGCGCGTCTGGATGAAGCCCGGCATCTGCAGGTTGTAGGCGCCGAACATCGACAGCGACAGCGCCACCAGCAGCAGCCCGAAGGTGCCCAGCACCCAGGGGTTTTGCAGCGAGGCAGCCAGGCCCTCGCCCGCCAGCCCCGCCGCCACGCCGAGCGCGGTGTAGATCAGGGCCATGCCCAGCGAGTAGGCCAGCGACAGCGCGAAGCTCTTGCCGCGCGACAGCGGCGCCTCGCCGTGCTGGCTCTGCCCGACGATGATCGACGACAGGATGGGCAGCATCGGCAGCACGCAGGGAGTGAACGACAGCAGCAGACCGGCCACGAGGAACACCCCGGCGATGGTCAGCAGGTTGCCCGACTGCAAGGCGTTCTGGATGCGCGAGTTCTCGTTGGCGGGCGCGGCAGACTCGACGGACGCGACGGACGCGACCGATGAGGCGGCGCCGGATGCCGCCGGCACGGCCGACGACGCACCGCGCTGCGCGTCGTCCGCGCTGATCGCGTCCACCCCTTGCGCCTGGCCGCCCGCCGCCACGCTCACGCGCAGGTAGGCGGTTTGCGGCGGGTAGCACAGGCCGGCTTCGGCACAGCCCTGGTAGTCCACCTTCAGCACGGTCGCCCCGGCAGCGGTTTGCGCGTCGAAGCGCGCCGCTACGGTGATGGGGTCGTGATAAACCTCCATGTCCTGATCGAAATTGGGGTCGTGCTTGATCTGCCCCTTTGGATAGTCCACCGAGCCCAGCTTGACGTTGGCATCGAGCGGCTCGACGTGGATGCGCTCGCGGTAGAGGTAGTAGCCGTGCGCGATCTCGAAGCCCAGCACGACGCGGCCCTGCTCGGCGCGCGGCTGCAGCTTGAAGGCGGCATCGGCGGGCAGGAAGTCGGTGGCGTGGGCCGCGCGGCTCAGTGCGACGAGGCCCAGCAGCCCGGCGAGCAGCAGGGTCGGCCAGCGCCGCAAGGAAAACGATTTGAAAAACATGTCGAATACCTGTCCGGTTGCCAAAATCGGCCGGTGCCCCCCGCGTGGCAAGTCAGCCATTGTGACGCGAGCACTCGGCTTATCCTACGCAGATCGAATTTGGAGTCCGTCATGAAAGCCCAGACCATCCTCGACACCATCGGCCGCACGCCGCACGTGCGAATCAACCGCCTGTTCGGCGACCAGGCCCAGGTCTGGATCAAGTCCGAGCGCAGCAACCCGGGCGGCTCGATCAAGGACCGCATCGCGCTGGCCATGATCGAAGCAGCCGAGGCGAGCGGCGCGCTCAAGCCCGGCGCCACCATCATCGAGCCCACCTCCGGCAACACCGGCGTCGGCCTGGCCATGGTGGCAGCCGTCAAGGGCTACAAGCTGGTGCTGGTGATGCCCGAGAGCATGAGCGTCGAGCGCCGCCGCCTGATGCTGGCCTACGGCGCGAGCTTCGACCTCACCCCGCGCGACAAGGGCATGAAGGGCGCCATCGAGCGCGCCGCCGAGCTGGCCGCGCGGACGCCCGACTCGTGGATTCCGCAGCAGTTCGAGAACCCCGCCAACATCGACGTGCATGCCCGCACCACGGCGCAAGAGATCCTGGCCGACTTCCCCGAGGGACTCGACGCGCTGATCACCGGCGTCGGCACGGGCGGCCACCTCACCGGCTGCGCGCAGGTGCTCAAGAAGGCCTGGCCGAAGCTGAAGGTGTTTGCCGTCGAGCCCACCGGGTCGCCGGTGATCTCGGGCGGCAAGCCGGGGCCGCACCCCATCCAGGGACTCGGCGCCGGCTTCATCCCGAAGAACCTGCACACCGACTTGCTCGACGGCGCGATCCAGGTCGATGGCGAGGCCGCCAAGGACTTTGCCCGTCGCAGCGCCAGCCAGGAGGGCATGCTGGTGGGCATCTCGTCGGGCGCCACGCTGGCGGCCATCGCCCAGAAGCTGCCCGAGCTGCCGGCCGGCGCCAAGGTGCTGGGCTTCAACTACGACACGGGCGAGCGCTACCTGTCGATCGAGGGCTTCTTGCCGGGTTGACCGGCCCCGGCCTCAGGCGGCCTGCAGCTTCCAGCTCAGAGTCTCGCCGCCGCGCAGCGGCTTGATCTGCGCGTCGCCGAAGGGCAGCGCCTCGGGCACCGTCCAGGGTTCGCGTTTCAGCGTCACGCGCTCGGTGTTGCGCGGCAGGTTGTAGAAGTCCGGGCCGTGGAAGCTGGCGAAGGCTTCGAGCTTGTCGAGCGCGCCGGCGGCCTCGAAGGCCTCGGCATAGAGCTCCAGCGCGGCCGGTGCCGTGTAGCAGCCGGCGCAACCGCAAGCGTGCTCCTTGAGGTGCGCGGCGTGCGGCGCGCTGTCGGTGCCCAGGAAGAACTTGCCGCTGCCGCTGGTGGCCGCTTGCACCAGCGCCACGCGGTGCTCTTCGCGCTTCAGGATCGGCAGGCAGTAGTAGTGCGGCCGGATGCCGCCTTGAAAGATGGCGTTGCGGTTGTAGAGCAGGTGCTGCGGCGTGATGGTGGACGCGGTGAATCGACCGGCCTCGCTCACGTATTGCGCGGCCTCTTTGGTGGTGATGTGCTCGAACACCACCTTGAGCTCGGGGAAGTCGCGGCGCAGCGGGATCATCTTGGTGTCGATGAAGGCCTGCTCGCGGTCGAACACGTCCACGTCGGAGTCGGTGACCTCGCCGTGCACGCAGAAAACGAGCCCCTCGCGCTGCATGGCTTCGAGCGTCGCATACGTCTTGCGCAGGTCGGTGACGCCCGCGTCGCTGTTGGTGGTGGCGCCGGCCGGGTAGAGCTTGACGGCGACCACGCCGGCGTCTTTGGCGCGCTTGATCTCGTCGGGCGGCGTGTTGTCGGTCAGGTAGATCGTCATCAGCGGCTCGAAGCTCAGCCCGGCCGGCACGGCGGCGCGGATGCGGTCGCGGTAGGCCACGGCCTGCGCGGCGGTGGTCACCGGCGGCTTGAGGTTGGGCATGACGATGGCGCGGGCGAACTGGCGCGCGGTGGCCGGCACGACGGCCGCCATGGCGGCGCCGTCGCGCACGTGCAGGTGCCAGTCGTCGGGGCGGGTCAGGGTGAGCGAGGTGGGGGCATTCATGCCGCGATTGTCCCACCCGGGTTGCCCCGCCCGACTGCGCCACGCACGCCAGACCAACGGCACGAGCTTCATGCCGTCGGCCTGGCGAGACTCAACCCCCGCGACGGCGCCGCGCCGCCACGCCCATCGCGCCGAGCCCCGCCGCCAGCAAGGCCAGTTGCGAGGGTTCGGGCACGGCCGGCGTGACCGTGCTGATACCCGAGAAGGTGAGCGCGTTGCTCACGCCCCCGGTGGGGTCGGCGGTGATGGTGAAGTAGCGCGACGACAGGTGCTGTCCGTTGTCGGACAAGCCCACGCGCACCAGCCAGCTGTCGCCCGGGTTGAGCGTGGCCACGTCCCACTGCAGGCCGACGAAGGTGTCGCATACCGACGGCGCCTTGCAGGTGGATGGCACGGCGGTGCCGTCAACAGCCGGGGCGCCCTTGCCGAGGATCCAGGGGTCGAGCGCGTTGGTGGAGCCGTCCCAGTCCTGCGTCTGGCGGCGCGTCGGGTCGGTTGCCGTGGCGGCCCCCCACGTCTCGGCCACCGATTCCTTCAGCGTGGTCGGGTTGCCATCGACGCCCAACACGATCATCAAGCGCAGGTCGTTGTGAGCCGCGGCACCGACGTTGGTGATGCGGTAGTCGTACTCCTGCAGGCCGGTGCCCGAACCTGTGGGGCCAACGCTGATGGCGTCGAACTTGAAGTCGGGCAGCGTAAACACGCGCGTCTTGATCTGCTGGGTATCCAGGCCATCACCGGGGTAGAGCAGCGACTCCAGTTGGAAGACGCTGCCGTCGCCCGCCGCGCCGTAGCTGATGTTGAAGTAGTTGCCATTGCCGTCGTCGACGCCCGGGGCCGACATCACGGCGTGAGCGGACCAGGCCGACAAGGCCAGGGCAACAGCCAGGGCCGAGCGAAGTTGCGTTCGAGTCATGTGGTTCTCCTGTTTGATATGCGGTCGGGGCGGGCGTCAGTTCTGCAGACGGGCCGGTTCGGCTTCGCGGCCATCGACGAGCTGGTAGTCCTGCATGAAGCCCGGGGCAGCCACGTCACCCTGGGCCGGGCCCTTGGCGTCCTGGGCATAAAGCGCCATGCGCAGCACGGGGCGCAGGCAGACCGGGCAATGCGGCGAATTCGGGTCGTCGGGGTTGGGGTAGGCCGAGGGCGCGAGCGCAAACGAGAACGCCAGCTTGTTGATGTGCAGGCCGCCCTTGGCAAACAGGTCGTCGGCGATCTCGTTGATGAGGTCGTCGGCCGACTTGGCCAGCTTGGGGTCGAGCGCCGGGTCGATGGGCGCCGACACCCAGTTCTGCACGCGCGCGCCTTGCAGGCCCGAGTCGTTGAACAGGAACGAGGCCTCGCCGGGCATGACGAGGTAGCCCAGCACCGCATTGCCGCCGCTGGGGTCGCGCACCGGCGTGGGCAGCACGGCGGCGCGTTGCAGGTGCACGACCTTCATGAGGTTGACCTGGCCGGCGGGCTTGTCCTGGTTGCCCAGGCCCAGCGTGAGCGTGGCCACGGGCAGGCGGTCGGCGGACAGCTTGGGCAACTCCATCGACGACATGCCCAGCGTGCCGACGGCGAACTTCATGGCCGCCTCGTAGGCGGCGCCGTCGCTCAGTTGCACGGCCGGCAGGCTGGTGGGCGTGATGTCCTTGCGCGCCGGGCGCTTGAGGATGGTCACGCTGCCGTCGCCCAGGTTCTTGCCGTAGCTGAACACGGTGAGCGCGCCGGTGCCGTTGGGGTCGCCGCTGATGGCCGTGCACAGGCCGTGGTCGGCATCGCCAGACGCGGTGAGCGGCTGCGCGCAAGACGGGTCACGCGTGGGCTGCACCCGGCCGAACACTGCGGTGCTGACCTTGCTCGGCACGAAGGTCTTGCTGAACGGCCGATCCAAGTCGACCTGCGCCTTGAGCAGCAGGCCGATCAGCTCGACGTTGTTGCCGCCGATCACCGGCGGCAGCGACTGCTTGACGATCGCACGAATTTCGTCGAGCGACAGCGACGGGTTGGACGCGGTTTGCGCGTGGGCGGAGCCAGCCGACAGCAGGGCCGCCAGCGCGAGGGTGGAAAACTTTTTCATGATGAAGTCCTTGTCCTGGTAGAGATGCCCGCTCGAACGCGGCGGCATCTGGTTCGGCATGCAATGCGCCCGGTTGACGGGCCGTGGTCACATCAAGGGTGGAAGGCGTGATCCACGCATTGCGGCGTGCAGCCCACGTAGCCCATCCAGGCGTACCAGCCGTGGCCGCTCGGCGTGCTCCAGTACGCGGCGTTGCCGTAGCTTTCGTAGTACAGACGGGTCAGCGCTTCGGTGGACGATGCGCCGATCGTCACCGCCACCGGGCATTGCTGCGTGCAGGTGCCGAAGACGTTGAACGGGTCGTACCACGCGCAGTTGATGTTGGTCTTGTGGTGGTTGTGCACCCAGGCGCTGGCCACGCTGCCCCATTGCCCGTCGATCGCCGTCTGCTTGTAGTCGTTGTTGAAGCCCGACGAGATCCACATGCAGCCGTGGAAGCCGGTGAAGAGGTGCAGCCGCTTGCCGTTGCCCTTGTCCATCGAGCGCCACAGATTGGGCAGGTAGGTGTCCTCGGCGCTGCGGCAGCTCGACGCGTGCAGGATCTTCAGGCTGCTGTCGCCGACCTTCATGTTGGGGCTGGTGCCGCCAAAGCGCGTGTTGCACGAGCCCTTCCAGGCCTTGCGCATCAGGCCGCTCCAGGCATTGCCGTCGTTGCCGCCATGGAAGGCGGTGATGGCGGCGTCGGGCCAATCGACCCAGGCCCAGTCGGTGCACGAGGCATCGACCGATGGGTCGCAGAAGCGCGCCAAGCTGGTGTTGCCATCGACGAACTTGCCCGTGAGGCTGTGGCCCTGGGCGCCCATCTGGCTCCACCAGGCCTGGGCCATGCCCGGCCAATCGGGGCGGTTGTCGGCGGCGTTGGTGTCGCAATCGCCGGCGCTCCAGTTGCCGATGGCGTACATGTCGACTCTCAAGGCATGCGCCGGGTGAAAGGTCAGCAGCGCGGCGGCCGTCAAGGCAAGCTTGACCAGCCAGGCCCGCAGGGTGGTGGGGTGGTTCATGTTTCGGTCCTCCAGGTCTGATTTAAGAATCGAGACACCGCATCGCGAGGATGCAAGGCGGTCGATCTTGCGAGGCCACCACGCGCACGCGCCGCCAGGATGGATGCGCCCGCATCAAACGCTGGCAACGTGCCGGTGAATGGCAGACCGAAGGGTAGGAGCCGCCCCCGCGCGCCACAACGCATCGGCGCGCCTCGACTTAGGGAAGCCCGCGCTGAAAGTTAGGGAGGCAACGGGGTAGGCCTACGACAGGTGTCGCAACCCGTGCTCCCCCGCCTGCTGCAAGCGCCACATCTGCGCGTAGCGCCCGTTGGCCGCGAGCAAGGCCGCGTGCGTGCCCCGCTCGGCGATGCGGCCGCCCTCCATCACCAGAATCTCGTGCGCCTGCACGATGGTGGACAGGCGGTGCGCGATCACCAGCACCGTCTTGCCCTGCGCCACCTCGGTGAGCTGGGCCTGGATGGCGCGCTCGTTGGCCGAGTCGAGCGCCGAGGTGGCCTCGTCGAACACCAGGATCGGCGGGTTCTTGAGCAAGGCGCGCGCGATCGCCACGCGCTGCTTCTCGCCGCCCGACAGCTTCAGGCCGCGCTCGCCCACCATGGTCTGATAGCCATCAGGCGTGCTGACGATGAAGTCGTGGATGCGCGCCGCGCGGGCGGCGGCCTCAACCTCTTCTTGCGTGGCGCCCACACGGCCATAGGCGATGTTGTAGGCCACCGTGTCGTTGAAGAGCACGGTGTCTTGCGGCACGATGCCGATGGCCTGGCGCAGGCTGCCCTGCGTCACGGCTCGCGTGTCCTGCCCGTCGATGGCAATGCGGCCCGCGTTGATGTCATAAAAGCGATAGAGCAGCCGCGCGAGCGTCGACTTGCCCGCGCCCGATGGGCCCACCACGGCCACCATCTGCCCAGCCGGTATCTCGAAGCTCACGTCGTGCAGGATGGGCCGCGCCGGCGTGTACGCAAAGCTGACGTGCTCGAAGCGCACCGCGCCCTCGCGCACCTGCAGCGGCAACGCGTCGGGCGCATCGGGCACCTCGCGCTCGCGGTCGAGCAGGTTGAACATGCGGTCGATGTCGGCGATGGACTGCTTGATCTCGCGGTAGATCACGCCCAGAAAATTCAGCGGAATGTAGAGCTGGATCATCAGCGCGTTGACCATCACCAGATCGCCCAGCGTCATGTGGCCCGCCGCCACCCCCGCCGTGGCCCGCCACAGCATGGCCACCAGGCCGGTGGCGATGATGAGCTGCTGCCCGGTGTTGAGCAGCGACAGCGTGCTCTGCGACTTGATGGCGGCGCGGCGCAGTTGCTCCAGGCTCTCGTCGTAGCGCTTGGCTTCGAAGTCTTCGTTGTTGAAGTACTTGACCGTTTCGTAGTTGAGCAGCGAGTCGATGGCGCGCGTGTGGGCCTTCGAATCGAACTCGTTCATCTGGCGCCGAAAGCGCGTGCGCCATTGCGTGAACGACACGGTGAACGCGATGTAGAGCACCAGCGCCGCCAGCGTGATCCACACGAAGCCGAGATCGAAGCGCGTGCCCAGCAGCCCGAGCACGATGGCCACCTCCACCACGGTGGGCAGCACGGTGTAGAGCGAGTACGAGATCAGCGAGCCGACTGCGCGTGTGCCGCGTTCGATGTCGCGCGTCATGCCGCCGGTCTGGCGTTCGAGGTGAAAGCGCAGGCTCAGGTCGTGCAGGTGGCGAAACGTCTGCAGCGAGATGCGGCGCGACACGCCCTCGGTAGCGCGCGCAAACAGCAACTCGCGCAACTCGGTGAACAGCGAGGTCGAAACCCGCAAGCCGCCGTAGGCCACGATCAGGCCGACGGGCACCACCAGCAGCGAGGTCTGCAGGCTCGCCCCGCCCGGGGTCATGCGGTCCACCAAGGTCTTGAGCAACAAGGGCACGCCCACGTTGGCCACCTTGGCCGCGATCATGAAACCTAAAGCAATGCTCACACGCAGCCGATACGGCCAGAGATACGGCAAGAAGCGCCGCAGCGTGGCCCAGTCGGAACGAGACGAACCCGCAGGGTCAATGGGCGCCACGCCCCCATGCTCACGACGCATCTGAAACAATCCTTTTCATAGCTTGTAGGAACCGGCCTCACGCGCCGCGGTAGTTTTTCACGCTCCGCGCGCAGGCCTTGCGATCGAGGACACCATGACCAACCTGAACGACCCCCACACCCCCGCCGGCCTGCCCACCGACATGGAGCTGGTGATGCGGGTGATGCCCATGCCCAAGGACGCCAACGGCAATGGCGACATTTTTGGCGGCTGGATCATGGCGCAGGTCGATCTGGCCGGCTGCGTGCTGCCGCTGCGCATTGCCAAAGGCCGCGTCGCAACCATCGCGGTGAACGAGTTTGTGTTCAAGAATGCCGTTTCCATCGGCGATCTGCTGTCTTTTTACGCCCGGGTCGAGCGCATCGGCAACACCTCGATCACCGTGCACGTGGCGGTCTACGCCGAGCGCAACCCGGCAGACCCGCAGATCGTCAAGGTCACCGAGGCCACCGTCACCTACGTCGCCATCGACCTCGAAGGCCGCCCGCGCGCCATCCCGAAGCCGGCCCACTGAGGCCATCGACACGGCCGGCTGGCCTGAGCCAAGCGGCTCGCCTGCGCCACGCCCGGTCGTCAGCATGCCGACACAAATCGTGACACCGCCGGCGGCGGCCGGTCGTCACACTCTCGATATTGACGCTCGGCATCGTGCCGAGTGCGTCCTGGAAGTACCGATACCCATGAACAACGCGCATCATTCGCCGATCTTTGAAGAACTCCACCCCTCGTCGCCCATGCCTCTGCAAGACGCGGCGCCCGCCGCAGCCGCCGTCAAACAACCGGGCGGTCTGCCGCGCAAGATCTGGGTCATGGGCGGGGTGATGTTGCTGGGCATCGTCGGGCTGGGCTCGGCGCTGGCCGTGCGTTCCAACTCGCAACCCATCGACCCCAATGCCGAGCTGAGCAAGGCAGCGCCGTCGGCTGGCGCCACGACGGCCGGCAAGGCCGCCCCGGCCGCCAGCGCGGCGTGCCAGACATGCGGCGTGGTCGAATCGGTTCAGTCTGAGCGCCGCAAGGGCGAAGGCTCGGGCGTCGGCGCCGTGGCCGGTGGTGTGCTGGGCGGCCTGGCCGGGCATCAGGTGGGCAAGGGCAGCGGCAAGACCGCGATGACCGTGCTGGGCGCCGTGGGCGGCGGCTTTGCCGGCAACGCCGTCGAGAAGAACATGAAGGCCTACACGGTCTATCACGTCAAGGTGCGTATGGCCGATGGCAGCGAACGCAGCTTCGTCGAGAAGGCCGCACCAGCCGTGGGCGCCCACGTCATCGTCGAAGGCAACCACTACCGCGTGGACACCAGCGCCGCCAATGCGGCGCCGGCGCAGCAATAAGCGTCAGAACTTCGAGAAGTCCGGCAGGCGCTTTTGCATGAAGGCCGACATGGCCTCGTGCGCCGCCGGGCCCACCAGCATCTCGCCGAAGATCTTGCCCTCATCGGCCATCAGCGCCGGCACGTGGGCCTGCGACTTCTTCATCAGCATCTTGGTCGCCACCAGCGACGCCATCGGCTTGGCTGCCAGCTTGGCGGCTTGCGCCTGGGCGTAGGCATTCACCTCGTGCGGCGGCACGATGCGGTTCACCAGGCCCATCTCGACCGCCTCTTCGGCGTAGAACGGCTCACCCAGCATCAGCTTCTCAGCCGCGCGGTGGTAGCCCACCAGTGCCGGCATGAACCAGCTCGAACCGGCCTCGGGACACACCCCCAGATTCACGAAGGGCATGCTGAACGCGGCGTTGTCGCCGGCATAGATCAGCTCGCAATGGAACAGCAGCGTCGTGCCGATGCCGACTGCGGGCCCGGCGACGGCCGCCACGATGGGCTTCGGGAACTCGCTGATGTACTTCAGGAAGCGGAACACCGGCGGCAGCTCGCCACCCGCGCCCAGCTTGGGCGGGTTCATCATGAAGTCCATCAGGTCGTTGCCGGCGGTGAACGCTTCGGCATGCCCCTGGATCACGACCACGCGCACGCTGTTGTCGGCCGTGGCGGCCTGCAGCTCGTCGGCCAGCTTGGTGTACATCGCCCCGGTGATGGCGTTCTTCTTTTCGAGCCGGTTGAACGTGAGGGTCAGGACGCCGCCTTCGCGGTGCGCCAGGATGTCGCTCATGGGTGTCTCCTCGTGCAGCGATCTAAAACAATGTCAGCAAGTTGCCGCGCGCGTCTTGCGCTGCAGGCAAAAGAAAGCCCGCGCGGCGGCGGGCCTTCTTGGGTGCAACGAACGCAGTCAGCCGATTACAGGCTGTCCACGCGCTCGAAGATGCCGGCGGCGCCTTGGCCGGTGCCGATGCACATCGTGACCATGCCGTACTTGCCGCCCGTGCGACGCAGACCGTGCACCACGGTGGCCGAGCGGATGGCACCGGTGGCGCCCAGGGGGTGACCCAGAGCGATCGCGCCGCCCATCGGGTTGACCTTGGCGCGGTCCAGCACGTGGCCCTTGCTGTCGAGGTCCTTCAGCACAGCCAGAGACTGAGCAGCGAACGCTTCGTTGAGCTCAACCCAGTCCATGTCCGAAGCCTTCAGGCCGGCGTATTCCAGCGCCTTGGGGATGGCTTCGATCGGGCCGATGCCCATGAGCTCGGGCGGCACACCCTTGACGGCGAACGCCACGAACTTGGCCAGCGGCTTCAGGCCGTACTTCTCGCAAGCCTCCTTCGAAGCCAGGATCAGGCAGCCCGCGCCGTCCGACGTCTGCGACGAGTTGCCGGCCGTGACCGAACCCTTGGCAGCGAACACCGGGCGCAGCTTGGCCAGGCCTTCGACCGACGTCTCGGGGCGGGCGCCTTCGTCGCGGGTGATGGTCTTCTTGGTGACCGTCACTTCGCCGGTTTCGAGGTTGGGCGTACGCACTTCGATTTCGATCGGCGTGGTCTCGGCGTCAAAGAAGCCAGCTTGTTGAGCGGCGATGGCGCGGCGGTGCGATTCGGTGGCGAAAGCGTCCTGCTCTTCGCGGGTCACCTTCCACTGCTCGGCCACCTTCTCGGCGGTCATGCCCATGCCGTAGGCGATGCCGACGTTCTCGTCGAGGTTCACCACGGCGGGGTTGAACGAAGGCTTGGAACCGCCCATGGGCACCATGGACATCGACTCGACGCCACCAGCCAGCATGACTTCAGCTTCGCCGACGCGGATGCGGTCAGCAGCCATCGACACGGCGGTGATGCCGGCCGCGCAGAAGCGGTTCACGGTGGCACCGGCCACGGTCTTGGGCAGGCCCGACAGCAGCGTGGCGATCTTGGCCACGTTCATGCCTTGCTCGCCTTCGGGCATCGCGCAGCCCACGATGGCGTCTTCGATGGCAGCCGGGTCCAGCGTCGGGACTTGCTTGAGGGCGTTCTTGATGGTGGCGACCAGCAGATCGTCCGGGCGGGTGTTCTTGAACACGCCGCGGCCAGACTTGCCGATCGGGGTGCGGGTGGCGGCAACGACGTAAACGTCGCGGAGTTGCTTAGACATGTTTTCGTCTCCGATCGATCAGTTGCGGACGGGCTTGCCGGTCGACAGCATGCCCATGATGCGTTCTTGCGTCTTGGGGTTGTCCAGCAGCGCGCAGAAGTGCTTGCGCTCCAGGGCGTGCAGATACTCTTCGCTCACCAGCGTGCCAGAGTCGACGTCACCGCCGGTCAGCACATCGGCGATGCACGAGCTGATGTGGTAGTCGTGGGCCGAGATGAAGCCGCCGTCGCGCATGTTGATGAGCGACGATTGCAGCGTGGCCTTGACGTTGCGGCCCGCCACCGGGAACAGCTTCTTGGCCGGAGCGCGGTAGCCCGACTCGTACATGGCCTTGGCCTGTGCGATGGCGACGTAGAGCACTTCGTCCTTGTTCGGCACGATCACGTCGCTGTCCAGCAGGTAGCCGAACTTGCGCGACTCGATCGCCGAGGTACCCACCTTGGCCATGGCCGAGGCTTGGAAGTATTCCTTCACATAAGCCATCAGGTCGACCGGGGTCGAGCCCGACACGCCCTTCGAGGTTTCGAGCAATTCGGCAGCGCGACGAGCTTGGTAAGCCAAGCCACCGCCGCCCGGGATCAGACCCACGCCCACTTCCACCAGACCGATGTAGCTCTCTTGAGCCGCCACGCGCTTGGCAGCGTGCACAGCCAGCTCACAGCCACCGCCCAGCGCCAGGCCGTGGATCGCGGCGACGGTCGGGACGTTGCTGTAGCGCAGGCTCAGCATGAAGTCTTGCAGTTGCTTCTCGAACGGAGCGATGGCCTTGCCGCCACCAGCCATGAAGGCCGGCATCATCGACTGCAGGTCGGCGCCAGCCGAGAACGGGCCGTCTTGCGACCAGATCACCAGGCCCTTGTAGCCGGCTTCGGCGATTTCGAGACCCTTGCTCAGGCCAGCGGTGACTTCGGCCGAGATGGTGTGCATCTTCGACTTGATCGAGGCGATGACCACTTCGTCGTCCAGCGTCCACAGGCGGATCGCGGCGTCCTCGAACAGGGTCTTGCCAGCGGTGGCACCGGTTGCGGCCTCGGCGCCGTAGACGTTTTCGCGGAAGAACTGGCGCTTGTAGACCGGCAGGTCGCGCAGCGGCACGTACTTGCCAGCCTTGGGCGACCACGAGCCGGCTGCGGAGTGCACGCCATCACGGCCGTCGAACACCCAGGCGGGCAGCGGAGCCTTCGACAGCGCCTTGCCGGCGTCGATGTCTTCCTTGATCCACTGGGCGACTTGCTTCCAGCCGGCTTCTTGCCACAGCTCGAAGGGGCCTTGCTTGAAGCCGAAGCCCCAGCGCATGGCGAAGTCGATGTCGCGAGCCGATTCGGCGATCGATTCGAGCGTCACGGCGGCGTAGTGGAAGCCGTTGCGCAGGATGCCCCACACGAACTGGGCCTGCGGGTTGGTCGATTCACGCAGCCCCTTCAGGCGTTCGGCCGCGGGTTTCTTGAGGAGCTCGACGACTTCCTTGTCGGCCTTGCCGCCAGCGGCACCGTATTCGCCGGTGGCGGCGTTGAATTGCAGAATATCTTTGCCGACCTTCTTGAAGAAGCCGGCCTTGGTCTTCTGGCCGAAGTTGCCCAGCTCGAGCAGCTTGGTCAGCGCGGCGGGCGTGTCGAACGCGCCATTGAACGGGTCGTCCTTGGCACCGTTTTGCAGCGTCTTGATGACGTGCGCCATCGTGTCGAGGCCGACCACGTCGGCGGTGCGGAAAGTGGCCGACGAGGCGCGGCCCATCTTCTTGCCGGTCAGGTCGTCAACGATGTCGTAGCCCAGGCCCGACTTCTCGACTTCGCGGAAGGTCAGCAGCATGCCGGCCACGCCCACGCGGTTGGCCACGAAGTTGGGGGTGTCGTAGGCGCGCAGCGCGTTCTTGCCGACCACCGAGGTCGAGAAGGTCTCGAGCTGATCGACGACTTCGGGCTTGGTGTACTCGGTGGGGATCAGCTCCAGCAGCGACATGTAGCGCGGCGGGTTGAAGAAGTGGATGCCCAGGAAGCGCGAGCGCAGTTGCTCGGGCAACACGTTGGCCATCGCGGTGATCGACAGACCCGACGTGTTGGTGGCCAGGATGGCCGTGTCGTTCACGAACGGGGCGATCTTCTTGTAGAGGTCTTCCTTCCAGTCGAGGCGCTCGGCGATGGCCTCGATGATCAGGTCGCAGCCGCGCAGGGCTTCGAGGTGCTCTTCGTAGTTGGCTTGCTGGATCAGCGCGGCCTCTTCGGCGACGCCCAGCGGCGACGGCTTGAGCTTCTTGAGGTTCTCGACGGCCTTGGTGACGATGCCGTTCTTCGGGCCCTCCTTGGCGGGCAGGTCGAACAGCACGACCGGCACCTTGCAGTTGACCATATGGGCGGCGATCTGCGCCCCCATCACGCCAGCGCCCAGCACGGCGACTTTGCGAACATTGAATCGACTCACTTCAATTCTCCAGTTATGTGCGAGAGCAAAAAGATGCTGAGCTCGCTGGTTAGTCGCGGTTTCTTACTCGATGCGAATCCACGTCTGGGTCCGTCCGAAGACGGGGGCCCCGATGAAGCCTCGCACCTCCAACTTCTTGCCTGACTCGACGGGAGTCATGCGTACACGGTAAACGTTGCCGTTCTTGGGGTCGAGAATGTCTCCTCCCTCCCACACGGCGGGGTCCTTGTCGCTGTGTTTGACGTTGCGGATCACCGTCATGCCCAGCACGGGCTTGTCCTTGCGGTCGTCGGTGCAGAGATCGCAGACGATGCCGGACTTGACCTCGGGGTCCAGCAACTTCTCGACCCGTCCGAACAAGACGCCGTGATCCTCGACGATGCGGATCTGCGATTTGTCGCGCCCGGTGTGGTCGTCAACGGTCTTCCACAAACCGACGGGCGTGCCTTGCGCCGCGGCGCACACGCTCATCACACCCAGAACAACGGCCCAGAAACTCAGCTTCATCCACGTCTTTCTACTGCTAAGGCATGGTGGTGGTGATCCGGAGGGGCAACACCATGCAGGCCACCCCTCCTCACGTTCAAACGCGGCAGCTTAGAACAAGGCCTCGTCCATTTCCATCAGCGGCTTCAGGCCCGCCTTGGCGGTGATCATCAGCGTTTCGACTTCCGGCTGCAACTTGGCGAAGTAGAAGCGGGCGGTCGTCAGCTTGGCCTTGTAGAACGGGTCGCCGGAGCCTTGCTTCTCGAGCGCGATCTTGGCCATGCGGGCGAAGAAGTAGCTGTAGACCAGGTGACCGACCACGCGCAGGTAATCGACCGCGGCAGCGCCGACTTCGTCCGGATTCTGCATGCCCTTCATGCCGATTTCCATCGTGAAGGCTTGCACCTTCTGACCCAGGTCGGCCAGCGGCTTGGTGAACTCTTGCATGGCTTCGATGTCGGCGCAGTCCTTGACGAAACGGCCCACGACCTTGCCGAACTTGGTCAGCTTGGCGCCGCCGTCGCCCAGCACCTTGCGGCCCAGCAGATCGAGCGACTGCACGGTGTTCGTGCCTTCATAGATCATGTTGATGCGGGCGTCGCGCACGAACTGCTCCATGCCCCACTCGTGGATGAAGCCGTGACCACCGAACACTTGCTGGCAGTGGCGGGTGGCTTCCCAGGCGTTGTCGGTGATGAAGGCCTTCACGATCGGGGTCAGCAGGGCGACGATGTCGTCCGACTCCTTGCGCACGGCTTCGTCGGGGTGGTTGTGCGACTTGTCGAGCTCGACGGCCACGTAGTACACCAAGGCGCGAGCGCCTTCGGCGTAGGCACGGGCGATCAGCAGCATCTTGCGCACGTCGGGGTGCACGATGATCGGGTCGGCCGCCAGATCAGGGCGCTTGGTGCCCGACAGGGCACGCATCTGCACGCGGTCCTTGGCGTAGTTGACGGCGTTTTCGTAAGCCACTTGGGTCAGACCCAGCGACTGGTTGCCCACGCCCAGACGGGCGCCGTTCATCATCACGAACATGGCGGGCAGACCGCGGTGGGGTTGACCCACCAGCGTGCCGACGGCGTCTTCCAGCACCATCTGGGCGGTCGCGTTGCCGTGGATGCCCATCTTGTGCTCCAGGCCGCCACAGTAGATGCCGTTGCGCGAACCCAGCGAGCCGTCAGCGTTGACGTTGAACTTGGGCACGGCGAACAGCGAGATGCCCTTCGAGCCGGCGGGCGCGTCCGGCAGGCGAGCCAGCACCAGGTGGACGATGTTCTCGGCCATGTCGTGTTCACCGGCCGAGATGAAGATCTTGGCGCCGGTGATCTTGTAGGTGCCGTCGGCTTGCGGCTCGGCCTTGGTGCGCAGCAGGCCCAGGTCGGTACCGCAGTGCGGTTCGGTCAGGCACATCGTGCCGGTCCACTCGCCCGAGGTCAGCTTGGGCAGGTAGGTGGCCTTTTGCTCGGGCGTGCCGTGCACTTCCAGGCAGGCGTGAGCGCCGTGGCTCAGGCCGGGGTACATGGTCCAGGCCTGGTTGGCCGAGTTCATCATTTCGTAGATGGCCTGGTTGACCAGCTGGGGCATGCCCTGGCCGCCGTACTCGGGGTCGGCCGACAGACCGGACCAGCCGTTCTCGGTGTATTGCTTGTAGGCGTCCTTGAAGCCGTCCGGCGTCTTCACTTCGTGCGTGGTCTTGTCGAGCACGCAGCCTTGCACGTCACCCACCAGGTTCAGCGGAGCGATGACCTTCGAGGCGAACTTGCCGCCCTCTTCCAGCACGGCGTTGACGGTGTCAACGTCGAGATCCGCGTACTTCGGGATCTGCTTGAGTTCATCAACGGCGCCGAGCAGCTCGTGAATGACGAATTGCTGGTCGCGCAGGGGCGGGTTGTAGCTGGGCATCGTTGTGCTCCTGTTTGGAAGAGTTGGTAGAGAAAAAGACTAGTGGGATGGGGACGCGGCCCCGGGCGTTGCAGCGGCGACTGCCGCTTGAACGGCCGGCGACGCGTAGTAGGCCACCACGCGCTCGAAGGCCGTACGGGCCCGCTCCACCGACCCCGGCGAGCGCAGGAAGCGCGCGTCGTGGTGCAGCGAGAGGATGAGCCCGTGAATCTCGAACAACACTTGCATCGGGTCGGTGTTGGGCAGCAGGTGCCCGCACTCGACCGAAATACGGATGGCCCGGCTGAGCGCCGCGTGCCACATCAGAACCATGCCGGCCAGGGCGTCGCGCACCGGGCCCGGGCGATCATCGAATTCAACCGCGCCACTGATATAGATGCAACCGGAATCGATCTCGGCCGCCACCCGGCGCACCCAGCCCTCGAACAGCGCGCGCAAGCGCGGCAGCCCGCGCGGCGCCTGGATACCCGGGCGGAAGACCTCTTCTTCGAACTTGGCGTGGTATTCGCGGATCACCGAGATCTGCAACTCTTCGCGAGAACCGAAGTGAGCGAATACTCCGCTTTTACTCATCCCGGTCACTTCAGCCAGCGCGCCGATCGACAGGCCTTCGATGCCCATTTGCGACGCCAGGCTCAACGCGGCGTCGAGGATGGCAGCACGAGTTTGCTGGCCCTTGTGCAGGTGGCGGGCGTCGTGGCGCCCCGCATGCCCGCCGGCATGAGCCACCTCGGCGCGACCACGCCCGCGGCCCGACTCCTCGGTCGGGCTGGCAGGGCTGTCTTCGCGCTCGGGGGTGTGCAGATCGCTCACTGGGGCTCGCAAATTAAAACGAACGGTCGTGCTATTTTGCAGAAATCTGATCGTTTGGGGTACTCCTCGGCAAAGTTTTTTTTACCCCACCCCCGAACCGCGTGAAGCAATGAACGTCAACCCCGCCCGGGACAGCTCACAAAGCGCGGGTTAACCCGCAAGCCCGTCACCGCCCCGCCGCCAGGTCGAGACAGCCCCCCGGCCGGTTTGCGACAATGCATAGCCATGAACGTCTCAATGAACACCTCCGCGCCGTTGACGGCTCACGATGCCGATACCCTGATGCAGCAGTTGGGGCGACAAGCGCGAACGGCCGCCACCGTCATGGCTGCCGCGTCCACCGCTGAAAAAAATGCCGCCCTCACGGTGCTGGCCCGCCTGATCCGCGAGCAGGGCGAGGCGCTGCAAACCGCCAATTTGAAGGACATCGCCGCAGCCGAAGAAGCCGGCCTGGCCGCGCCGATGATCGACCGCCTGCGCATCACCGCCAAGATCGTCGAGCAGATGGCGCAAAACGCCGAGCAGGTCGCCGCGCTGCCCGACCCGGTGGGCGAGATCACCAACCTGCGCCGCCGCCCGACAGGCATCAGCGTGGGCCAGATGCGCGTGCCGCTGGGCGTGTTCGGCATGATCTACGAGAGCCGCCCGAACGTGACGATCGAAGCGGCGTCGCTGGCCATCAAGAGCGGCAACGCCTGCATCCTGCGCGGCGGCTCCGAGGCCATCCACTCGAATCTGGCGCTGTGGCAGCTGGTGCAGGCCGCGCTGCTCGAGGCCGGGCTGCCGGGCGACGCCGTGCAGTTGGTGCCCACCACCGACCGCGCCGCCGTCGGCCGCCTGATCGCCATGCCCGAGTTCGTGGACGTGATCATTCCGCGCGGCGGCAAGGGCCTGATCGAGCGCATCAGCAACGATGCCAAGGTGCCGGTGATCAAGCACCTCGACGGCAACTGCCACACCTACGTCGATGCCGAGGTCGACCTCGACCTGGCCGTGAAGGTGACCGACAACGCCAAGACGCAGAAGTACAGCCCCTGCAACGCCACCGAGTCGCTTCTGGTGCATGAAAAGAGCGCCCCGGCCTTCTTGGCGCGCATCGGCCGCGTCTTCGCCGACAAGGGCGTCGAGATGCGCGTAGACGCCGCCGCCAAGAAGATCCTGAGCATGGTGCCCGGCGCCAATCTGGTCGACGCCACCGAGCAAGATTGGTACGAGGAATTCCTGGCCCCGATCATCTCGATCAAGGTCGTGGCCGGCGTGAGCGAGGCCATCGCGCACATCAACCACTACGGCTCGCACCACACCGACGCCATCCTCACCACCAACCACCCGAACGCCATGCGCTTCTTGCGCGAGGTGGACTCGAGCAGCGTGATGATCAATGCGTCCACCCGCTTCGCCGACGGCTTCGAGTACGGGCTGGGCGCCGAGATCGGCATCTCGACCGACAAGTTCCACGCCCGCGGGCCGGTGGGGCTGGAAGGCCTCACCTCGCTGAAGTACGTGGTGCTGGGTCAGGGCGAGGTGCGGGTCTGATGTCGGACGCGCGAACAGCGCTGGTGCTGTTCTCGGGCGGGCAGGACTCCACCGCCTGCCTGGCCTGGGCACTGGAGCGCTACGCCCGGGTCGAGACCATTGGCTTCGACTACGGCCAGCGCCACCGCATTGAGCTCGACTGCCGCCAAACCGTGCGGCGCGAGCTGGCGGCGCAGTTTCCGCAGTGGGCGCCCAAGCTGGGCGACGACCACCTGCTCGACCTGTCGCTGCTCGGGCAGATTTCGGACACGGCCCTCACGCAGGACCGCGCCATCGAGCTGCAGGCCAACGGGCTGCCCAACACCTTCGTGCCAGGGCGCAACCTGATCTTTCTGACCTTTGCCGCCACGGTGGCCTACCGGCGCGGCGCCTCGGTGCTGGTCGGCGGCATGTGCGAGACCGACTTCTCGGGCTACCCCGACTGCCACGACAACACCCTCAAGGCCCAGCAAGTCGCGCTGAGCCTGGGCCTGGCCACGCCGATGACCATCGAGACCCCGCTGATGTGGCTCAGCAAGGCCCAGACCTGGGCGCTGACCGAGCAGCTCGGCGGCACCGCGCTCAACGAGTTGATCATTGAGCACACCCATACCTGCTACCTGGGCGAGCGCGGCCAGCGCCACCCCTGGGGCCACGGCTGCGGCACCTGCCCCGCCTGCGCGCTGCGCCGCGCCGGATTCGAGACATACACCTCGACCTAGGGACTCCCTCCCCCTCAAGCCAGTGGCCGGATGCCGCAAACCGGTCATACTGCTTGGTTTACAGTTTGAAACCGTCCCATCCACGCGCGGGACGAGAGGCGAGCGATGAGCACCCAGCAGTTCGTGACGTTGCTGTTTCTGGCGATCCTGACGTTCTGGGCGGTTGGTGCCATCAACCGCCTGCAGCGCTTGCGCCAAACAATCGTGGACGCACAGCCCGTGCTGGCCGCGCAGCTGCTGCAACGCCACGAGTGGGCCCGCCGCATGGCCAGCGCCCTGCGCACGGCGCTCCCCGGCGAGGCCGACGCCCTCGACCGCGCCCTGGCCGCCGGCAAGCAGGCCGAAGCCGCGCTGGCGCTGGTACAGGCCAAGCCGGTGGCAACGGGGCCGCTCAACAGCCTGCTGCTGGCCGAGCACCTGTTCGACGACGCCGTGCACCCCCTGCTACTGCGCCATGAGGCCGACGAAGCCGTGCAAGGCTGGGTGCAGGAGTGGCTGACCAACCAGAGCAAGCTGGCCAGCGCCCGCCAACAGTTCAATGACGCCGCGCGGCAGTACAACGACGCGCGGCGCCAGTTTCCGACCCGGCTCGTCGCGATGCTATGGGGCTTCCGGGCCGCACCGCTGCTCGATCCCCCGCGTCACCACGCCGAACCCGCCGCGGGCGGGGTGCCGTCCTGACCCCTTTTTGCCACCCGCCGCCGCTTGAAGTTCATGAGCGATCCCCACCACCCGGACAAAGCCCTGCAGGCCTTGCGACAAGTCTCCGGGTACTTCACCCTGCTGTTGCTCGCCCTGCTGGTGGCGGTGGCCGGGGCGCTCACGCTCGTCGCGCTGCTGTTGCCCCCGTATGACCCGCAGGCGGCGTGGCCGCTGATCGGCGCCGCGACGGGGCTGGTGGCGGCCGGCATCCTGGCGCGCGTGGGGTGGACGACCCGCCAGCTGCGTCGCCACGGTGGCGCCTGGGTGGCGCAGTGGGCGCACGGCCGGCTGATCGACGAGCCGACCGGCCCCATCGAAGGCCGCCTGGTCCTGATCACGCAAGGGCTGGCGCAGTACCTCAACCAGCCGCGCCCCGAGGTCTACGTGCTGGAGCGCGAAGACTCGATCAACGCTTTCATCGCCGGCTGGTCGGCCCGCGACGCCGCGCTGGCGGTGACGCGCGGCGCGCTCGACGCGCTGTCGGCCTCCGAGCTGCAGGCGCTGGTGGCGCATGAGTTCGGCCACATGCCCACCGACGACATGCGGCTCAACATGGTGCTGCTGCCCCGCGTGCTGGGCTTCTCGTGGGTCTATGGCTGGGGCCGCAGCCTGATGCAGGCACGCGGCACCGGCACCCGCCCGCACCTGCTGCGCTGGGCGGCCGGCAGCCTGCTGCTCACGCTGGGCTGGCCCGGCTGGGTGGCGGCCAAGTGCCTGCAGGCCGTGGCCTGCGACCGCCACGAATACCAGGCCGACGCCAGCGCCGTGCGCGTGACGCTCGACCGGCGCGGCCTGGGCAACACGCTGCGCAAGATCTGGTATCAGAACGAGTACACCGACGTGCGCCTGCGCCACCCGCAGGCCGACGCGCTGGCGACCATGCTGTTCCACAACCCGCAGGCGTGGCGCGTGCTCAACACCCACCCCGAGTTGCAGGATCGCATCCGGCGCGTGCTGGGCCGCGACCGGGCCCCCATCCCGCCCAAGCGGGCCGAGTCTGCGCCATCGGCGGCCGCGCCGGCTGCCGCACCCGTCGCGCCGCGTGAGCCGGCGGCCCCACCCGCCCGCCCCCCCGCGCGCGTCGTGGCCCAGACGCCCCCCAGCACCGACTTCGAACGCACCGTGGCCACCGTGATGGCGCCCGCCGCGTCGCCGCCCCGCCGCCCTGCCGACGCCGCCCCGCCCCCGGAGC
>NZ_JAYSBZ010000012.1:0-54669 GCF_041915145.1 Aquabacterium sp. | reverse complement strand
CCAGAACACGCGCTTCAAGCTCGCCGAATGCCAGGCGCTGCTGATGGCCTCGCGCGCGCTGGTTGACGCCGCGATGGTGTCGCACCTGCAAGGCAAGCTGGGCGTGGATCGCGCCGCGCTCATCAAGTACTGGATCACCGACAACCAGTGCAAGCTGATCGACGAATGCCTGCAGCTCTTTGGCGGCTACGGCTACATGAAGGAATACCCGATCGCTCGCCTGTGGGCCGACTCGCGCGTGCAGCGCATCTACGGCGGCACCAACGAGATCATGAAGGAACTCGCTTCGCGTTTCCTGTGATCAGCGGCTTCGCATCCAAACCAACCATCTTCTGAGGAGCTTCACATGATCGAAGCCTACATTTTCGACGCCGTGCGTACGCCGCGCGGCAAGGGCAAGAAAGACGGCAGCCTGCACCAGGCCACGCCGGTGTGGCTGCTGCGCACGCTGCTGCAAGCCATGCAGCAACGCAATCGCCTCGACACCAGTCTGGTCGACGATGTGGTGCTGGGCTGCGTGACGCCGGTGGGCGAGCAGGGCGCCGACATCGCGCGCACGGCGGTGCTCGACGCCGGTTGGGCGCAAACCGTGGCGGGCGTGACGCTGTCGCGCTTTTGCGCCTCGGGCCTCGAGGCCGTGAATCTGGCCGCGGCCAAGATCATGTCGGGCATGGAAAGCATGGTCGTGGCGGGCGGCGTCGAGTCGATGAGCCGCTGGGCCATGGGCAGCGACGGCGGCGCCTGGGTGATGGACCCGCGCGTCAACAGCGGCACCGCCTTCGTGCCGCAGGGCATCAGCGCCGATCTGATCGCCACGCTCGAGGGATACAGCCGTGCTGATCTCGATGCCTTTGCCTCCGAATCGCACCGCCGCGCCGCCGCCGCGCAGGCCGCGGGCCACTTCGACAAATCGGTCGTGCCGGTGAAAGACCTCAACGGCCTGACCCTGCTGGCCAAGGATGAAACCGTTCGCCCGGGCACGTCGGTCGAGTCGCTCGCCAAGCTGAATCCGTCGTTCGAGATGATGGGCGTGATGGGCTTTGATGCCACCGCGCTCGACAAATACACCACCATCGAGAAGATCAACCACGTGCACCATGCCGGCAATTCGTCGGGCATCGTCGATGGCGCCGCGCTGGTGCTGCTGGGCAGCAAGGAAGCCGGCATCAAGGCCGGGCTCAAGCCGCGCGCCAAGGTGCGTATGGCCTCGGTGATCGGCTCCGAGCCCACCATCATGCTCACCGGCCCCACGCCGGCTTGCCAAAAGGCGCTGGGCAAGTTGGGCATGACACCCGCCGACATCGATCTGTGGGAGATCAACGAAGCCTTCGCCACCGTGCCGATGAAGACGGCGCGCGACCTCGGCGTGTCGCTCGACCGCGTGAACGTCAACGGCGGCGCCATCGCGATGGGTCACCCCCTGGGTGCCACGGGCGCGATCATCCTGGGCACGGCGCTCGACGAACTGGAGCGCACCGGCAAGGCCACCGCATTGGCCTCGCTGTGCATCGGTGCCGGCATGGGCATCGCCACCATCATCGAACGCGTCTGATAGGGAGTGCCGTCATGACTCAACACAACATCGTGAACATCGAGATCGATGCCAACGGCA
This sequence comes from Aquabacterium sp., assembly GCF_041915145.1. Taxonomy (GTDB): domain Bacteria; phylum Pseudomonadota; class Gammaproteobacteria; order Burkholderiales; family Burkholderiaceae_C; genus Aquabacterium. The sequence goes on along the minus strand of NZ_JAYSBZ010000012.1, from coordinate 53,057 downwards.
TCGCGCTGGCCACCCTCGACATGCCCGATCGGGCAATGAACGTGCTCAACCCCACGCTGGTCCAGCCCTTTGCGGCGCTGGTCGAGCGCCTCGAAACCGATGCGTCGATCAAGGGCCTGGTGATCACCTCGGCCAAGTCGACCTTCATCGTCGGCGCCGACATCGATCAGCTCTCGAAAATCACCTCGGCCGAAGAAGCCTACACGCTGTGCGAAGAACTCAAGGCCATGATGCGCCGCATGGAAAAGTGCGGCAAGCCGGTGGTGGCCGCGCTCAATGGCACGGCACTCGGCGGCGGGCTCGAACTCGCGCTGGCTTGCCACGCACGCATCGCGCTCAACGACCCCAAGCTCAAGCTCGGTCTGCCTGAAGTCAAGCTGGGCCTGCTGCCCGGTGGCGGCGGCACGCAGCGCCTGCCGCGCCTGATCGGCATCCAGAAGAGCTTCGAGCTCATCACCCAAGGCAAGGAGCTGACCGCAGCCAAGGCCAAGGAGATGGGCATCGTCGCCGAGCTGGCCGAGACGCGCGACGAACTGATCGCCAAGGCCAAGGCCTGGTGCGCAGCCAACCCGAAGGCCGCCGCGCCGTGGGACACCAAGGGCTTCCGCATTCCGGGTGGCGACAGCAAGAGCCCGGCCGTGGTGCAGGTGCTGGCGATCGCCCCGTCGATGGCCAACGCCAAGGCGCACGGCAACTACCCGGCCATCACGCACATCATGAGCTGCCTGTTCGAAGGCTGCCTGCTCGACTTCGATGCCGGCTCGCAAGTCGAGTCGCGCTACTTCGCGGCCTGCGTGGCTTCGCAAGTGTCGAAGAACATGATCGGCACGCTGTGGTATCAGCTCAACGCCATCAAGAAGGGGCAGTCGCGCCCGCAAGGCTTTGCCGAGGGCAAGGTCCGACGAGTCGGCATCCTGGGTGCCGGCATGATGGGCGCGGGCATTGCCTACGTGTCGGCCAAGGCTGGCATCGACGTCGTGCTGCTCGACACCAGCATCGACAACGCCAACAAGGGCAAGGCCTATTCGCAAGGCATTCTGGACAAGGCCATCTCGCGCGGACGCAGCACCGCTGAAAAGCGCGATGCATTGCTGGCTCGCATCCAGACGACCACCAGCTACGACGACCTCAAGGGCTGCGATCTGGTGATCGAGGCGGTGTTCGAGGACCGCGGCATCAAGGCCGAGTGCACCAAGAAGACCGAAGCCGTCATCGCCGCTGACGCGGTGTTCGCGTCCAACACGTCCACGCTGCCGATCACCGGCCTGGCCGCAGCCAGCTCGCGCCCGGCCAACTTCATCGGCCTGCACTTCTTCTCGCCGGTCGACAAGATGCCGCTGGTCGAGATCATCGTGGGCGAGAAGACGTCCGACGAAACCCTGGCGCGCGGCTTCGACTACGTGCTGCAGATCGGCAAGACGCCCATCGTCGTCAACGACAGCCGCGGCTTCTACACCTCGCGCGTGTTCGCCACCTACGTGATGGAAGGCCTGGCCATGTTGGGCGAAGGCGTGCACCCGCGCTCCATCGAAGTGGCGGGCCTCAAGGCCGGCATGCCGATGCCGCCGCTGGCGCTGCAAGACGAAGTCTCGCTGAGCCTGTCGCTGCATATCTCGGACCAGACGCGTCGCGACCTCGAAGCCGAAGGCAAGAGCTACCCGATGCACCCGGGCGAGGCGGTGCTGCGCGTGGTGGCCGAAAAGCACGGCCGCATCGGCAAGAAGAGCGGCAAGGGGCTGTACGACTACAACGGCAAGGAGAAGTCTTTGTGGCCCGAGCTGACCACCGTCTTCCCGACGCAGGCGCAGCAGCCCGCTCAGCAGGAGCTGGTCGATCGCCTGATGTTCATCCAGGCCAACGAGGCCGCGCGCTGCTACCAAGAAAAGGTGGTGCGCTCGGTGGCCGACACCAACATCGGCTCGATCTTCGGCTGGGGCTTCGCACCGCATCAAGGCGGCGCGCTGCAGTTCATCAACGCGATGGGCGCGAAGCAGTTTGTCGAGCGTTCGCGCGAGCTGGCCAAGCGCCACGGCGCCCGTTTCGAGCCGGCCGAGATCGTGGTGAAGCAAGCTGCTGAAGGCGGGCGTTTCGAGGACGCCTGAGTCTGGCTTGATTTGATTGGCTATTCCACTTTGGGCCGAGATGCCGAACCTGGCGTCTCGGCCCTTTTTTGATACCGCAGAACGCCGACTCGTTTTGCGAGGGGCGACAACCAGAGAACCCTGGAGACATCATGAGCAACACCCAACCCGCATCCAGCTACGTCGACTATTTCAATGAAACCCACAACATGGCGCGCCAGACGGCCAAGCGCTTCGTCGATCAGGCCGTGCTGCCGCATGTCGCCGAGTGGGAAGAGGCCGGCACCTTCCCGCGCGAGCTGTACAAGCAGGCAGCCGATCTGGGCTTGCTGGGCATCGGCCACCCTGAAGAGGTGGGCGGAGCGGGCGACAAGGACGTCTTTCTCAAGGTGGCCGCCAGCGAAGAATTCATGCGCTGCACATCCGGCGGCCTCGTGGCCAGCCTGGGCTCGCTCGACATCGGTCTGCCGCCCGTGTGGCGCGTGGGCTCCGAGGCCATCAAGAACAAGGTGATCCCCGGCGTGCTGGCCGGCGAGAAGATCATGGCGCTGGCCATCACCGAGCCCAGCGGCGGCTCCGACGTGGCCAACCTCAAGACGCGTGCCGTGCGCGATGGCGATCATTACGTGGTCAACGGCGCCAAGACCTTCATCACCTCGGGCACGCGGGCCGACTACTACACCGTGGCCGTGCGTACCGGCGAGCCCGGCTACATGGGTGTGTCGCTGCTGCTCGTCGAGCGTGGCACGCCGGGCTTCAGCGTCGGGCGCAATCTCAAGAAGATGGGCTGGTGGGCCAGCGACACCGCCGAGCTGTTCTTTGAAGGCTGCCGCGTGCCGGCGGCCAACCTGCTGGGCCCCGAGAATTCGGGCTTCTTCACCATCATGATGAACTTCCAGGCCGAGCGGCTCAGCCTGGCGATCATGGCTTACATGACCGCGCAGATCGCGCTCGAGCAGTGCCTCGATTACGTGAAGGTGCGCGAGACCTTCGGCAAGCCGCTGTCCAAGCACCAGGTGATCCGCCACAAGCTCGCCGAGATGGCCACGCGGGTGGATGTGGCGCGCGAGTACGCCTACCGCTGCGCGGCGCGCATGGCGGCGGGCAAGGAGTCGATCCGCGAGGTGTCGATGGCCAAGAACATGGCGACCAGCGCCTGCGATTACGTGACGCACGAGGCGGTGCAGATCTTCGGCGGCATGGGCTACATGCGCGAGTCGGTGGTCGAGCGCCTCTATCGCGACAGCCGCATCCTCTCGATCGGCGGCGGCACGCACGAGATCATGAACGAGATCATCGCCAAGCAGATTGGCCTGTGACGGTGAAGGCGACGGCAGTGACTGCGATACCGATGCTTCAAGGTCTGCGCGTGCTCGACCTCACCCGCAACCTGCCCGGCCCCTTTGCCACGCGCATGCTGGCCGACCTGGGCGCCGAGATCGTCAAGGTCGAGCCGCCGGAGGGCGACCCGGCGCGCGCGCTGGGCTCGCTGTTCGAGGCGCTCAACCGCGGCAAGGACTGCCGCAAGGTCGATTTCAAGACCGAAGACGGCCGCGCCACGCTGCGCGAATGGGCGCGCGAGGCCGACGTGGTGGTGGACAGCTTCCGCCCCGGCGTGCTCGACGCCATGGGCCTGGGCCACGCCGCGCTCAGTGCCGTGCAACCCAGGATCGTGCTGTGCTCGATCACCGGCTACGGCCAGACCGGCGAGTGGGCGCAGCGCGCGGGGCACGATCTGAACTTCATGGCCATGTCGGGGGCGCTCGACCAGATGCGCGCCCGCAATGGCGACGTGGCGATGTCCAACATCCAGTGGGGCGACCTGGCCGGCGGCAGCTCGATGGCCTGCATCGCCATCTTGGCGGCGGTGTTCGAGGCCCAGCGCACGGGGCGCGGCCGCTTTCTGGACGTGAGCATGGCGCATGGCCTGTTCGCCCACCAGGTGATGCCGCAGGCCACCGGCGCCCTGCTGGAGCCGATGCTGGGCCGCAAGCCGCGTGTTGGCGAGGACATGCTCAACGGCGCCTTGCCCTGCTACGGCCTGTATCGCACGCAGGACGATCGCTGGCTGGCCGTGGGCGCGCTGGAGCACAAGTTCTGGCGTGTGGCGTGCGAGGTGTTCGAGCGGCCGCAATGGGCCGCCCAGCACTGGCAGCGTGGGCTCATGCCCAACTCGCCCGAGTCGAATGCTTTGCGTGAGGCCGTTGACGCGCTGGTCGCCAGCCGGCCGCTGGCTGACTGGGCCGCGCGGTTTGGTGCCGCCGATGCCTGTGTCACACCCGTATTGACGCTCGACGAGGCGACGCGGCATCCTCTGTTTGCCGCACCGGCCCGCTTGCCGTGGGCCGCGGTCGAATAACCTCCAGCCGTTTTGAAGGACCCAGCCATGAGCCGACCGATGATGCATGTGGTGCCCGACGGCACCGCCCAGCAAGCCCCCGCCGCGCCAGCCGAGAGCGATGTGCACGAGATGCAGCGCGTGTTCGAGGCGCAAGGTGTGGTGGCGCTGCAGTGGCGTCGCTCGACGGCGAGCGAACGCATCGCCCGCATCCGGCGCCTGCGCGAGTCGATGCTGGCGCATCGCGAAGCCTTGTACGACGCCTTCGCGCAAGATTTTCGCAAGCCCCGCCTCGAGGTGGACGCCACCGAGATCATCCCGACGCTCGACGAAATGCGCCACACCATGGCGCACCTCAAGCGCTGGATGAAACCCACGAGGGTGCGCGCGACGATGCTCACGCTGGGCAACAGCGCCCGCGTCGAATATCAGCCGCGCGGCCGCTGCCTCATCATCGCGCCCTGGAACTACCCGCTCTATCTGCTGTTCGGGCCGCTGGTGTCGGCGCTGGCGGCGGGCAACCCGATCATCCTCAAGCCGTCCGAGCTGGCGCCGTCGGTGGCGGCGGTCATGTGCCGCATCATCCGGCAGGCCTTCGAGCCCGAGCACGTCGCCATCTTCGAGGGCGCGCTGCAGACCTCGCAGGAGCTGCTGGCCAAGCCCTTCGATCACATCTTCTTCACCGGCTCGCCCGCCGTGGGCAAGGTGGTGATGGCGGCGGCGGCCAAGAGCCTGGCCAGCGTCACGCTGGAGCTGGGCGGCAAGTCACCCACCATCGTCGACGCCTCGGCCGACCTGCGCAAGGCGGCCGAGACGATCATGTGGGGCAAGTTCCTCAACTGCGGCCAGACCTGCGTGGCGCCCGATCACGTGTACGTGCACGAGTCGGTGCGCAACGCCTTCGTGGCCATGTGCCGGCAGGTGGTGGCGCAACGATATGGCGCCACGCCCGAGGCGCAGCAGGCCAGCGCCGACCTCACGCACGTGATCAACGCCCGCCACACGCACCGCATCAGCACGCTGCTGTCCGACGCCGTCTCGCGCGGCGCCCAGGTGCTGATGGGCGGACAGGTGGACGCCTCGCGCAACTACATCGCGCCGACGCTGATCACCAACGTGCCGGCCGACGCGGCCATCATGAGCGAAGAGATCTTCGGCCCGGTGCTGCCGCTGATCGGCTTCACCGACATCGGTCAGGTCATCGCCGAGATCAACGCGCAGCCCAAGCCGCTGGCGTTGTACATGTGGAGCCGGCACCCCGGCGCCATTCGCCGCGTGCTCGATGAAACCAGCTCAGGCGGCGTGTGCGTGAACCACTGCATGGTGCACGTGGCGCACGGCAACCTGCCCTTTGGCGGCGTCAACAACTCGGGCATCGGCAACGCCCACGGCGTCTTCGGCTTCAAGGCCTTCTCGCACGAGCGGGGCGTGCTGCAGGCGGGCATGCTGAACACCATCAAGATGTTCTTCCCGCCCTACACGCCGCAGCGCGTGCGTCTGGTGGGTTGGCTGGCGAACTGGCTGGGGCGTTAACCCCGGCCAGCGGAGGGGGCGTCAGTCGAAATAGATTTCGCTGTAGGCCACGAACACCGTCAGGAAGAGCACCGGAAACAACACCAGCCAGCCGAGGAACAGCGGGATGCTGGCCACGATGGCCAGCACGATGTAGACCAGCAGCCCGACCAGAAAGGCCGGCACGTTCTTGAACGCGCCCTTCATGCTGGCCGCCATGGCTTGCGGGGCCGACAGCTGGGTTTCCTGAATGATGTAGGGCGCGAAGGTGATGGTGCTGCCAACGACCATGATCACCACGAAATACACCAGGAAGAACAAGCCGCCCATCGCGCCCATCGTGGCTGCCGCGGCGCCCTGGCCGCGCAGGCCGCCGGTGAACATCGAGAACATGCCCGTCGCACCGAACGCCACGGCCATCACGCCGATGCCCACCACCATGGCCAGCAGATACAGCAGCCCCGCCAGCAGCTGGGTGCCCAGCCGGGTGCGAAAGCCATCGAACACCTGCCCGAGCTCGAACCGGCCGGTTCGTTGCACGCTGCGCGCGCAGACGCCGAACCCGGCCACCACGGCTGGCGTGGCGACCATCGTCAGCAGGTTGACCAGCGGAATCATCGACACCACGGCGATCGCGATGAACATCACCACCAGCGCCACCCAGAACATCAAAGGCTGAGCCTTGAAGATCTGCCAGGCGGACTTGAACCAGGCCCAGCCTTGACCGGCTGGCACGCTGCGGCCTTCGGGGTTGAAGCGAAGGTTGTCGGCTGCCTCGGGGCGGCTGGGCGTGCCCACGGCGGCGCTGGGCGGAGAGTAGGGGTTGTGTCCATCCATGATTGAATCTTTCTGCTAGCTGGGTTGATGGGCGCAAGCCGGCCGACCGCCGACGCGCTCAGCCGCGAGGATACGGGCTTCGCGCGCCAAGCGGGTTCACACGGATTAGGGGGAGGGCGGGGCGCCCGTCCGGATCAGGCGTGTGCCGCGCGCAGCTTGCGCGAGAACTCCTGCAGCGAGGCAATGCCGCTTTCTTCGGCGCGCTTGCACCATGCTTGCAGGTCGGCCACCAACTGCTCGGCCGACACGTTGCGCCGCGTCCAGAGTTGGCGCAGCTCTTCGCGCATGGCCACCAGCATCTCGAGCATGGGGCTGGCGGCGCGCGCGGCGGCCACATGGGTCTTCATCTCTTGCGGGATGTGGTCATCGTCACGATGCAGCCAGCGCTTGGCCAGGCGCAGCTCTTTCCACTTGGCGGCGGACTGCTGCCCCTCGGCCGCCAGCCGCGACAGCTCGGCCGCGCAAGCCGTCTTCAGTCCGCGGGCGTAACCGGCCATGAGCTCGTAGCGGTTGTTGATGATGGCTTCGAGCGTCTGCTCGTCGGCCACCGGCTTGACCGAGCCCAGCTCCAGGCGCGGCGGGGTCTTGCGAACCTGAGCCAGGCCCAGCTTGGCCATGATGCTGATGTAGACCCAGCCGATGTCGAACTCGTACGGCTTGACCGACAGCCTGGCCGAGGTCGGGTAGGTGTGGTGGTTGTTGTGCAGCTCTTCGCCGCCGATGATGATGCCCCACGGGAAGACGTTGGTGCTGGCGTCGGCCGCCTCGAAGTTGCGATAGCCCCAGTAGTGGCCCACGCCGTTGATGATGGCGGTGGCGGTGACCGGGATCCAGGCCATCTGCACGGCCCACACGGTGAGGCCGATGGCGCCGAACAGCAGCAGGTCGAGGATCAGCATCAGGCCCACGCCTTGCCACGTGAAGCGGCTGTAGACGTTGCGCTCGACCCAGTCGTCGGGCGTGCCGTGGCCGTAGCGCGAGATGGTGTCGAGGTTCTTCGCCTCGGCGCGATACAGCTCGGCGCCTTGCGTGACGAGCTTTTTCAGGCCATAGATCTGCGGGCTGTGCGGGTCATCGACCGTGTCGCACTTGGCGTGGTGCTTGCGGTGGATGGCCACCCATTCCTTGACGACCATGCCCGTGGCGACCCAGCACCAGAAGCGAAAGAAATGCATCACGGCGGGGTGCAGGTCGAGCGCGCGGTGGGCCTGGCTGCGGTGCAGGAAGACGGTGACGGTGACGATGGTGATGTGCGTCGCGACCAGCGTGTAGATCACGATCTGCCACCAGGCGGCGTCGGTCAGGCCATGAGCCAACCACGAAACCAGGCCATCGTGCAGGTGGAGCCACAAGGGCGAAAGACCAGACATTCAAATACCTTTCGAGGCGTGAAGCAGACGAAGCCGGGCGGCACTCGGCATGCTTGCCCATCGGTTGGGCGACGCAGTCGATAGTATGCATCGACTTGATCTCGATCAAGTCGTGGAGGGCGTAATTCGGCTTGAACCGGCGGCCTTCGTGGTGCGCCGAGCGGGCGGGGCGGCCCCTTGATCGAGCCCTATTTGCGCGTCCAGACGGCAGCGAAGAAGCCGTCGGTGGCATGCCGATGCGGCCACAGGCGCAGCGTGTTGCCTTGCACCAGGTCGTCGGCGCGGGCCACGCCGGCGTGCTGCAGCACGTCCAGCGCCGGCAGGGGCACGAAATCAGGGTGCGACGCGCTGAAGGCGTCGGCAATGGCTTCGTTTTCGTCGCGCAACAGGCTGCAGGTGGCGTAGACCAGCCGTCCGCCCGACTTCACGAGCCGCGCGGCGCTGTTGAGGATGGCGGTCTGCTTGTCTTGCAACTCGGCGACGGCCTTGGGCGTCTGGCGCCATTTGAGGTCGGGGTTGCGGCGCAGCGTGCCCAGGCCCGAGCAGGGGGCATCGACCAGCACGCGGTCGATCTTGCCGGTCAGGCGCTTGACGCGGTCGTCGCGCTCGTGGGCGATCTGCGTGGGGTAGTAGTTCGACAGGCCGCTGCGCGCCATGCGCGGCTTGAGGGCGTCGAGCCGGTGGCCGGACACGTCGAAGGCGTAGAGCCGCCCGGTGTTGCGCATCATCGCGCCCAGGGCCAGCGTCTTGCCGCCCGCGCCGGCGCAAAAGTCCACCACCATCTCGCCGCGCTTGGCTTCGGTCAGCAGGGCCAGCAACTGGCTGCCCTCGTCTTGCACCTCCACGTCGCCGCGGGTGAACACGTCGAGCTTGTTGACGGCCGGCTTGCCCACCAGGCGCAGGCCCCAGGGCGAGTAGGGCGTGGGGGCCGACTCGATGCCGGCGGCTTGCAAGGCGGCTTGCACCGCTTCGCGGTTGGTCTTGAGCGTGTTGACGCGCAGGTCGAGCGGGGCGCTCTGGTTCAGGCTGCCCGCCAGCGCCCAGAACTCGTCGCCCAGGGTGGCTTGCAGCGGTTGTGCCAGCCACTCGGGCAGGTTGTGGCGCTGGGCCTCGGGCAGCGAGTGGCGGTCGATCGCCTGCGTGCTGTCGAGCCACGCTTGTTCAGCCTCGCTGAGTGCGCCGCGCAAGAAACCGGCGTTGCCGCCCCAGGCCAGGATGGCCAGACGGCGCTCCAGCGGGCCGGAGCCGCTCTGCGCGAGGTTTTGCAGCAGGGTGCGCTCACGCAGCACCGCGTAGGCGGTTTCAGCCAGCGTGGCGCGCTCGCGCGGGCCGAGGGCTTTGTTTTTGCGGAAGAAGCTCGACACCACCATGTCGGCGGGCGTATCGAGCTTGAGCACCTCGCGCAGCAGCGTGGCGGCGAGGTCGAGAAGGGCCTTGGGATGCATGGGCCGGATTATCCCAGCCCGGGCCAAATGGCGGCGCGCGAGCTTAATCGGCGGCGTACGCCAATTGGCTTTCGCCCTCGGTTTGCGTGACGATGCCGCGCTCCACATGCAGGGTGCCTTCGACCAGCCAGCGCACGGCGCGGGGGTAGATCTGGTGCTCTTGCCTGAGCACGCGCGCGGCCAGCTCGCCCTCGCTGTCGCCGGGGCGCACCGGCACGGCGGCTTGCAGGATGATGGGGCCGTGGTCGAGCTCGGGCGTGACGAAGTGCACCGTGGCGCCCGCCAGCTTGCAGCCGGCGTCGATGGCGCGCTGGTGGGTGTGCAGACCCGGGAAGGCCGGCAGCAGCGACGGGTGGATGTTGACGAGCCGCCCCGCGTAGTGCTGCACGAAGCCGGCGGTGAGGATGCGCATGAAGCCGGCCAGCACCACCACGTCGGGCGCGAAGCCGTCGATCACGCGGGCCAGCTCGGCGTCGAACGCCTCGCGGGTGGCGAACTGCTTGTGCTCCACCGTGGCCGTGGCGATGCCGTGCTCGGCGGCAAAGGCCAGGCCCGAGGCATCGGGCTTGTTGCTGATCACGGCGGCAATGCGGGCCGGCCAGCCTTGCGCGGCGCAGGCCCGCACGATGGCTTCCATGTTGGAGCCGCGCCCCGAGATCAGGATGACGATGTTCTTCATGGGGCGCAAAGTGTAGCGGCGGCGATAATTCGGGCCCTTGATCCAGCAGCGCCCCTCTTCGTTTTCGTCCGACTCCGAGCCCACCATGACCGAACGCGTCCTCACCGGCATCACCACCACCGGCACGCCCCATCTGGGCAACTACGTCGGCGCCATCCGGCCCGCCATTGCCGCCAGCCGCGAGCCGGGGGTCGAGAGCTTTTTCTTCCTGGCCGACTACCACGCGCTCATCAAGTGCGACGACCCGGCGCGCATCGCTCGCTCGCGTCTGGAGATCGCCGCCACCTGGCTGGCCGCCGGGCTCGACACCGAGCGCGTCACCTTCTACCGCCAGAGCGACATTCCCGAGACCACCGAGCTCAATTGGCTGCTCACCTGCGTCACCGCCAAGGGCCAGATGAACCGCGCGCATGCCTACAAGGCCTCGGTGGACGTGAACGTGGCCGCGGGCGAAGACCCCGACGCCGGCGTGACGATGGGGCTCTACTGCTACCCCATCCTGATGGCGGCCGATATTTTGCTGTTCAACGCCCACCGCGTGCCCGTGGGCCGCGACCAAGTGCAGCACATCGAGATGGCGCGCGACGTGGCGCAGCGCTTCAACCACCTCTACGGCCAGGGCCGCGAGCTGTTCGTGCTGCCCAATGCCGAGATCGAAGAAAGCGTGGCGACGCTGCCGGGGCTCGACGGCCGCAAGATGAGCAAGAGCTACGACAACACCGTGCCGCTGTTCGAGGGGGGCGCCAAGGCGCTCAAGGAGGCCATCGCCCGCATCGTGACCGACTCCAAGCTGCCCGGCGAGCCGAAAGACCCCGACAGCGCGCACCTCGTCACCATCCACGATGCCTTTGCCAATGAGGCGCAGCGCGCGGCCTTCCGCGCCGACCTGATCGCCGGCCTGGGCTGGGGCGAGGCCAAGCAGCGCGTGGTGGACTTGATCGAAGCCCACGTCGGCCCGATGCGCGAGCGCTACGCCCAGCTGATGGCGCACCCCGAGCAGATCGAGGCCGTGCTGCAAGAGGGCGCCCGCAAGGCCCGCGCCATCGCCACGCCGCTGCTGGCCGAGCTGCGTCAGGCCGTGGGCTTGCGCACGATGGTGGCGGTGCAGCCGGCGCAGTCGGCCAAGGCGGCGCACAAGTCGGAGGCGCCGCTGTTCAAGCAATATCGCGAGGCCGATGGGCAGTTCTACTTCAAGCTCACGGCGGCAGACGGCAGCCTGCTGCTGCAAAGCGCGGCGTTTGCCGAGGGGCGCGAGGCGGGCAACTGGGTGAAGCGTTTCAAGACCGAAGGCGCGGCTGCCTTGGCTGGTGCGCCAGTGATGCTCGAAGCCGAGTCGGCCCAGGTCGAAGCGGCGTTGATGGCCCTGGTGGCGCACGAAGCCGAGCTCGCCGCCGCGAAGGCCGCCAAGGCTTGAGCCCGGCTTGAGCGCAGTCCACACCGCCGTGGCCGGCATCCACATCACCGATATCGAAGCCGCCATCAACTGGTGGCGCAACCAGCAGCCGTCGCCCGACGGCATCAGCGCCTGCCCGCCGGTGCGCGCGCTGGCCGAGGTGTACGCCTTGATGGTCTATGGCCGCGAATCGCTGTGCGACGAGGCCACCATGCCCGAGAGGGCCAAGCAGGCGTGGCTCGACTGGTATGCATCCACCCCCGACACGCCCTGCATCGCGATCTGCTCGACCAGTCAGGGCGACGACGTGTGCAAGGGCTGCGGTCGCACCTTCGACGAGGTGCAGCTCTGGCCCGAGATGACGCCCGGCGAGAAGCGCGCCACGTGGCGCCGCATCATCATGGAAGACAGCGCCTGGCGCTTCAACCGCTATGCCGAGCGGGCGCTGGGTGACGAGATCGGCGCCGGGCCCGATGCCGAGGCACAGCGCAGCGATCAGCCGCCCCGGGCGCGTTAACCCCGCCGCGTCAGGCGTTGCAGCAGCAGGCCGGGCAGACGCAGCCCGAAGCCCACCATCAGGCGAACGTGCATCCAGGTGAGCAGGCGGTTGTCGCGGAAGTAGTTGAAGTGCGACACGCCCCCCTCGGCCTGACTCAGATACTTCACCGGGGCGGGCACGTTCACCGGTCGCACGCCGGCCCAGGCGAGGCGCACGACGGCCTCGGGGTCGAAGTCGAAGCGGCGCATCCAGCGCTGGCGGCGCATGATGGCGCGCAGCGGCTCGATGGGGTAGACGCGAAAACCGTAGAGCGAGTCGCCAATGCCCACCCACAGCGTTTCGAGGTTGGCCCACCAGTTCGAGATCTTGCGACCCTTGACGCGCAGCGCGGGCGCCGAGGCATCGAACACCGGCACGCCCAGCACCATGGCGTCGGGGCGGGCCCGCGAGGTGGTCATGAAGCGCTCGATCAAGTCAGCCGGGTGCTGGCCGTCGGAGTCCATGCACAGCGCGTGCGTGAAGCCGGCACGCCGGGCCTCGGTGATGCCGAGCAGCACGGCCGCGCCCTTGCCCTGATTGGGCGTCTGGACGATCACGCGCAGTTGCGCATCCTGCTCGGCCAGGGCTTGCAGGCCCTCGGCGGTGCCGTCGGTGCTGCCGTCAACCACCACCCACACGGGCGCCCAGCGCGCGCGGGCGGCACGCACGGTCTCGTAAACCTGGGTGCCGGGGTTGTAGCTGGGGATGAGTACGAGGTGGGTCGTCGAAGGCGTCATGAATCGTGCGGGTGGCGAAGCGCGTAGGGGCCGTCGGGCAATTCGCTCAGCCACACCTGTTGCAAATCCTGCATCGTGCGTTGCACCGATCCGCCGGGCGGGAGGCGGGTGCTCAGGCGAGCGCGGTAGACCATCGGGAACTCAGGCGGACGCCAGATCGGCCAGCCCTTGCACAGATAGCGCGAGTTGGTTTCAAGCACGATCACCTGCAGCGGGGCGTGAGCACGCTGCGCGATCAGGGCCGCGCCCGACTTGAGCTCGTTGAGCGGCGGGGTGACGGTGCGCGTGCCCTCGGGGAAGATCACCAGCGCCTGCCCTCGCGCCACCGCGTCGGCGGCCTCGCGCACCAGCAACTCGGGTTGCCGGTTGGGGATGTAGCCCGCGAGGTGGGCGCCCGCCGCCAGAAAAACGTTGTTGCTCAGGCTGGACTTCATCAGGCAGACCGCCCCGCGCAAGCGCGACACCACCAGAAAGACGTCGATCATGCTCGGGTGGTTGGCCACCATCACCAGGCCGCGTTCGCCCGACAGCGCGTCGAGCGCGCCGAGGTCGAGCCGCATGATGCCGCCCAGCGCGCAGCCGTTCAGGAACAAGCGGAAGGTGCCGCTGATCATGCGCTGCAAGAAGGGCTGGCGCCACGCGCGCGGGGCCAGCACCAGCGGCAGGCACAGCACATTGCCCACCAGCAGCATCAGCCCCAGCCACAGCAGCACGCCGTAGAACACCAGCAGCAAGACAAGGCGCCGCATCGTTCGTGCTCAGATCATGCCGCCGTTGACCGAGATCACCTGACCCGTGATGTAGCTGGCCGCTTCGGAGGCCAGAAACGCCACCAGGGCGGCCACTTCGGCGGGCTGCCCGGCGCGCTTCATGGGCACCAGGCGGGCGATGGTGTCGGCGTCGAAGGCCTCGACGCTCATGTCGGACGCGATCACGCCCGGCGCGACGGCGTTGACGGTGATGCCGCGGCTGCACAGTTCGAGCGACAGACTCTTGGTGGCGGCATGCAGCGCGCCCTTGGCGGCGGCGTAGTTCACTTGCCCGCGGTTGCCCACCAGCCCCGCCACGGACGAGACCGTGATGATGCGGCCCCAGCGCGCGCGCACCATCGGCATCGTCACGGGCTGGGTGACATGAAAGAAGCCGTTGAGCGAGACGTCGATCACGCGGTGCCATTGCTCGGCCGACATGCCCGGGAAGACCGCGTCGTCATGCACGCCGGCGTTGTTCACGAGCACCTGGATCGGGCCGGTTTCAAGCAGGGCGGCCAGCGCGGCGGCGGTGGCGTCGGCATCGGTCACGTCGAACTGCACGGCTTGCGCGAGCCAGCCCTCGGCGGTCAGCGCGTCGGCCAGCGCCCGGGCCTTGGCCAGGCCCTGGTTGGCGTGGATGATGACGTGAAAGCCATCTTGGGCAAGCTGGCGGCTGATGGCGGCACCGATGGCGCCGCTGCCGCCGGTGATGAGTGCGCGTCGGGCAGACATGGGCTTACTGCTGAAATCAGAAGGCGTGATTGTCGGCGTTGAGGATGACGGTTGTGCGTCCGGTCATCAGGACCCGCTCGCCGGCGTGCAGGCTGAAGGCGTAGAGCACGGTGTTGTCGTCGCCCGATTGCCGCTGCGCCCGCACGGTGAGCGGCCCGGCGATGTCGTGCAGATGCGGCACCTGCCAGGCCACGTCGCGCGCGCTGGTGAGGTAGCCGCTGCGCCCCGGCGCGTTGGGGTGGAGCGAGGCGCCGTGCGCGGCCATGGCCTGCGCCGCGTATTCGATGCCGTTGGTGATTCCGAGGGTGCCGGCGCGCCGCAAGGGGTTGGCCGGATCGCGGTGGCTGGTGGCGGTGCAGACGATGTGGTCGGCATCGCAGGCCAGCACGCCGTCGAGCAGGCACATCGAGCCCTGGTGCGGAATGCGCGCGGCGATCCAGTTGCGGTCGTGGATCATGGCTGCACGGCCACCGCGAGTTGCAGATCACCCAGGTGGTCGATCACCAGCTGGCGGGCTTCGCGCCGTGCCAGCGCCTGCAGCAGCGGCAGGCTGCGCACCGCCGGCACGCCGACCCGCAGCGCTTCGAGGGCCGCGTCGTCGAGCGGCGTGGCGGGGGCGCGGCTCCAGCGCAGGTCGAGCGTGGCGAGCGTGCGCTCGGTGCGCTCGGGCGTGATCACGAGGCCCACGCCGAGCGCATGGGCAATCGGGCGCAGGGCATACAGCGGCTCGGGGTAGGACGTGTCGAACGCCACCAGCAAGGTCGCTCGCCGCGCGCAGCGCGCCTGCGTGGCCGCCTCGATCAGGCCGGCGGCGAAGGTGGCGTCAAAGGCGCACAAGCTGGTGGACGCGGCCATGCAGCCCGTGGCGATGCTCCAGTAGCCGGCGGGCATGTTGTGCACCGAGTTGTGAAACCGGGTGGGCGACACCGCGCGGTCGTCGCTGGCCAGCGTGGTGAGGATCTGGTGGCAGTTGTCGCAGTCGCTGCCGGTTGACGAGAACACCGTGGGCAGGCTGGCCGGGTCGCGCTGGGCATGGCGCACGGCGTCGAAGCCGGTGGCCAAGGCGAGCTTGAGCGCCAGGCCCACGCGGCGGCGTTCGGCAGGCGGCAAGGCTTCGGGTGCGGGCAGCGCGAGGGCGGCGAGCTCGAAGGGCTGCTCGCCGCGTAGCCGGGGCGCGGCGTCGTCCCAGCCCTGCAGGCCGGGCCCGTACAGGCCCACGCCCTCGATGTGCACGCGCACGGCGCTCATGCGGCCCCCTGTTTCGACAGCACGAGGCTGCAGTTGTTGCCACCGAAGCCGAAGGCGTTGCTCAGCACGTGGCGCAACGGGCGGTCGAGGGTTTCGATCAGGTAGTGGCAGGGCAGGGCCGGGTCGACCTCGCGGGTGCCGGCGCCGGCCGGGGCCAGGTCGTGCCGCAAGGCCAGCGCGGCCACCACCGCGTTGATGGCGCCCGCCGCGCCCAGCGTGTGTCCGGTGTGGCCCTTGATCGAGCTGCAGGGCACGTGCTGGCCGAAGAGTGCCTCAACCGCCTGCGACTCGGCCGCGTCGTTGCTGGGTGTCGAGGTGCCGTGCAAGGCGATGTAGCCGATGTCGGCCGGTTGCAGGCCCGCCATGTTCAGCGCGGCCTGCATGGCCAGCCGCGCGCCCAGGCCTTGCGGGTGCGGCGCCGACATGTGATGGGCATCGCTCGACTCGCCCACGCCGGTGAGCAGGATGTCGCCCGCCTGCGCTTGCGGGGCGGGTTCGAGCAAGGCGAACGCGCCCGCCTCGCCGATGTTGATGCCCTGCCGGTTCACGTCGAAGGGCATGCAGGGCTGGGGCGACAGCAGCTGCAGCGATTGAAAGCCATACAGCGTGGTCAGGCACAAGGAGTCGACCCCACCGACGATGGCGGCGTCCACCAGGCCGCAGGCCACCATGCGCTGCGCCATGCCGAACACCTTGGCGCTCGACGAGCAGGCGGTCGAGATCACGCAGGCCGTGCCGCTCAGGCCGAAGCGGTGGCGCACGTAGTCGGCCAGCGAATAGCTGTTGTGCGTGTGGCGGTAGTCGAGCGAGGTGGGCAGCGCGCCGGTTGCGGGGTCGCGGTGCCGGTAGGCCTGCTCGGAGGTGTGGATGCCCGAGGTGCTGGTGCCCACGAACACCCCCACGCGGTCGGCGCCGACGCGGGCGATCACGTCGCGCACGGCTGCGTCGAAGCCGTCTTGCCGCAGCGCCAGTTCGGCCAGGCGGTTGTTGCGGCAGTCGAAGTGCGCCAGCTCGGCGGGCAGTTCAACGGCGTCGATGCCATCGACTTCGCCGATGCAGGTGTCGAGATCGGTGACGGTTTCCCAGTGGCGGCGCTGCACCCCGCTGCGGCGGGTGCGCAAGGCTTGCAGCGTCGGGGCCAGGCCGGCGCCGAGGGCGCTGGTGAGAGTCATGGCGCGCAAGCGCAGCGGCGGCAGCGAGGACAGGCTCGGCGCCTGATCGAAGGCGTCAGGGTGGGTCATGGCACCAGGTGTCATGGCACTCGCGCAACCAGCATCACATTGGCAAGCGGCGGGCCTTCGGTCATGGGCGTGGCTTGCACGATGAAGCCCCGGGCTTCCAGGGCCTCGACCCACTGGGCCAGGGGGCGGCACCACATGCGAGCGAGCCGGTGCCCCTGGATGAACGAGATGCAGCGATCGACGACTTGGCTGTAGCGGAATCGCTGCCCTGCATGTGCATCACCCACTCGTGTGATGAAAACCCCACCGCTTTCAAGCGATGCGCGGATGCGATCGAGCAGCCGATCTTGGTCTGCAAAGGGCACGTAGTGTAACACGTCGAGCATCGCCACCACCTGGGCTGGAGGCAGCGACGCCTCGCGCATGTCGCCCCCCGACAGCTGCACCCGGCTGCCGAAACGGGCCTGCAGCGCGCGGTTGCCGCAGTCGGCCTCGCGGGCCATCAGCTCGACGCCGGCAAAGCGGGTGCGCAGCGGTGGCGGCACGGGGGCCGACCACCGGTTGCTCGCCGCCAGCTGCTCGGCCGCGAGCACCCAGGCCGCCAGCAGGCCTCGGCCGCAGCCGATGTCCATCACCTGGGCGTCGTCGGGGATCAATCCGCGGTCGAGGATGGTCGCGAAGATCGGGTCGTAGCGCAGCTTGCCGCGTGCCCATTGGAGGTCGATGAAGCCGGTGGCGCGGTAGGGCGCGGTGGCTTCGGCGAGCAGTTGGCGTTTCAGTTCGGCGCGCATGCGTGAGACAGGGTGACGGGGCGCAGGCCCCGGGCGTGGAGTTCGTCGATCAGGCGCGGCAGCACGGCCACGATCACCGGTCGGCCGTCAGGTGCGCGGGCCGCGTGGCCGTCGTGCAGCAAGAGCACGTCGCCCGCCGCCGCGTTGCGCAGCAGCCGTTTCAGCACCGTGTCGGGGGCGCCGGTGCGGGTGTCGAAGCCGCGTCGCGTCCAGCTCGCCAGGCGCAGGCCGAGCTGGTGCAGCACGGGGTCGAGGAACGGGTTGCGCAGCCCGGCCACCGCGCGGTAGAAGGTGGGGCGGCGCCCGGTGATCGCGGCCAGCGTGCGGGCCCCGTCTTCGATTTCGCGTCGCCAGCCGACGGGCCCCATCAGCGCGGCCAGCGTGGGGTGGCGCTGGCCGTGGTTTTGCAGATCGTGCCCGGCCGACACGATGGCGCGGCACACGTCGGGGTGCGCCTGCGCCTGCTGGCCGATGCAGAAGAAGGTGGCATGCACGCCTTTGGCCGCCAGCACGGCCAGCACCGCCGGGGTGACGTCGGGGTGCGGACCATCGTCGATCGTGATGGCCACCTCGTGGCGCGCCACGGCCGCGGCGGGCAGGCGCACGAGGTTCGGGCCGAGCCCGGTGCTGCGCGGCCACAGGCCCACCACCATCAGCAACAGGTGGTCGAGCAGCACGATGGTCAGCGCGCCGGGCCACCAGGCGGGGTGCCACGCCACGGCCGGCAGGGTGAGCGCGTGCACGGCCAGGCTCAGGGCGAGCAAGGGCGTGGGGCGCCAGCGGCGTGGCCCGCTCATGCCCGGGCCTTGCCCGGCGTGCCCGCTAGCGCCGCCGACAGGATCAGCGCCAGGAAGGTGCCCAGCGCCACGGTGGAGCCCAGCGCCGACAGCACCGGGATGCTCGACAGCCCCAGCAGCCCGTAGGTGCCGACGGTGGCGAGGTTGGCCAGCAGCAGCGAGGCGTGGGTCTGGTGGCGTTCGACATCGGTGAGCGCGTCGAGGCTGCCGTCGAAGAACAGGGCGTAGTTCGAGCCCACCGCCACCACCAGCAGCAGGCCCACCAGATGCAGGATGGTGAGCGGGTGCCCCAGCGCCACCAGCGTGGCCGCGACGCAGCACACGGTGCATGCCAGCGGCAGCACGACGCGCAGGGTGCGCCGCCACGAGCGCAGGCTCGCGAGCAGCAGCACGACGATGACCAGGCTGCCGGCCATCGACATCGTCAGCGTCTCATTCAGGTAGTTGCTGAAGATGCCGCTGGTCTCGGCGAGGATGTCGATCACCGTGGCTTGCGGCAGGCCGGCCGCGCGCAGGCGCCGGGACAGCGCCTCGGTGTCGATCTCGGCGGGGTGCGGCCCGTGATCGGACGCTTGCAGCGGCAGCAGCACCAGCACGTCGTGCGCGCGTTGCACCAGCAGCGAGTCGACCAGCATGGCGGCCGAGCTGCCCGCCAGGTCGCGTCGGGTCAGCAAGGCGCCGCGCCGCGCCGCGGCCAGGTCGTCGATGAACGGCTGCAGCCGTTCGGCGCGCACCGGCAGGCCCGCCATGGCCTGGTCGAGCCGGCGGCGGGCTTCGTCGGGCTCGGGCAGGGCGGCTTGGCGCTGGCGTTGCGTGGCCAGGCTGGGCAGCACCATCGTGGGCGACTTGAACCCCGCCAGCTCGCCCGCTTGCACGGCTTGCCGCAGCACCACGCTCGCGCGTTCGGCGGCTTCGAGGGCGGCCTGCTCGTCGGGGGCGGCGAGGCTGGCGATGAAGCGCATGTCGGGCGCGCCGAGGTCGTTGCGCAGCGAGACGTCCAGGTCTTGCGCGGCCTTGGGCACCGGGTTGAGCGCGGTGAGTTGCCGGCTCCAGATCGTGTGCCCGGGCCAGGCCACCACGGCCACAGCCGCCAGCGTGGCGCCGAGCAGCGCGCCGCGCTGGCGGCGCACGGCGGCAAAGGCTCGGTCGAGCCGGGCGCTGAGGGCGCTGAGGTCGCGCAGCGGCAAGTGGGCGGGCATCATGCCCGGCAGGCCGAAGCGGGTGACGAGCGCGGCCGCCACCAGGCCGAACACGGCGTAGACGCCCAGTTGCGCCAGACCCGGAAAGCCCGAGGTGGTGAGCGCCAGAAAGCCGGCCAGCGACGTGAGCACGCCGAGCCGGATCGTGCGCCAGAAGCGGTCGGGCGGCTGCCCCGTGGCGCGCTGCAGGAACAGGTAGATGGCGTAGTCGACCGCCTCGCCGACCAGCGTGGTGCCGAACGCCAGCGTGAGCCCGTGCACCTGACCGAAGATCAGGCCGACCGCGGCCACGCCGACCGCCGCCGCCGACACCACCGGCACCAGGCCCAGCAGCAGCAGGCCGATCGAGCGGTAGACGAGCAGCAGCATGGTCACCACCAGCACGGTGCTCGCGGAGGCCAGCACGGCGACCTCGCGCTCGATGGTGGCGCGCGACGACACCGAGAACACGCCGGTGCCGCTCATCACGAGCCGGGTGCCGCTGGCGCGTTGCGGGATGGCGTTGAACGCGTCGTGGATGCGCGCGATGGCGCGGGCCTGCGCGTCGGTGTCGGAGCCCGCGGCGCGCGTTTGCAGCAGCAGCAGGGCGCGTTGGCCGTCTCGCGAGGTCCAGGCGCCGTTGGAGGCGGGGGGCTGGCTGTCGCCGTTGAACTGCTCGATCAGGCTCAGCGTTTCGCCGGTGGGGTCGCGCAGGAACAGGCGCTTGAGCAGCATGCCGGCGCTGCCGCCGAGGTTGTTCAGCGACGCCTGGATGGCCGCGTGCAGGCCGTCCGCGCTGAAGCGCTGCGCCTGCACGCCGGGGCTCAGCAGGTAGCGGTGCTCGAAGAAGTAGGCGCGGTCCTTGTCGTCGGTGGCGGCGTCGCCGTTCTGCACCGACAGGAATGCGGGATCGCGCCGCAGCGTCTGCCCGAGCGCGAGCGACAGCCGGGCCCGCTCGGCCGGATCGGCGCCCTCGATGCCGACCATGATGAGGCGCGCGATGATGCCGTCGCGAAACTGGTCCATCAGCAGCTGCTGGCGGGCGGTGGGCATCTTGGGCATGAAGGCCGAGAGGTCGGCGACCACCGGTGTGCGCGCGATCACCAGGGCGCAGGCGAGCAGCGACAGCAGCCACGCCGCCACGGTCAACCCGGTGCGCCGGCTCATGGCTCGGCGACGCGCGTGATACGCATCTCGGAGCGGTCGCCGTCGGCCTGGTCGAACGCGATCATCGATACCGTGGCCTGCCGGCCCTCCATGCGGACGCGGGTGATGATCTTGCGCATGCCGTCCTGGCGCGGCGTGAGCGTGAGCCGCCATGCGTTGACCGAGCCTTGCAGATCGAGCGCGTAGTACTGCTCGAGCGCGCGCTGGTCGCCGGCCAGCGTGGCGCGGATGCTCTCGACGAACGCGGCCGCGTCGGGCTGGCGGCGCAGGTCGACCGTGAGGCGACGCTTGCCGGCTTGTTCGACGGTCAGGCGCTCGCCGTCGAGCACGAGCACCTCGGTCTGCGGCTGCAGCGTGCGCTTTTCAAGGTGGTCGGGCGCCACGAAGGCGAGTTCGCCCGATGCCTCGACGGGCTGGTCGATGAAGCCGATGAATTTCTTTTCGGTGAAGCGGGCCTTGGCCGACTTGGTCTGGGCCAGGCTCTGCATGAGCTCGGGCAGCCCCCAGGCTTCGGCCCACGAGACTTGCGAGAGCGCGGCGAGCCACAGCGCGATGCCGGCACGCCGCCAGGCGGCGATGTCAGACAGGATCATGTGGCGCGGGCTCCCAGAAATCGTAGAAATTGAACCAGTTGTAGGGCGCCTGCCGGCATTGGGCTTCGAGGGCGCGGGCGTATTTTTGCATCAAGGCCCGCACGGCCTGTTCGCGGTCGCGCCCCGGGTGCGCGCCGTCGCTGAGTCGCTCGAAATGCAACTCGTAGCGCCCGCTGCCGCGGTAGACGCCGGCCATGAAATACACCGGCTTGCGCATGGCCACGGCGAGCTTGAACGGCCCGCTCGGAAAGCTCGCCATCTGGCCCAGAAAGGGCAGCGACACCATGCGCTCGGCCTGCATGCCGCGATCGGCCAGGATGCCGACCATCGCGCCGCGCTCGATCCGCTCATGGATGTTCAGGATCGAATCGAGCTGCCCGAGCGCGATGATGTCGTGCACGGCGCGGGGGTTGATCGCCGCCAGCGCCTGGTTGATCTGGCGCGCGTTCTCGGGGTACATGGCCACGGCCACCAGGCCTTGCGCGTCGCGGCGGGCGAAGGTGCGCAGCACCTCGAAACTGCCCAGGTGGCCGCCGAACAGGAACGCTCCGGTGGTGGTGTCGGGCGAGGCATCGAGCGGTGGCAGGTCGCCGTGGCGTTGCACGTCGAACAGATCGAAGCGGTCGTTGAGCAGGTAGATGCGGTCGTGGATGGTGCTGGCAAAGGTCAGCACGTGGCGATACAGGTCGAGCCAGCGTGCCGGCTGGCCGAGGCAGCGGGTGAGGTAGTCGCGCGAGGCCCGCCGCGCAGCCGGGGCCGCGAGCACGAAATACAGCGCGATCAGGTGGACGATGGGCCTGGTGGCGCGCCGCCCGGCGAGCAGCGACAGGCGGGTCATGACCCACAGCAGCTTCATGCTGCCGCGCTCCTTGCGCTGCAGCCAGGCGGGCGATGAGGATGCGGTGGAGCTCACGGCTGGGCGCGGACGAGATCGAAGCGGCCCGTGGCCACGGCGTGGTCGCCGGCGTGCACGCTGAACTTCACGCAGCCGGCGCCGGGCTCGAAGCGCAGTTCGAGCGCCTCGCCGGGCGTCACGACGCGCAGGAATTTGGCCTGGGCCAGCCCGCCCAGCGTCTGCCCGGTGGTCAGCTCGATGGCGGCTTGCGCGTGGTCCAGCAGCACCACGCCCGGCACGATCGGGTGGCCCGGAAAGTGGCCCGCGAAAGCGGGGTGGTCGGCCGGTATTGAAAGCGGGCAGGCGGGCATGTCAGGGCTTGGCGGCGAGGTGCTGCGTCATCAGCGCGTCGAGCGCGGCGGCGGGCAGCTTGGCGTTGGCGTCGCGCGGCAGCGCGGGCAGCATGATGATCGGGCGCGGCAGGAAGACGGGGTCGACGTGCGCGCGCAAGCCGGCCGCGATGTCGGGCGGGGTCAGCCCGGGCGCGACCACGAAGGCGGCCAGCCGCGCGACATCGTGATGTGTCGAGCCCGGCGGCACGCAGAACACGCCGTCCACCACGCCCGGAAGGCCTTGCAGCACCTGGTTCAAGAAGCCCAGCGAGCTGCGCTTGCCGACCACGTTGATCAGGTTGCTGCTGCGATCGATCAGGCGAAAGCGGGTGGCGTCAAGCGGCTCGATCAGATCGTGCAGCTGTTGCGGCTGGGCCAGCGCGGGGCCGCTGGCCTCGAAACCGGACTCGGTCGAGCGCAGCGCGAAGCCGTCGAGCAGTTGCCAGTGGCTGTCCTGACTGGCGCGGCGCGTGGCCATCATGCCCAGCTCGGTCGAACCGTAGATTTCGAGCAGCGGGGCCTGAAAGCGCGCCTCGGCTTGCGCGGCCAGGGCGGGCGACAGCGGCGCGGTGGCCGACAGCAGTCCGGCGCAGCGCGGGAAGGCGATGTCGGCCTCGAGCATCTTGCGCAAGTGGTAGGGCGTGGTCACGAGCAGCGCCGGCGCGGGCAGATCGGCCAGCGCCTGCGCCACGTCGGCCGGGAAGAACGGGGTGTCCGGGCTCAGGCTGCCGCCGCCCCACAGCGGCAGCGTCACGGTGGCCTCGAAGCCGAACATGTGCCGAAAGCTCGAGGTGCCGACCACCGGGCAGGGCCCGCCGGTGAGCGCGTGGATGCGCGCCACGGCGGCGTGGTGCCCGGCCAGCAGATGGCCGAGTGTCTTGTCGCAGGCCTTGGGTTCGCCCGTGGAGCCCGAGGTGTAGAAGCGGGCGATCGTCTGCCCGGCGGGCCGCGAGGCGAGGGGCGTCGGGGTGGGCGCGCCGGCCCGGGCCGCTCCGGCTTCGTCCACCCGGACCCAGGGGCTGCACGACAACAGCGGCTCGGCCTGGTCGCCCAGCGCGATGGCTCCGGGGTGGCGCTGGCACAAGTCGGCCAGATGCAGCGGCGCGTTGGAGTTGGGCAGCAGCGTCAGGATGCCGCGCTGGATGCAGGCCAGCAAGCCGACGGCGAACCAGTGGCGGTCGAGGCACAGGTTGATGGCGGCGTCGGTGTCGGGCAGGGTCCGCGCCACGGCCTCGACCTGGCGCACCAGTGCCGCGCGGCTCACGGGGCGGCCGTGGCAGCGGCTCACCGGAGCGTCGTCCGGCAGATCGGGCAACAGGGGCAGCAGACGGCTCATGGCGTGGACTTCGGGAGGCAAGGGGCGGAGGCTTTCAGGGGCGGGTGGCGACGCTAGCGCCGGCCCTGCTTGAAGCGCTGATAGGCCATCACGGTGCCGGCGATGGTCAGGTGCGGGCGGTCGGGCAGCACGCGCACGCGCACCAGATATTCAACGACGAACATGGCGCCGGTGAGCACGGGTGTCAGCACGTTGGCGAACAGCGACCACCAGGTGACCGGCGCCCACGCGAACAAGCCGGCCGACACGAGGGCGCTGCACAGGAAGAACGCCGTCCAGGCCGCGGTGACCTGCCATGTGTAGCGCTGGTGGCGGGCGTCAAGCGGCTCGGGCGACATGAGCGCGGCGATCTGCGAGCACAAGGCCTGCTCGTGCCCGTTGCCCAGCGTGACCCCGAAGGTCAGGCCCAGTGCCAGCATGGCCCCGATGTGCTGCACGAGATAGAGCCAGGCCACGTGCTGACGCAGCAGATCGAGGCTGGCCACGATGCCCGCGCTCAGCGCCAGGCTCACGGCCAGCGCCAGGCCGCGCGGCTGCACGCGCAGCGCCTGCGACAGCATCAGGGCCAGCATCGGCAGCAGCCCGATCAGCACGGCCAATGCCGGCGGTCGCTCGCTGGCGGCCACGAAATAGCTGAATCCGAGGTAAGCGGCACCCACGACGAGTCCGCCGGCCACGGCCAGCCATTTCAAGCCCGGCTTCATTTGCTGCGGTGGGCGGCAATGTGCGCGGTCAGGTTGCGCAGCGAGGCGAAGATTCGCACGTTGTCCTTGCTGTCGGCCTTGATCTGCAGGCCATATTGCTTCGAGAGCACCAGCGCGATTTCGAGGATGTCGATGGAGTCCAGCCCCAGGCCTTCGCCATAAAGGGGCGCCGTCGGCTCAATGTCGGCTGCAGTGATTTCCAGGTTGAGCGTGGAAACGATCAGGTTCGCCACCTCGGCTTCGAGGGCAGCGTCAGGACAGACTTGAGGGGCAGTCATGGGTGGTCAGCGTGTGTGGTGCAGGTCAGGAGTCGTTCGGGCCGGGCGTGCCGGCACGCGGCGTTTGTCTCGCGCAAGACGAGATTGCCGCCAAAAAGCGGTGGCGTATTGTAGGGATGTGTCGTCGCCCCGAGGCACCGTCCAATGGTGGAGCAAGGCTCAGCGCCGGATGTCGCTGGTGATAAAATTTCAAGCTTTGTGCTGCGGGTTGACGTTGCGTAATGAACGACGCTGGAACGACGGCGGCCGAGCATCAGGGCAGGGCTAGGGACATGCTGAATACCCTCATCAAGAACTATCTGATCGACAACGCCAAGGTTGAGGCGAACGTGTTCGATCGACCCGACCTCATGGTTGCCGACTTGGCGCTCGACTCGCTGGGCATGGTCGAAATGCTGTTTGAAATCGAAGACCGCTTCGGCTTCCAGATCGACGAACCCATGCGGTTTCGCGACATGCGTTTCGACGACATGGTCAAGGCCATCGAAGACGAGGTTCGCTCACACCATGGTGGCGAACTGCCCGACCTTGAAGCGTTGGGCGCGTCCGCTGGTCGGCCATGATGCGGAAGGTCCTCGTCACCGGCCTCGGCATGATCTCGCCGCTCGGGGCGGACAAGGACAGCAGTTTCGAGGGCACGCTGGCGGCGCGCAGCGCCGTCGCCCCCGCGCCGGCCGCCATCTGCGCCGGTCTGCCCAACCTGCTGGTCGCGCAGGTGGCGGGCGACCCGGCCGCGCGGCTCGACCGCCAATTCGCCGGTCACGACCGCGCCACGCTGCTGGCGCTGGTGGCCGCGCAAGAGGCCATGCAGCAAGCGGGCCTCCCGCCCCGGCAGCTGCCGCAGGCCGAGCGCTTCGGGGCCTACGTCGGCGTGGGCTTCGCGGGCGCGAACACGCTCGATGCACTCTACGGCCGCTACTTTCAGGCCGTGAGCGCGGGGGCAGGCTCGGGTCGCGCGGCGGTCGTGCACCCGCTCTCGGTGCCGCGCATGATGGCCAATGCCTCCGCAGCGATGCTGTCGATGCATTACGGCCTGCGCGGCGTCACCAACACCTACGCCGTGGCGTGCGCGTCGTCCGCCGTGGCGGTGGGCGAGGCCATGCGCGCCATCGCGCACGGCTACCTGGACGCCGTGCTGGTGGTGGGCGCCGAATCGATGCTGACCGCCGGCTGCATGGTGGCCTGGAACGCGCTGCGCGTGATGGCCAAGCCCGACGCCGACAACCCCGCCGCGAGTTGCAAGCCTTTCTCGGCGCGTCGCAGCGGCTTCGTGCTCGGTGAAGGCGCTGCCGCGCTCGTGCTCGAAAGCGCCGAGCATGCCCAGGCGCGCGGCGCGCGGGCCCTTGCCGAGGTGGCCGGCTATGGCTGCAGCAGCGACGCGCAGCACCTCACCGCCCCGTCGGTCGATGGCCAGGTCGCGGCCATGCGGCAGGCTCTCGCGCAGGCGGGCCTGCAACCGGCCGACATCCACTACCTCAACGCCCACGGCACGGCCACCGACGCAGGCGACGTGATCGAGACGCAATCCATTCATGCCGTGTTCGGCGAGCACGCGGCGCGGTTGCCCGTCAGCTCGACCAAGGCCGTGCATGGTCACCTGATCGGCGCGGGCGGCGCGGCCGAGCTGGTGATCAGCATCCTGGCCATGAACCGAGGCGCGATCCCGCCCACCGCCAACCTGACCGACCCCGACCCGCGCTGCGATCTCGACTACGTGCCCTTGCAGGCACGGCGCGGCTGCGACATCCAGGCCGTCATGTCGAACTCGTTCGCCTTTGGGGGCAGCAACGCCTGTCTTGTGGCCCGGCGCGTGGCCGCGCCATGACGCCACTGCGGGGCTGGCGCCGCGTCTGGCCGCTGTTCTGGCTGAAGGCGGTGGGCACGTCGGCGTTCATGACGCTGTTTTTCACGGCCTACATCCACCTGCTCAAGAACCCGCGAGGCGAGGTCATCACCATGCCGCTGACCCGGCTCGATGCCTGGATCCCGTTCCAATGGTGGGCCGTGTTGATCTATCTGTCGCTGTGGTTCTACGTGTCGATGCCCGTGGCCTTGATGGTCCGCTGGCGCGACGTGGCGAGCTACGGCTGGCGCATCGCGTTGCTGTGCCTGGTCGGGCTCGCCTGCTTCTGGCTGTGGCCCACGGCGGTGCCGCCGTCGAACATCGACTGGGCGGTCTACCCCGGTTTGTCGGTGCTCAAGGGCGTGGACACCGCGGGCAACGCCTGCCCGTCGCTGCACGTGGCCACGGCGGTGTTTTCGGCCTGCTGGTTGCGCTGGATGGCGCCCTACGTCGGCGTGGGGCGCCGGTGGCGGGTGGCAACTGCGCTGTGGTGCGTGGGCATTGCCTACTCGACGGTGGCGATACGGCAGCACGTGGTGCTCGATGTATGCTCGGGCGCGCTGCTGGGCGCCGGCATGGCGCGGCTGTTGCGGCCATCGGCATTGCTCAGGGCTTGACCAGGGCGCGTGCCGAGCGGCGCGCCCTCCATTTGCGCAAGGCACATGAGATGTCGGCAGACTTGACCTATCCCATCGAACTCGATCAGGCGGCCATCGAGGCGGTGCTGCCTCATCGCGGCGAAGCCTTGTTTGCGCACGCCGTCACCATCCTGACGCACAACCACTATCGCGGTCGGGTGCGTTGGAGCAGCCGCTCGGGCGCCATGCAGGGGCACTTTCCGGGCATGCCCGTGGTGCCGGGCGTCTTGCTGATCGAGGGCGCGGCGCAGGTCGCCGGGGTCGGCATCCTGGTGGGCGACGCCTATGCCCGCAGCCTGGGGGCCGACCAGATCGGCTTGCTGGCCGGCGTGCGCAAGTGCGCCTTCAAGCAGCCGGTGCGGCCCGATGAATGGGTGGACGTCGAGGTGCACACGCGCCAGATGTCGCCCACGGCGGCGTCAGTGAGCGCGGTGCTGAGCGGCGCCGGAGTCGAGGTGGCGACCGTCGAGATCCTGGTGGTCAACATGCCTCGGCACGAGGTGCTGGCGCACCTGCAAGGCGCGGCGGATGCCTCCGCGGCGCCGGGCCCCATCGACGAGAGCGGACGATGACAAGCTTGAAGCGTATTTCGAGCGTGGCGGTGTGCCTGCTGGCTGCCGTCACCGCGCAGGCCTTTGAAGGCGATGGCGACAACGAACGCGACCTGCCGCTGTGGGAGTGGGGCGCGGGCGGCGGCGTGCTGTGGGGTCCGGCCTACCTGGGCTCATCGGTCACGCGGGTGCACGCCGCGCCGCTGCCCTACGGCGTGTACCGGGGCGACCGGCTGAAGGCCAACCGCGAGGGCGTGGGGCTGGCGCTGATCAATGACGGCTCGCTGCGGCTCGATCTCTCGCTCAACGGTGCCCTGCCGGTGCGTTCGAG
This sequence comes from Aquabacterium sp., assembly GCF_041915145.1. Classification (GTDB taxonomy): domain Bacteria; phylum Pseudomonadota; class Gammaproteobacteria; order Burkholderiales; family Burkholderiaceae_C; genus Aquabacterium. The sequence goes on along the minus strand of NZ_JAYSBZ010000012.1, from coordinate 24,780 downwards.
CGGCACGGCGCGAGAAGGCATGCGCGACCTGCCGCCGGTGGTCGAGCTGGGCCCGGTGCTGAAGCTGCGATTCATCAGCGACGGGCCGCGCTACTGGGCCTTCCACTGGCCGGTGCGTTACGCCGCCGGGCTCGAGCGGGGCGCCGAACATGTCGGCTGGATCAGCGACCCCACCTTGCGCATCATCGAGCCGGTGCGCCTTTGGGGGCTGCCGCTCGATTTCGGGCTCGACGTGAGCGCCAAGTTCCAGAGCGGCGACTTCAACAACTACTACTACGGCGTGACGCGCGCCGACGCCCGCCCGGCGCGCCCCGTTTACCGCGCCAGCGGAGGCTACAGCGGCGTCACCGTCAACACCGGGCTGTTGTGGCGGGGCGAGCAGATGGTGGTCGGCACCTTCGTGGGCGCCACCGATCTGCGCGGCGCGCGCTTCGAGGCGTCGCCGCTGGTCGAGCAGCGGCACAACGTGTTCGGCGGCCTGGCCGTGTTCTGGGTGCTGCAGAAGTCCGAGACGATGGCGCCGCGCCGGCCGGTGAACGTGCTGAGCCGTTGAAAGAGGCGCGGTCGCCATGTCGATCTGGTCCACGCTGATGATGATGAGCCACATGGCGCGCGAGCCCTTTCATCGGCATGCGCTGCCTCGCGTGCCCGAGCCCGATCTGGTCATGGACGCGCCAGCCCAGGTGCAGGCCTATGCCGCGTCGGGCGATCTCGAAGGCCCGCTCGCTCCGATCCACCTGCTGTTGGCGGTGCATGCCAGCGTGGCGATGCCGCCCGGGGGCGTGGTGCTCGACATGGCCTGCGGCCCGTGTAACCAGCTCGCGCGGATCGCCCGTCTGCACCCCGGCACCCGTTTCATCGGGCTGGACGCCTCGCCCGGCATGCTGAGCCAGGCCGAAGCGAGCCTGCGCGAGGCCGCGCTGGGCAACGTCACGCTGCGCCAGGGCGACATGCGCGCGCTGGCCGGACTGGCCGACGCGAGCGTGGATGCCGTGATGTGCACGATGTCGCTGCATCACCTGGCCGACACCCGCGCGCTGCAACAGGCCATGCGCTCGGCGGCGCGCGTGCTCAAGCCGGGCGGAGGCGTCTATCTGGCCGACTTCGGGCGGCTGCGGCGGCTGGCCACCATTCGCTTCCTGGTGCAAGACCGGCAGGCCGAGCAGTCCCCCCAGTTCACGGCCGATTTCTTCAACTCGATGCGCGCCGCCTTCAGCGTGGACGAGCTCGCGGATGCCGCCCAGGCTCTGGGCTCGTCATGGCAAATCGTGCAGACCGCGCTGGCGCCGTTCATGGTGTTGCTGCGTCGCCCGCTGCACGGCCAGCCCGACGCCGCCGCGATGGCACGAGCGCGCGAGCAGTTCAGGGCGTTGTCGGCCAGCCATCGGGGCGACTTCAAGGCCCTGGCGAACTGGTTTGCCGCCTCGGGTCTGCCCTTGCCGGCGGGCGTCCTGCCCTGAGCGCTGACGCATCAAGAGTCGCGCGATCGGCCTCGATAGAATTCGCGCATGAATGCTCCGACTGACGACAACAGCACTGGCAAGTCCAGCAACTTTCTGCGCGGCATCATCGAGCGCGACCTGGAGCAGGGCGCCTACGCCGGTCGCCACTGGGCGGGCACGCCGGGCGATGCGCCGCACCACGCGGCCGGTCAGCCCGACCCGGCCAAGATCCGCACGCGCTTTCCGCCCGAGCCCAACGGCTATCTGCACGTGGGGCACGCCAAAAGCATCTGCCTGAACTTCGGTCTGGCGCGCGACTACGGTGGCGTCTGCCACATGCGTTTCGACGACACCAACCCCGAGAAGGAAGAGCAGGAATACGTCGACTCCATCCTCGACGCCGTCAAGTGGCTGGGCTTCGGCTGGGAGGCCAACGGGGCCTCGCACCTGTTCTACGCCAGCAACTATTTCGACTTCATGTACCGCGCCGCCGAGTACCTGATCGAAGCCGGCCTGGCCTACGTGGACGAGCAGACGCCCGAAGAGATGCGCGTCAACCGGGGCGACTTTTCCAAGCCCGGGGTGGACAGCCCCTTCCGCTCGCGCACGCCCGAGCAGAACCTGGCGCGCTTTCGCGAGATGCGCGACGGCCAGCACCCGGACGGCAGCATGGTGCTGCGCGCCAAGATCGACATGGCCGCGCCCAACATCAACATGCGCGACCCGGCCATCTACCGCATCCGCCGCGCCACGCACCACAACACCGGCGACAAGTGGTGCATCTACCCGATGTACACCTTCGCGCACCCGATCGAAGACGCGCTGGAGCAGATCACCCATTCGATCTGCACGCTCGAATTCGAAGACCAGCGCCCGTTCTACGACTGGCTGCTGGAGCGCCTCGCCGAGGGTGGCCTGCTCAAGCAACCCGTGCCGCGCCAGTACGAATTCGCGCGTCTCAACCTGACCTACGTGATCACGTCCAAGCGCAAGCTGAAAGCTTTGGTGGACGAGGGCGTGGTCGAAGGCTGGGACGACCCCCGCATGCCCACCATCGTCGGCCTGCGTCGCCGCGGCTACACACCCGAAGCCATCCAGCTCTTTTGCGAGCGCATCGGCGTGAGCAAGGCCGACAGCTGGATCGACTACAGCACGCTCGACATCGCCCTGCGCGACGACCTCGAAAGCAAGGCGCACCGCGGCATGGTGGTGCTCGACCCGCTCAAGCTCACGCTCACCAACTGGGACGAGGTGATGGGCGCGGGCCACCAGGAGCCGTGCTCGCTGCCGGCGCTGCCGCACCCTCCTGAGGGCACCGAATCGCCGCTGCGCCACTTCAAGCTCGGCCGCGATGTGTGGATCGAGCGCGAAGACTTTGAAGAGGTGCCGCCCAAGGGCTACAAGCGGCTCTTCCCGGGCAACAAGGTGCGGCTCAAGGGCGGCTACGTGATCGAGTGCACCGGCTGCGTCAAGGATGCCGACGGCCGGGTCGTCGAGGTGCTGGCCACGGTCGTGCCCGACACCAAGAGCGGCACGCCGGGTGCTGACAGCGTCAAGGTCAAGGCGGCGATCACCTGGGTGGGCGCGGCCGATGGCGTCGAAGCCGAAGTGCGCCTGTACGACCGCCTGTTCACCGAGGCGCAACCCGACGCCGGAGGCAAGGACTTCAAGGCCAGCTTGAATCCCGACAGCAAGAGGATCGTCACGGCTTACGTCGAACCGTCACTGGCGCAGGCGCAGCCCGATCAGAAGTTCCAGTTCGAGCGTTTCGGCTACTTCGTGGCCGACCGCAAGGACCACGTGACGGGCAAGCCGGTGTTCAACAAGATCACCGGGTTGAAAGACGGCTGGAAGTAAGCCCAAGCAAGCAGTTTTGCGGAGCGCCCAGTCATGTCCGAAGTTGCCCTGTTCATCCACTCCACCGCTACCGGGCCGTTCATGTGGCGCCCGCTGCTGGCCGAATTGCCTCCCGGGGTGACACCACTCACGCCGGTCAACCGGGGCTATGCGCCCGACGATCTGCTGCCGGCGGGCAGCGCGTTTTCGGTGCAGGACGAGGTGCTGCACTTGCTCGCGCAGATTCCGCCCGGCACCACCGGCGTCCACCTCGGCGGGCATTCGTATGGTGGGTTCGCCGCGCTCGTGCTGGCGCAGGAGCTCGCCCGGCAAGGCCGCGTGGCGGTGCGCTCGCTGTGGCTCTACGAGCCGGTGCTGTTCGGCGCGCTGCGTGCCGAGCCCGAGCGCTTGAGCCCGGCCATGGTGGCAGACATCGAGGCGCTCTATGGCCGCGAACACTCGATGCTCGACGAGGCCACGGGCGGCAGCGAAGCCTGGATCGAGCGCTTCATCGACTACTGGAACCACCCCGGCATGTGGGCCAGCATGCCCGACAAGGCCAAGAACTTGACGCGCACGGTCGGCTGGAAGATGTTCCGCGAGGTGTGGAGCGTGTCGACCGAGCCCAAGCCCTTCGGGCACTACCGCGTCGACGCGCCGATGACGCTGGTGCGCGGCGAGCACACCACGCCGCCGGCACGCGCGATGGTCGAGCGGCTGGCGGAGGTCAACCCGCAGGCCAGCGTGGAGACACTGCCCGGCATCGGCCACATGGGCATCGTGGCGGCGCCGCAGGCGGTGCTGCCCAGCCTGCAGCGGCATTGGGCCGCGGTGATGCGCTGAGCGAGCGTTACTCGGCCGCCGTCTTGGCGGCAGGCTTGCGGGGGCGTCGGCCGCGCGAGCTGCTTTTCTTGGCGGCCGGTGGGGCGCCAGCAGGTTCGGCCGGCTCGGGGGCGGACGCTACGCGAGCCGGGGCGTCGTCCGTTGGAGCCGACGGCGTCGAGCCGGGTGCGGGCGCTTCAGTGCGTTTGGCGGTCGTCTTGCGCGGGCTGCGGCCACGTCGGCGGGCGGCCCCGGGCTCGGAGGCTTCGGGCGTGGCGACTGGCGCTTCTGCAGATTCTTCGGGCAGCGCCACCATGCTGATCGGTTCGGGCGGGGCTTCGGCACGAGGAGCCGGCAGCGCCTCGGTCGTGGAAACGACCGGTTCGGCCAGCACGCTGGGGGTGCCGCTGCCCCGCGTGACGTAGGCGCCCGATTTGTCGTCGCGACCGAACTCGAGCAGCCCGCGCGCCTGCGCCTCTTCGAGCAGGTTGCCGAAGGCGCGGAAGCCGTAGTACGACTCGCTGAAACCCGGGTTGCGACGCTTGAGCGCCTCTTTGAGCACGGATGCCCAGATGCGTCCGCCCTCGTCGCGGTCGGTGACCAGCGCCTCGTAGGTCTCGACGGCCATCGTCACACCCTTGGTGCGGCGGGCATCGAGCTCGGCGCGGCGGCGTTGTTCTTCTTCGGGGCTGCGACGCGGCTGTTGCTGGTCGCGGTTGTCGCGCCGGGCCTGACGCTGGCTCTCGCGCACCAGGTCGTCGTAGAAGATGAATTCGTCGCAGTTGGCGATCAGCAGGTCGGAGGTGGACTGCTTGACGCCCACGCCGATCACGTACTTGGCGTTCTCGCGCAGCTTCGAGACCAGCGGCGAAAAATCGGAGTCGCCCGAGATGATGACGAAGGTGTTGACGTGGCTCTTGGTGTAGCAGAGGTCGAGCGCGTCGACCACCAGCCGGATGTCGGCCGAGTTCTTGCCCGACTGCCGCACGTGCGGGATCTCGATCAGCTCGAAGTTGGCCTCGTGCATCGCGGCCTTGAAGCCCTTGTAGCGCTCCCAGTCGCAATAGGCCTTCTTGACGACGATGCTGCCCTTGAGCAGCAGGCGCTCCAGCACGCGCTTGATGTCGAACTTGTCGTAGTTGGCATCGCGCACGCCGAGGGCGACGTTCTCGAAGTCGCAGAAGAGCGCCATGCTGATGTGGTCGGGGGATGATGCCAATGCGGTCTCCGTTCAAGTGCGTGAGCGCGCATCATGCATCATCCGCGCCGCCTCACGCGGGTTGCACGTCGGCGCCGGGCGGGTGGCGCGTCTTGATGAGCGACACGATCACGCCGCCGGCAATCAGCGCGAGCGTCACGCCCAGCGAGATCGAGGCCGGGATCTTGCCGATCAACTCGCTCGCGAAGATCTTGCCGCCGATGAACACCAGCACCAGAGCCAGCGCGTATTTGAGATAGCTGAAGCGGTGGATCATGGCCGCCAGCGCAAAGTAGAGCGCCCGCAAGCCCAGGATGGCGAAGATGTTGCTGGTGTAGACGATGAACGGGTCGCTGGTGACCGAGAAGATCGCCGGCACCGAGTCGACCGCGAACACCAGGTCGATGAACTCGACCATGCACAGCGCCAGGAACAGCGGCGTCGCCCACACCACCAACCGGCCCGACGCGCCGGCGGGCTTCCTGACGAAGAAGGCGTTGCCCTCCAGCTGCGGCGTGATGCGCAGGTGGCGGCGAATGAACTTGAGCAGCGCGTTGTTCTCGAGGTCGGGCGCGTGGTCGGTGGCAAACCACATTTTGATGCCCGTGAACACCAGGAAGGCGCCGAACACATACAGCACCCAGCTGAATTGATGGATCAGCGCCGCACCCAGTCCGATCATGATCGCGCGCAGCACGATCACGCCCAGGATGCCCCAGAACAAGACCCGGTGCTGGTAGGCGCGGGGCACGGCGAAGAAGCCGAAGACCATCGCGATGACGAACACGTTGTCCATCGACAGCGATTTCTCGACGAGGAAGCCGGTGAAGAAGTCGAGGCCGCTCTGCGACCCCAACTGCCACCACACCCAGGCGCCGAAAGCCGACGAGGCGGCGATGTAGCCGGCCGACAGCACGAGGCTTTCGCGCACGCCGATCTCGCGGTCGCCCTTGTGCAGCACGCCGAGGTCCAGCGCGAGCAGCGTCAGCACGACGCCGGCGAACACGAGCCACAGCCAGGCGGCCGTGCCGAACACCGGGCTGTGCAGCAGTTGGAGTGCGGTTTCCATCATCGGGTCTCCGTCAGGGCGTCAACGCTTACTCGTCCGACCCGCCCAGGCCAAAGAGGCTCAGCAGGCTGGTAAACAGGTTGAACAGCGAGACGAACAGGCTGACCGTGGCCATCACGTAGTTGGTTTCGCCGCCGCGCACGATGTTGCTGGTCTCGAACAGGATCATCCCGGCCGACAGCAGGGCGACCATCGCCGATACCGCCAGACCCAAGGCTGGCAGCTTGAAGAACATGGCGCCCAGACCGGCCAGCAGCGCGATCACCATGCCGGCAAACAAGAAGCCGCCCAGGAAGGTGAAATCGCGACGCGTGGCCAGCACCCAGGCCGACAGCGCCAGGAAGGTCACGCCCGTGGCGCCCAGCGCCAGGGTGATGGTTTGCGCGCCACCCGGCAGCGCCAGGGTGTGCGACAGCACCGGGCCCAGCGTGTAGCCCATGAAGCCGGTGAGGCCGAACACCGCCAGAACGCCCCAGCCGCTGTTGCGCAAGCGGGTGACGGCGAACAGCAGCCCGAAGTAGCCCACCAGGGTCAGCAGGATGCCCGGGGCAGGCAGGGCCAGCGCGGTGCTGGCGGCCGCCACGCCAGCGCTGAACAAGAGCGTCATGGCCAGCAGGGCATAGGTGTTGCGCAGCACGCGCTGGCTGCCGACGACGTGGGCGTCTTCAATCGAGGCCGCCGTGCCACGGGGCAGGGCTTGGTCCCAACGGGCCGCCTGGGCGACGACGGGGGTGGGGCGATTCGGTGTGTTCATGAGGGACTCCAGCAGCAGTTGAGCAAGATCCCCGCGTCGTTGAGCGGAGGTGGACGTCAGCTTAGAGATTCAGGTAGTCTTTAAAAAGCAGACATTCAATGAATTTCATTCAGATAAAAACTGAATATTTGGCGTTGTGCCCGTGGAGGCTGGATGAATCAGAGCTTCAACTACCGTCACCTGTACTACTTCTGGGTCGTGGCGCACGAGGGCGGGATCGCCCGTGGCGCCGAGCGGCTGGGCATGGCGGTGCAGACGGTGAGCGCGCAGGTGCGCGAGCTGGAGCGCGCGCTCGGTTGCGCTTTGCTCAAGCCGGCCGGGCGCGGGGTGGTGCTGACCGAGGCGGGGCAGGCCGCCTTGCGGCAGGCCGACCAGATCTTTCAGCTGGGCGAGCAGTTGCCCGGCCTGGTGCGCGACGCGGGGCAGCGACCCGGCGTGCGCTTGGCCGTGGGCGTGTTTGACGGCCTGCCCAAGCTGGCGGTGCAGCGTCTGCTGGAGCCGGTGCTGGCCGAGCCGCAGCTGCGGCTGCTGTGCCACGTGGACGAGTACGAGCGCCTGATGGCCGACCTCGTGTTGCACCGGCTCGATGTCGTGCTGGCCGATCGGGCGGCGCCGGCGCAGCCGACGATGAAGGTCTACAGCCACCGCCTGGGCGAATCGGTGCTGGCCTGGTGGGCGCCTCCGGTCTGGGCCGAGGCGGCGGAGCGGGGGTTCCCGCAATCGTTGGCGAGCGTGCCGGTGTTGTTGCCCACCGCGCATGCGGCCGTGCGGGCGCGCATCGATCAGTGGTTCGACAAGATCGGCGTGCGCCCGATGGTGGTCGGCGAGTTTGAAGACAGCGCCCTGCTCAAGACGTTTGGCGCCGGCGGCATGGGGGTGTTTCCGGCGGCAGAGCTGGTGAGCGATCTGCTGACGTCGCGCTATGGGGTGCGGCAAGTCGGGCGCAGCGACGAGGTGGCCGAGCATTTCTACGCCATCGCGGCCGAGAAGAAGGTGGCGCACCCGCTGGTGCAGCGCCTGCTGCCGGCGGCCCGTTGACGCCGATGGTGGGGGCCTAGAAGATCAGGCGACGCTGGGGGGCATCGCTCGTGTGGCGGCTTTCGTGTTCGAGCAGCCAGCGCTTGCGCGGCAGGCCACCGCCGTAGCCCGTGAGCGCACCTTGTTTGCCGATCACGCGGTGGCAGGGCACGACGATCGAGACCGGGTTGGCGTTGTTGGCCAGGCCCACCGCGCGGCTGGCACCGGGGCGCCCGAGTTGCGCGGCCAGCTCGCCGTAGCCCAGGGTGCGGCCCGCCGGGATGGCGCGCAGCGCGGCCCACACCTCTCGTTGAAACGGCGTTCCGCCGGTGGCCACGGGCAGGGCGTCGATGGCCGCCAGATCACCGGCAAAGTAGGCGTCGAGCGCATGCAGCGTGGCGCGGGGTGTTTCACCAGGGGGGAGCGTGACGGCGCCGTAGTGCAGTCGCAGCCATTTCCGCATGTCGGCTTCGCGGTCATCGAAGTCGAGTGCGCGCAGCTGCGCTTGATCGTCGGTGACGATCAGCAGGGTGCCGATGGGCGAGGGGTGTGGCGCGATCCGCAGGTGCATGGGGGCATGCTGGGCGCAGAGCGGGCGGGGGTTAACGCGGCGCGCGGTTCGGCGCCCCTCGGCGCTGCTTGTTGCGCTCAGCCCGTTCACGCGCGCGCTCGGCCTCGACGACCTTGGCGGCGGCCAGCCAGGCGGCGAATTCGCTGGGCGATTCGAGCGTGATGGGGCCCATCGCGGCGCTGCGAAAGTCGTTGATGACGATCTCGGCGGCCTTGGCCAGGTTGACGCGTCCACCGCTCATCACCGCGCCGCGCTTGCGGCCGATCTCGGCGAGCAGCTCGTCGTCGTGCCGGGTGGCGATGGTGTCGACCTCGTCGAGCTTGTAGCGGGCGGCCAGCAAGTCGGCGTAGTGCCCCTTGACGCTGTTGATCAGCTCCAGCGCCACTTCTTCGTCGTCGTAGGCGTTGCGGCCCACGGCGCCGCTGGCGGCGAGGTGGTAGCCGCCTTTCTCGACGATGATCTTCGGCCACAGCATGCCGGGTGTGTCGTAGAGGTAGCAGTCGCTGGCGAGGTTGATGCGCTGCTCGACGCGCGTCACGCCCGCTTCGTCGCCCGTCTTGGCGGCCTTGCGGCCGGCCAGGGTGTTCATCAGCGTGGACTTGCCCACGTTCGGGATGCCGCAGATCAGCAAACGCAAGGGCTTGTCCATGCCGCCCCGGTTGGGGGCGAGCTGGCGGCAGGCGGCGACCAGGCGCAAGGCCGGGGTCTTTTCGCTGGCGTCGAGGCCTATGGCCTGGGTGGCGGGCTGGGCGTTGTACCAGGCCAGCCACTCGGCGGTGCGCGCCGGGTCGGCCAGGTCTTGCTTGTTGAGCACTTTGAGCTTGGGCCGCTTGCCGGTGAGTTGCGCCAGCATCGGGTTGGCGCTGGAGCCGGGCAGGCGGGCGTCGAGCAGCTCGATCACCACGTCAATCGCTTTGATGCGTTCGGTGATGGCGTTCTTGGTCACTTTCATGTGACCGGGGAACCATTGAATGGCCATCGGTGGCGTCTTTCTTGTGCGAAGACCCACAGTGTGCCGGACAACTCGGCAAGCGTGACCATTTGGGCAGTTGACGCGGTTGCGCGACGGGCGGGCACGATTGATGCGTGAGTCGGCAGAGCACTCGCAACGTTCACCCCTCACAATCGCCCTCATGACCCGCACCCTGCACAAAAAGGCCGCTCGCGTCGGCACCAAAGCGTCTGAACTCTCGTTGGCTGCGCCGCAGGTGGTGGCCCACCGCGTGGCGCGTCTGCTGTCAGCCGGGGCGGTGCCCAGCGCCAACGACCAGCGCGAATTCCTGCGCATGGGCACCGAGAAGGTCGAAGCGTTTGCCGAGTCCTGGTTGGCGATGTCGACGCAGGCCCTGCAGGCGCAGCAGCAGTTGATGACGTCGGTGCTGCAAACCTGGTGCAACCCGTGGGCCTGGGCGGCCGGGCCGGTCGAACCCTTGCAGCAGTTGCAGACGCAGGCGCAGCACTCGATGCTGAGCGTGATCGAGCAGGGGGTGGACCCGCTCCACCGCCGCGCCGTGGCCAACGCCAAGCGGCTGAGTCGGGGCAAGTAAGGTCGACCCGGGGCCGATCAGGCCGACGCCGAGTCGGGCTGGTCGAGCAGCGTCAGGTACAGGCGCAGGTCGAATTCGAGCTGGTGGTAGTCCGGCTCCATATGGGCGCACAGCTGGTAGAAGGCCTTGTTGTGCTCGCGCTCCTTGAGGTGCGCCAGCTCGTGCACCACGATCATCTTCAAGAACTCGGCGGGCGCTTCCTTGAACAGGCTGGCCACGCGGATCTCGCGTTTGGCTTTCAGCTTGCCGCCTTGCACGCGCGACACGGCCGTGTGCGTGCCCAGCGCGTGCGAGATCACCTTCAGCTTGTTGTCGTACAGCACCTTGCTCAGCGGCTCGGCGTTGCGCAGATGGCGGGCTTTCAGCTCGGCGGTGTAGTCGAACAGCGCCTTGTCGGTACGCACGTCGTGGCGCTCGGGGTAGCGCTTGGCCAGCATCGCGCCGAGGCGGTTGTCGGCAATCAGCTGTTGCACCTGGGCCAGCAGGTGCTCGGGGTAGCCTTGCAGGTACTTCAATGACGTGGGCATGGGGCGGGTGACGGGGCGAGTAGAGTAGCGGCCCCATGAGCTCTCAACAAACCCTCGATTTTGAACTGCGCGGCGAATTCATCCCGCTCGACTCCCTGCTCAAGGCCGCCGGCGTGGCCGACAGCGGCGGCGCGGCCAAGGCCCTGGTGGCCGCTGGCGAGGTGCAGGTGGACGGCCAGACCGAGCTGCGCAAGACCTGCAAGATCCGCGGGGGTCAGGTGGTGCAGCTCGCCGGTGTGACGATCACGGTGCGTTCGGCTTGAGCTCGCCCTGCAGCGCCTGCGCCTGACGGCCCAGCCGCAGCGAGACCACCAGCCAGGCGGCCGCCACCGGCACCGCCACCCACGAGATCTGCGCGCTGCCCAGGCCCAGCGCACGCAGGCTGCTGTACACCCAGGCCGAGGCGGTGTCACCCGTGCGGTGCACCAGGGTGTCGATCACGTTCTTGGCCTTGTACTTCTGGTCGGGCGGCAGCACGTTGAACAGCGTCTCGCGGCCCGGTTTGCTCAAGGCGTATTCGCCAGCGCGGCGCAACACGCCGAAGCCAACCAGCACCGGGATGACCGGGTGCACGGCCAGCAAGGCATAGCCCACCAGCGACACCGCCGGCATGGCAGCCAGCGTGAAGCGAATGCCCAGCCGCTCGATCACGCGGTTGAAGGCCAGCAGCTGAAACAGCAACGCGATCAGGTTGACCAGCCAGTCCACCTGCGCCAGCAGCCGGGTGCGCTCGCCGCTGCCACTCACGTGCTTGGGCAGCAGGTCGGCTGATTGAAAGTACAAGAAGGTCGACAGCAGCGCGTAGCTCAGCAAGAACCAGCAGATGCCGCGCAGGTAGGGCGAGCGGGCCACGTCGATCAGGCCGCTCCAGATGCTGCCGCGCAGCACTTCGGTTTCGCCTTTGCCCTTGCTTTCGTCTCGCACCACATGGTGCTGCACGCTCCACCGCAGCGCCCAGGCCCGCAGGCGAAAGATCGCCAGGATGACCACGCCCAGCAAACCCGCCGACACCAGCACCAGATGCTTGGGCCCCAGCAGCGTGACCAGGCCGGCGGTGATGAGCGGGCCAGTCAGCGCGCCCAGCGTGCCGCCTGCCGCGATGAAGCCGTAGAGCCGCTTGGCCTGCTCGGTGGTGAACAGGTCGGCCATGAAGCTCCAGAACACCGAGATGGCGAACAGGTTGAACACGCTGACCCAGACGAAGAAGGCGCGCGCCACCAGCGGGCCTTGTTCGCCCCGGGCTTCCAGCACGGTGTAGAAGCCCAGCAGGTTGACGATGAAGAAGCCATACAGCCAGGGCAGCAGCGTGCGCCGCGCCACGCGCTGGTTGAGCCAGCCGAACAGCGGCGCCACGGCCAGCATGGTCAGGAACACGCCGGTGAAGCTCTCTTGCAGCTTGGCGGCGCCGATCTGCATGCCCATTTCATCGCGCAGCGGGCGCAGCACGTAGTAGCCGGCCAGCAGCGCGAAGAAGTAGACGAAGGCCCACAGCACCGCGCCCAGCTCATGAGGCTGGGCGCGGGTTTTCTTGAGCAGCAGCGACTGCATCCGGGCGTGATCGGGGCGGGGGCTCAGACCCGGCCGCGCTGCTTGCGGGCCTTGCTGGCCGAGGCCTGGCTTGTCTGACTCAACGCGCCCAGCGCCTCGTGCAGGGCCACGAATTCGCTGGTCACCTTGTGGCGCGGCTCCATGTGCACCATGGGCTTGGCCTGCTGGTGCGATTCCTTGATCTTCACCGAGGCGCTCAGGTAGGGCTGCAGCACCGGCAGGCCTTCGTCGATCAGCTCCTGCACCAGCTTTTGCGGCAGGTTGGCGCGCGGCTGGAACTGGTTGACCACGATGCCCTTCACTTCGAGCTGGTCGTTGTGGTCGGCCTGGATCTCCTGCACGTTTTCGAGCAAGGCGTAGAGCGCGCGGCGCGAGAAGTCGTCGCAATCGAACGGGATCAGGCAGCCGTTGGCGGCGATCAGCGCCGAGCGCGTGTAGAAGTTCAGCGCGGGCGGGGTGTCGATGTAGATGCGGTCGTAGTCGGCGGCCAGCTCATCGAGCGCCTCGCGCAGCTTGTAGATCTTGTAGCGCGATTCCAGCTTGGCGTGCAGATCGTCGAGCGCCGGCGACGAGGGCAGCACATGCAGGTTCTCGAACGGCGTGGCCTGGGCGAACTCGCTGGTTGCCTTGGGGCGGGCGGTGAACTTGAGCGTCTGCTCGAAGAACTCGGCGAGGTTGGGGGCCGACTCGTCGGCGCTGTCGCCCAGCAGGTAGTGCGTGGAGTTGCCCTGCGGGTCGAGATCGACCACCAGGGTACGCAGGCCTTGCGCGGCGCTGATGGCCGCCAGGTTGCAGGTGATGGTGGACTTGCCGACGCCACCCTTTTGATTGAAAACGACGTAGCGCATGGTTGAGCTCTCCGAGTTGTCGCGCGGGGCTGGGCCGCGTATGGTCAAGAGCATACGTGCTCCGTGACGTTTGCCACGTGACAGCGCGATTTGTGGCTCAGGCTGGTCGCGCGTCTCCCATGGGTGTGGGATGTGGCCGTCACACTGCGCTGCTAGCATCTTGAAACAACTTGGCGCAGGGCCAGGGCAAACCAGGGAATCGCGATGCAGCCCACCGACCGTTCTCAAGAGCCGGCTGACCCGTGGTCCGAGGCCACCCAACTGGCCACCGAGATCATGGATCACAGCGCCAGCGAGGCCAGCGAAGGCCGCGACCTGGGCAAGAAGGTGTCCGAGCATGTGCGCGAGCTGTTTGTCGTGTGCGACCCGGCCGAGGCGCTGCGGCAGCACTTCGAGCTGGGCGTGACGCCGTTTCTCGCGCTGCACGACTTGGGCACCGGCAAATCGCGCGACTATCTGGCCGCGCTGTCTCAGGCGTCAGGCTGGCCCTTGCGACGCCTGCACATTCGCCGGCAAGGCTTCGGCACCACGCTGGCCTCGCTGCACTACATCGACTGCCCCGCGCAGAACCAGCGCGCCTTGCGCATCTACGCGTCCGACGCCGAAGCCGAGTCCGGCGTGCGGATCGCCATCCGCCGTCAGTTGCTCGCCTCGGCCATGTCCAACGCCCTGCTGGCCGAGGAGCTGCCCGAGCAGGTCGCCACGCTGGCCTACGCCTGTCTGCGCGACGACCTGCTGAGCCGCCACGGTGCCGGGGTCTCGATGCTGGTGCTGCCGCAGGCGCGCTCGCCGCGTCTGCAGCAGGACGTGCAGGCCCTGCAGCATGTGGGCGGCGCGCACATCGAGGTCGCGCCGGCCACCAACGCGATCACGGCGGGCTGGGCCTTGCTGGCCTCGTACTGGAACCGCGAAGCCGCGCAAATGAGCATGCCGCAGGTGCCGATGATCGCGCGCATCAACCTGGGGCCGACGCCGATGCCGGTGGTGTCGCGCCCAGCGGCACCCGCGCGGCCTGTGGCGGCGCCAGCGCAACCTCAGCCTTTGAGCGCGGCCGAATACTTGACGCTCGTGGCCGGGCGCACCGAGGCGCTCGGCGCCTGCATCTTCAACGTCGCCACGCGCGCCATCGAGGCGCATGGCGGCAGCGTGCCGGCCAACGATCTGGCACAGCAGGCGCATGCCTTGCTCATGGCCGTGGCACGGGCAGGCGACGCGTTGGCGCTCGGCCGCATGGTCAGCGAAACCACCGCCACGGTGGGCGACGCGCAACTGGTGATCCGCCCGATCCGCGTGCGGCCTGGTTGCGCCCTGGTGCTGCTGCTGCCGCGCACGGCCGGCGCCGACGCCTGGCGCCGCGAGCTCGAACAGATCGACGCGGCCATGACCTGAGCGCGGTCTGAAATAATCCAGCCCTGTTGTCACTTCGGCCGAACACGCGGCTCAGGTGCTCATTGCCGGCACCCCGGACCCTTGTTTTCTGCTGAAAGCTGCTCGATGCACCACACTCTTTTCGACACGCCTGTCGTCAACACCTGCTTGCGGGCGGCGTCGAAACTCTTCTTGAAATTGAATGGCTGGAAGGTCGAGGGTGCCTTGCCGCCCAACACGCCCAAGTGCGTGATGATCGCCGCGCCCCACACCAGCAACTGGGACCTGCCGTACACGCTGATGGCGGCCTTCGTGCTGGGGCTCAAGCCCTACTGGATGGGCAAGCAATCGATCTTCAAGCCGCCCTTCGGCCCGCTGATGCGCTGGATGGGCGGCATCGCCGTCAACCGCGAAAAATCGACCAACATGGTGGCCGCCTCGGCCGAGGCGCTGGTGGCTGCCGAAGGCACCTTGCAACTCATCGTGCCGCCCGAAGGCACGCGCAGCAAGGTGCGCTACTGGAAGACCGGCTTCTACTACATCGCCCTCACCGCCAAGGTGCCCATCGTGCTGGCCTACATGGACTACTCGCGCAAGGTCACGGGCCTGGGGCCGGTGATCCACCCCACGGGCGACATCGAGAAAGACATGCAGGCCATCAAGGCCTTCTACGCGCCTTTCAAGGGCAAGAACGCCGACCAGTTCGACGCGCAGCACTGATCCATTCACCGACCCGTTCAGCGAACCATCATGAGCCTGAAAAGAGAAGACCTCGCCCGCCAGATGCAACTCAAGATCGACGGCCAGCGCAAAGGCGCGGCGGTGCCCGGCCGCTTCGCGCAAGGCGCGGGTGAGGTGGTGGACCGCAAGGAGCAGCGTCGCCGCGACGCCGCAGCCGGCCTGGTGCCGTTTGCCTGCAAGCTGCCGACCGAGCTGGCGCAAAAACTGCGCGAGCGCGCCGAGTCCCAGGGCGGTGACCTCAACGCGCTCGTGGCCGAGTTGCTGACCCAGGCGCTGGGCTGAGCGAGCCACGCCACAGCGGTGCGCGCTCAGGCGGCGCTACGGCGCCGATCGGCCTGTTATTTCTTGCGAGTCGCCGGTCGGCCCGTGCCGCGTGGCTGGGCCGTTGATCGGCCGGTCGATGACGCGGTCTTGCCGGACTTGTTGGCCGAGGGGCGGCTGCCCGTTTCGCGCGGCGGCAAGCCGGTGTGCTGCGTCAGGATCCGGCCTTTGGCGACGCCTGCCGTAGGGCTGGATTTGCGCGAGCAAGAAGAGGGCGTCGAGTTCTTGCGCCGCGCGCTCTCGTAGCTGCCGTCGGTGGCGGGCTGGAAGGTCGGGATCAGGTGCTGCTTGCCGTTGCCGATCAGGTCGGCGCGGCCCATTTCTTTCAGCGCCTCGCGCAGCAGCGGCCAGTTGTTGGGGTCGTGGTAGCGCAGGAAGGCCTTGTGCAGGCGACGGCGGCGGTCGCCCTTGACCACGTCCACCGGTTCGCTGATCTTGTGGCTGCGCGACACGCGGCTCAGCGGGTTGCGGCCCGAGTGGTACATCGCCGTCGCCGAGGCCATCGGGCTTGGATAGAAGGTCTGCACCTGATCGGCCCGGAAGCCGTTGCGCTTGAGCCAGATCGCGAGGTTCATCATGTCTTCGTCGCTGGTGCCCGGGTGGGCCGCGATGAAGTACGGGATGAGGAACTGCTTCTTGCCCGCCTGCTCGCTGTAGAGCTCGAAGAGCTGCTTGAAGCGGTCGTAGGTGCCGATGCCGGGCTTCATCATCTTTGAGAGCGGCCCTTCCTCGGTGTGCTCGGGCGCGATCTTCAAATAGCCGCCCACGTGGTGCGTCACCAGCTCGCGGATGTACTCGGGCGATTGCACGGCCAGGTCGTAGCGTAGGCCCGAGCCGATGAGGATCTTCTTGATGCCCTTGAGCCCGCGCGCGCGGCGATAGAGCTGGATCAGGTGCGTGTGGTCGGTCCCCATGTTCTGGCAGATGGTGGGGTAGACGCAGCTGGGCTTGCGGCACGCAGCCTCGATCTCGCGGCTCTTGCAGGCCAGGCGGTACATGTTGGCCGTGGGGCCGCCGAGGTCGCTGATGATGCCGGTGAAGCCCTTGACCTTGTCGCGGATCTCCTCGATCTCGTGGATCACCGAGTCTTCGCTGCGGCTCTGGATGATGCGGCCCTCGTGCTCGGTGATCGAGCAGAAGGTGCAGCCGCCAAAGCAGCCGCGCATGATGTTCACGCTGAAGCGGATCATCTCCCAGGCCGGGATCTTGGTGGCGCCGTCATGGCTGCCGTTCTCGTCGGCGTAGCGCGGGTGCGGCGAGCGGGCGTAGGGCAGGTCGAACACCGCGTCCATCTCGGGCGTGGTGAGCGGGACGGGCGGCGGGTTGATCCAGACGTCGCGCTCGCCGTGCGCCTGCACCATGGCGCGAGCGTTGCCGGGGTTGGTTTCGAGGTGCAGCACGCGGTTGGCGTGGGCGTAGAGCACCGGGTCGCGTTGCACGGCCTCGAAGCTCGGCAGGCGCACGACCGTGCGCTCGCGTGGCGGCATCACGATCTTGCCCAGCGGCTTGGGCGGCGGCACGAAGGTGATGGTCTGGTAGGGCGCGTCGGGCGTGGCGGCACCCGGGGCGGCGTCGGCCGCGGGGTTGTTCGTCGCCTCGTCCTTGGCGCAGGTGCTGCCTTGCGCCTTGGCCTGCTCGGAGGTGGTCTGGTAAGGGTTGATGTGCTCGTCGATACGGCCGGGCAGGTCGACCTCGGTCGAGTCGATCTCGAACCAGCCTTGCGCCGACTCGTCGCCGTCGCGGCGCATGAAGGCGGTGCCGCGCACGTCGGTGATCTTCTCGACGGGCTCGCGAGCCGCCAAGCGGTGCGCCACCTCGACGATGGCGCGCTCGGCGTTGCCGTAGAGCAGCAGGTCGGCCTTGGCGTCGGCCAGGAGGGAGCGGCGCACCTTGTCTTGCCAGTAGTCGTAGTGCGCGATGCGGCGCAGCGAGGCCTCGATGCCGCCCAGGAGGATGGGCACGCCCGGGTACGCCTCGCGGCAGCGCTGCGCGTAGACCAGCGAGGCGCGGTCGGGGCGCTTGCCGGCTTCGCCGCCGGGCGTGTAGGCGTCGTCGCTGCGGATCTTGCGATCAGCCGTGTAGCGGTTGATCATCGAGTCCATGTTGCCGGCCGCCACGCCGAAGAACAGGTTGGGCTTGCCCAGCACCTTGAACGGGTCGGCGCTGTGCCAGTCGGGCTGCGCGATGATGCCCACGCGAAAGCCTTGTGCTTCGAGCGTGCGGCCGATCACGGCCATGCCGAAGCTGGGGTGGTCCACGTAGGCGTCGCCCGTCACGATGATGATGTCGCAGCTGTCCCAGCCCAGCGCGTCCATCTCTGCGCGGCTCATGGGCAGGAAGGGCGCGGGGCCGAAGCGCTTGGCCCAGAACGGGCGATAGCTGGTCAGCGGCTTGGCGCGGGGCGGGGTGAAGGCGGGGTGGGCGGACACGGCAAGGGGGGTGGGCAAACAACCCGCTATTGTCCCCGCACCCGGCCCAAACCCCCACCGCAGCCAGGGTTGGCCGTCACCCGGGGTGACGACTCATGCACGAATCGCTGGGTCAGCGAGCGGCTTCGGGCAGCTCGATCTTCACTTCGAGCACTTCAAGGTCGTCCTGGCGCTCCAGGTTGACTTTGATGTCCTCGGGGTTGATCGACACGTACTTCGAGATCACCGCGACCAGCTCGCGCTGCAGGTCGGGCAGGTAGGACGGACTGGCCGCCGAGCGCCCGGCGCGCTCGTGCGCCAGGATGATCTGCAGCCGCTCCTTGGCCACACTGGCCGTGCTCTTCTTTTCGCCCAGAAAGAACGACAGGAAACCCATGGCTTACCTCCCGAACAGACGCTTGAAGAAACCGGGCTTCTCGGCGTCGATGAAGCGCAGGGGCTTGTCTTCGCCCAGGAAGCGGTCGATCACGTCGCGATAGGCCTCGGACACGTCCGTGCCCTGCAGGTGGATGGCCGGTACGCCCTGGTTCGACGCATTGAGCACCGACTCGGACTCGGGGATCACGCCGATCAGCTTGACGCGCAGGATCTCGTGGATGTCATCGAGCGACAGCATCTGCCCGCCTTCGACGCGATTCGGGTTGTAGCGCGTGATGAGCAGGTGCTCCTTGATGGGCTCCAGGCCCTCGATGGCGCGCTTGGTCTTGCTGTTGAGCATGCCCAGGATGCGGTCGGAGTCGCGCACCGACGAGACCTCGGGGTTGGTCACCACCAGCGCCTCGTCGGCGAAGTGCATGGCCAGCAGCGCGCCGGTTTCGATGCCGGCGGGCGAGTCGCACACGATGTATTCGAAGCCCTGGTCAGCCAGCTCGTTGAGGATGCGCTCGACGCCTTCTTTGGTGAGGGCGTCCTTGTCGCGCGTTTGCGAGGCGGCCAGCACGTAGAGGTTGTCGCACTGCTTGTCCTTGATCAGCGCCTGGCTGAGCTTGGCTTCGTCGTGGATGACGTTGATGAGGTCGTACACCACGCGGCGCTCGCAGCCCATGATGAGGTCGAGGTTGCGCAGGCCGACGTCGAAGTCGATCACCACGGTCTTGTGGCCGCGCAGCGCGAGGCCCGACGAGAAACTGGCGCTGGTGGTGGTTTTGCCCACGCCACCTTTGCCCGAAGTCACCACGACGATTTTTGCCATTGGTTGCAGTCCTTCAGTTCAGATTCAGAGTTTGATGGCCTCGAAAACCAGGCGCTCGCCATCGAGGCGAACTTGCGCGGCACGGCCCACGACTTCGGGCGGCAGCGGGTTTTCGGTGGTTCGGTAGGTGCCGGCGATGGCCACGAGCTCGGGCTCCAGGCACTGCGCGAAGATGCGCGCGGCGGTGTTGCCCTTGGCCCCGGCGATGGCCTTGCCGCGCAGCGGGGCGTAGACGTGGATGTTGCCGTCGGCGATCACCTCGGCGCCGGGGTTCACGGCGGCCAGCATGACGAGGTCGCCGCCCTTGGCGTAGACCTGCTGGCCCGAGCGCACGGGCTTGTCGATGATGAGCGTGGTGGTGGACACGGGTACTTCGACGCGCACCTCCACCGGCACTTCGACCTGCACCTCGCGCACCACTTCCTTGATCACTTCTTTGACCTCGCCGCGTGGCGCGGCACCGGCCTCGGCTTCGGTCAGTCCGGCTTCTTGCGCGGCCAGGGTCTGCTCGGCGTTGCCGCCACGCACGGCGATGGGCAGCATGCGGTGGCGACGCAGCAGCGCCACCAGCGCGGCGAAGTCGACCGGGGTGGCGTCGGCCGCCACGTGTGCCAAATCGATCACGACCGGCTCCTGGTCGAACACGTCGGGCGTGGCGCCCAGGCGCTGCTGCAGCTCGTCGGCCAGGGCCGCGAGGTCGGTGGTCTTGAGCACCACGGCGACCAGGGTCAGCGAGGCACTTTTGATGTCGAAAAAACCGGGGTGTTGCCCGGTGGAGCCAGCAGCCATGAAAGATTCAACTTCGGTCGCCAAAACAAGGGCCGGAGTTTAATGCCTGGGGTGTGATGGCACGGTTTCAGCCGGGCGAGCGCAAGAGCCCGGGGCGGGGGCGGCCCCAGATTCAATACGCCATGCCGTCCATCGAAGCGTCCCGCACGCCATCTTCGCCGCAACATGCGTCTGTCGCTGCGCGCGCCATGGGGCGGATGCCTGGCCGAATCATCGTCGCGCTGTGCATGGTGCTGGTGGTGGTTCGCGTGTTGCTGGCCTTCGGCTGGCTCGACGCATCGCATGCCGCGTGGTTCCCGCAGTGGTGGCCGCGCACCTTCATCGAAGGGGCGGGCCTGACGCCGTTCAAGCTGGCCGCCGAATATGGCGTGATCGCCATCACCGCCGGCGCGGCGTGGATCACGATCTTGTCCGAGCTGTGTCTCACCTTGTACGGCAACGTTTTCGATCTCTACTCGCTACTCGGGCATGCCTACGAGATCGTTGCCTGCTTCTTCATCCACAAGGCCGCGTTCGTGACCAGCGTGCGCGACTCCTATGCGCGCCTGCGCGTGGAGGTGGAAGAGCGCCGCAACACCTATCGATTCTTCGACGACCGCATGAACCGCGAGTCCATCGAGCGGCTGAGCGCGCTCAAGGCCTTGGGCGCGAAGCTGTCGATCGACGACTTCGGCACCGTGCGCGCCATCATCCAGATGGCAGCCAGCATGGGTCTCAAGACGATTGCCGAAGGCGTGGAGACGGAGTCGTCCGCCGCGTTGCTGGCCGATCTCGGGTGCGACGAAGCGCAGGGCTATCTGTTTGCCCGACCCATGCCGGCCGACGAGCTGGCCGCGTGGCTGCGTGCCCGCGCCGACGCGGCCCCCGGCGCTCAGGTCTGATCGTCGGCCTCGGTGCCGAGAAACCCGCCGCTCTGGTGGGCCCACAACCGGGCATAGAGGCCGCCGCGCGTCAGCAACTCGGCGTGCGTGCCTTGTTCGACGATACGACCGTGGTCGAGCACGATGAGCCGGTCCATCGCTGCGATGGTCGACAGCCGGTGCGCGATCGCCACCACCGTCTTGCCTTGCATCAGCCGGTACAGGCTGGCCTGGATGGCCGCTTCGACCTCGCTGTCGAGCGCGCTGGTGGCTTCGTCGAGCAACAAGATGGGCGCGTCTTTCAGCATCACGCGGGCGATGGCGATGCGCTGGCGCTGGCCGCCCGAGAGCTTCACGCCACGCTCACCCACGTGCGCTTCGTAGCCGCTGCGGCCCTTGGGGTCGGTGAGCGTGCTGATGAACTCGTGCGCCTCGGCGCGGGTGGCGGCGGCGATCATGTCGGCCTCCGTCGCGTCGGGGCGGCCGTAGAGGATGTTGTCGCGCACCGAGCGGTGCAGCAGCGAGGTGTCTTGCGTGACCATGCCGATCTGCGCGCGCAGGCTGTCTTGTGTCACACCGGCGATGTCCTGCCCGTCGATCAGGATGCGACCGCCGTCGAGGTCGTAAAAGCGCAGCAGCAGGTTGACGATGGTCGACTTGCCCGCGCCCGAGCGGCCGACTAGGCCGATCTTTTCGCCGGGCTGGATGTGCAGCGAGAGCCCGTCGATCACGGCGCGCTCGCCGCCGTAGCTGAAGCGCACGTTGTCGAAGCGGATGTCGCCCTGCTGCACGGTCAACGCGCCGGCTTGCGGGGCGTCGAGCACGGCATGCGGCTTGGTGAGGGTGGTGATGCCGTCCTGCACGGTGCCGATGTGCTCGAAGAGGTTGGCCATCTCCCACATGATCCAGTGCGAGATGCCGTTCAGGCGCAGCGCCATGGCCGTGGCGGCGGCCACCGCGCCTACACCCACCTCGTTGCGCGCCCACAGCCACAGCGCCACGCCGGCGGTGCTCAGTACCAGCAGCATGCTCAAGGTGTGGTTGACGACTTCGATGCCGCTCACCAGCCGCATCATCTGGTGCACGTTGCCCAAGAAGTCCTGCATCGCGCTGCGGGCGTAGCTGGCCTCGCGCTGCCCGTGCGAGAACAGCTTGACGGTGCTGATGTTGGTGTAGGCATCGGTGATGCGGCCGACCATCAGCGAGCGCGCGTCGGCCTGATGCTTGGCCACACGGCTCAGGCGCGGCACGAAGAACCACAGCGACGTGATGTAGGCGGCCACCCAGGCGGCGAAGGGCAGCACCAGCCAGAAGTGGAAGTGCACCACCACCGCGCTCATCGTCACGAAATAGATCGTGACGAACACCAGGATGTCGGTGACGATCATCACCGCGTCGCGCACCGCCAGAGCGGTCTGCATGACCTTGGTGGCGATGCGGCCGGCGAATTCGTCCTGAAAGAAATGCATGCTCTGGCGCAGCAGCAGGCGGTGAAAGCGCCAGCGCAGCAGCATCGGGAAGTTGCCCGCCAGCGTCTGGTGCTTGAACACCGTGTGCAGGGCCACGACGAGCGAGCTGGCCAGCAGCACGCCGGCCAGCAACAGCAGGCGGTGGCCGTCTTCCGCCCACAGTCGGTCAGCCTGTTTGTGGCCGAGTTCGTCAACGATGCGCCCCAGTGCGCTGAACAGCAGGGCCTCGAAGGCGCCCACGCAGGCGGTGAGCAGCGTCATTGCCGCGATGTAGGGCCGCACGCCCTGAGTGGCTCGCCACACGAAAGCCATGAAACCGCGTGGCGGGATGGTGGGGGGCGCGTCTTCGAAGGGGTGGACGCGACGTTCGAACCAGGCGAGCAAAGGCAGACTCCATCAGGGCGGGGCGCCGGGTGGCCCCGGCGCAGCCGTCAACGGTAGCACCTTGGTGTGACCGGGCGGCAGGCCGGCGCGGCGACAATGCAGGCTCACGGCTCACGCCGGCTCGTTGATCGCCCCCACATGCTCGCTTATCGCCACGCCTTTCATGCCGGCAACCACGCCGATGTTCTCAAGCACCTCGTGCTGGTGCAGGTGCTGCGCTACATGGGGCAGAAAGACAAACCGTATCGGTTGATCGACACCCACGCTGGCGCCGGCGGTTATTCGCTGCGCAGCCCGGAGTCGCAAAAGCGCGGCGAATACGAGCGCGGCATCGCCCGCCTGTGGGACCGCAAGGATCTGCCCCCGGCCGTGGCCGACTACGTGAAGATCGTGCGCGGCTTCAATGTGGGGGGCGAGTTGCAGCACTACCCCGGCTCGCCCGAGTTCGAACACATGCTGCTGCGTCCGCAAGACGAATTGCGGCTGTTCGAGCTGCACCCGACCGACTTCCGCATCCTGTCGAGCCACTTCGGGCAAGACAAGCACACCCAGGTCACGCAAGCCGACGGCTTTGCCTCGCTCAAGGGGCAGGTGCCGCCGGTGAGCCGCCGCGCCGCGGTGCTGATGGATCCGTCTTACGAATTGGCGAGCGACTACGACCACACCGTGAAGGCGGTGCGCGACGCCCTCAAGCGCTTCGCCGAGGGGGTCTACATGGTGTGGTATCCGCAGGTGTCGCGGCGGGAGTCGCTGCAGCTGCCGCGACAGCTCAAGGCGTGCGCGCCCAAGAGCTGGCTGCATGTGAGCATGACCGTGCAACAGCCCGACTCCGAAGGCTTCGGGCTCACGGGCAGCGGCATGTTCGTCTACAACCCGCCCTATACCTTGGCGGGCACGTTGCGCGAGGTGATGCCCTGGCTCACGCAGACGCTGGCGCAGTTCGACGGCGCCAGCTTCGTGGTGGAGCAGCACGCCGTTTGAGCGGCTGAGCGGCTCCGGCCGGTATCAGGCGCCGCGACGCCCGGCGGTGCCGAGTCGGTAGCCCACCCAGGTGCAGGCGGCCACGACCACCGCGCTGGCCGCGTGGGCCCCGATGTCGGGCACGCCGGCGGCGACCAGATGCGGGCTGACGGTGCCGGCGGCGACCAGCATGCCCACCACGAACCCGCTCATCACGCCCAGCTTTTCGCGCTGCAGCGCCTGACGTTCGGTGGGTTGACCGAACAGATTGCCATGGGAAGCAAACGGTTTCAGTGCCGGATTGGCCATGAGGAACCCCTTCAAGATTGCGATGGCGGCAGTGTAAGGGTTAACGATTGATCTTGGGTGGAAACCCTTGGTGACAAATTGGCAGGAGCGGGCGCTCAACCGCCACTCAACCGTATAGGTGTTCGACGGCGAAACGCGCCACCAGCGCCGGGTTGGCGGCCGCGCACTTCACCGTGCGCTGGTGAGACGGGCCGGTGGGGCAGCGGTGCGGCTCGGCCAGCATCTGGCCTTCGTCGGTGGTCAGCAGGGCGACATCCGGGCACAGCGGGTCGGCAGTGCGGCGCAGCACCATGGCGGTCTCGCCGGTCGAGAGCTGCACCAGGCAGCCGGGCGGATACAAGCCCAGCTCGCGAATGATGGTGGCGCCGAAGTAGCTGGCGCTGCTGTGCTTGAAGATCTCGGCCGCCGCGCGCGGCGAGGGCATGCCGCTGCGGCCGATGCGCGGGCTGAGCTTGGCGGCGAACACGTCGGCGGTGTGGATGGCGTCGGCCAGCACGCCCACATGCGTCGCCCCATAGGGGTAGCCGCGTCCGTCGGCCTGTTCGTGGTGCTGGGCGACGGCGTCGAGCCAATCGGGGTCGTTCACGCCGAGCTGCATCAGCAGCTTGCGGCTGGCCAGCGGGTGCTGGTTGACGAGCTGACGCTGCTCGGTCGACAGCGGTGCCGACTGCTGGGCCAGTTCGTCCTGAATGTGCGTCATCGAGATGTTCATCGACAGCGCCGCCTGGATGCCGCGCAGCTCGGTCGCGGCGGGCCAGTCCTTGCGGCGGGCGATCACG
>NZ_JAYSBZ010000011.1:0-58385 GCF_041915145.1 Aquabacterium sp. | reverse complement strand
AACCACGCGTGGGCCATTGGCGCTGATTTGTGGCTCAGCGGTCGCGACCACAACGTCTCGGGCGACAAGCAGCAGTGGGGCTGGGCTGGGCGGGGGCGTCGCTACGCCGGGCTGGCGTATCCGGCTTTGCGCGGTGCCAATCAGTTGATCAACGCATCGGGCGTGTTGTCGGCTCTGCAGGCCATGCGCGATCGCCTGCCGATCACCGCGCAGGCGGTGCGTGTGGGCCTGGTGCGGGTCGAACTGCCAGGGCGGTTCCAGATCGTGCCGGGGCAGCCGACTCTGGTGCTCGACGTGGCGCACAACCCGCACGCGGCGGCCGCGCTGGCGCAAAACCTCGATCAGATGGGCTTTTATCCGCGCACGTTCGCGGTGTTCGGCGCCATGCGCGACAAGGATCTGGCCCAGGTGGTCGGGCGCCTGCTGCCGCTGGTGGATGTCTGGTGCTGCACCGACCTGCCTACTCCTCGTGCTGCGTCGGCTGCGGAGCTGCAGGCCGTGATCGAGAGCGAGCTCACGCGAGGGCGCGAAGCCGGACGAGTGTTGCCGGCGGTTGTGCGGGTGCATACCCACGCGAGCCCTCAGGCGGCGCTCGACGCGGCCGTAGCCGCCACTGACCCGGCGGATAGAATCGTGGTCTTCGGATCGTTCTTCACGGTCGGCGGTGTGCTGGCGAACGGCGTACCGCGACTGGGTGGTCAGCATGTCGTGGCCGCAGCTTCCAAGGCTTGAAGCAATTCGACGCATCGCCGGCCCCGCTTCTCTCGTCTGAATCCTTCCGCTGAGCCCTGTAGCGCATGTCCTTGCCTTCCTTCCTCCAGCGATTTCGCGCCAAGCCGACCGACGAATGGGTGGCTTCGGCAGCCACGCCGAGTGAAGAAGCCCGCACGCGTGCGCGCCGCCGCCTGATCGGTGCTGCGGTGCTGGTGGTCGTGGGGGTGATTGGTTTTCCGCTGTTGTTCGATAGCCAGCCCCGGCCGCTGCCGTCCGATTTGCCCATCGTGATGCCGCACAAGGATGGCGGGCATGATCTCGAAGTGCCCCGCGTGGCTGGTGCCACGGCTGCTCGCCGAGTGGACGAACCCGCGCCGGCGGCACGTTCTGTTGCCGAGGACGAAACGCCCGCTGGTGCCGCTCCAGCTGCTCCAGCCGCTTCCGCTGCGTCGCCAGCGGTTGTCGCCGCGCACGACGTATCTCGGGCCGCGACCAGGCCGTCCGTGCCGGCTGCTGTGTCCCCGAAGCCGGAGGCGGCGGCCAAGCCCGCCAGCAAACCCGACAGCAAGAACCCAGGCGGCAAATCCAACGACGGAGCAGATGCGGCTCGCGCCCAGGCCCTGCTCAATGGCAAGGAGGCCGCCAAGCCGGCCGCCGGCGCCGCGCGCGCTGCCTCGTCAGCGGATGTGCGCTACATCGTGCAGATCGGCGCCTTTGCCGATGTGCCCAAGGCGCACGAAGCACGAGTCAAGGTCGAGAAACTCGGTCTGAAAACCTATACCCAAGTTGTGAACGGTGAGGGCGGCAAACGCATTCGGGTGCGGCTGGGGCCCTTCCCGGACAAGGAAGCGGCCGAGAAGGCCGCCAGCAAGATTCGACAGGCCGGCATGACCGCGGCCATCCTCACGCTTTGAGCCCGACGGACTGACCGGGGGCGCATGCATGGCTTGGGTGGATGTGGCATTGTTGAGCATGTTGGCCCTGTCCGTCGCCGTGGGTGTGCTGCGGGGCTTGCTGGCCGAGGTGCTGTCGTTGTTGGGCTGGGCGGTAGCGTATGTGCTGGCGCATCGGTTTGGCGCGGACTTTGCCGTTTACGTGCCGGTCGGCGCGCCGGGGTCGCCGGTGAATGTCGGCGTCGGCATGGGGGTGTTGTTTTTGATCGTGCTGGTGCTGTGGGGCGTGGCGTCGTGGCTGCTCAACCAACTGGTGCGGGCGTCGGCCTTGAGCGGGACCAACCGCTTGCTGGGTGGCGTGTTCGGATTGGCCCGTGGGGTCGTGATTGGGCTGGTGGTGGCGACGGTGGTGCAGATGACCCCGCTGTCGCACTCTTCAGCGTGGCAAGCCTCGCAAGGGGCGGCTTGGTTGCTGGTGTTGATCGACGGGTTGAGGCCTCTCATGCCCGATGCGGTCGATCACTATCTGCCCGAGTCGGCTGGGCGTGGTGTTCTTGAGATGGGGTGAGATATGTGCGGCATCGTGGGCGTGATTTCTAAGGCGCCTGTCAACCAGTTGATTTATGACGCGCTGCTGCTGCTGCAGCACCGTGGTCAGGACGCCGCCGGCATCGTCACGGCCGGGCCCGATGCGCGTGGCACCAAGTTCTTCATGCACAAGGCGCGCGGCATGGTGCGCGACGTCTTCCGCACGCGCAACATGCGCGCGTTGCCGGGCACCGTGGGTCTGGGCCAGGTGCGCTACCCGACGGCAGGCAATGCCTACAGCGAAGAAGAGGCACAGCCGTTCTACGTCAACGCGCCATTCGGTCTGGTGATGGCCCACAACGGCAACCTGACCAACGCCCATGCCCTGCGCGGCGAGCTGTTCGCGATCGATCGTCGTCACGTCAACACCGAGAGCGATTCCGAGGTGCTGCTCAACGTGCTGGCTCACGAGCTCGAAGTGGCCGCCCGCGAGTTGCCGCTCACGCCCGAGAAAGTCTTTGCCGCCGTCAAGTCGGTGCATCGCCGCATCAAGGGCTCGTACGCGGTGGTCTGCCTGATCGCCGGCCATGGCCTGCTGGCATTCCGGGACCCCTACGGCATTCGCCCGTTGTGCTTTGGCGAGTCCGACGGCCCGGACGGGCGCACCGTGATGGTGGCCAGCGAGTCGGTGGCGCTGGAGGGCACCAGCCACCGCCTGGTGCGCGATGTGGCGCCGGGCGAGGCCGTCTTCATCAACCTCGATGGCGAAGTCCAGGCACAGCAGTGCGCCGAGCAGACCAACCATCACCCGTGCATGTTCGAGTTCGTCTACTTGGCGCGACCGGACTCGGTGATCGACGGTATTTCTGTCTACCAGGCCCGTCTCAACATGGGCGAGACGCTGGCGCAGCGGGTCATCTCGACCATGCCGCCGTCCGAGATCGATGTGGTCATTCCGATCCCGGAATCGAGCCGGCCGTCTGCCATGCAACTGGCACAGAAGCTCGGCAAGCCTTATCGCGAAGGCTTCGTGAAGAACCGCTACGTGGGCCGCACCTTCATCATGCCGGGGCAGTCGGTGCGCAAGAAGTCGGTGCGCCAGAAGCTCAACGCCATCGGCTGTGAGTTCGAAGGCCGCCGCGTCCTGCTGGTGGACGACTCCATCGTGCGCGGCACCACGTCCAAGGAGATCGTGCAGATGGCGCGTGAGGCGGGTGCCAGCAAGGTGTATCTGGCCTCGGCCGCGCCGCCGGTGCGCTTCCCGAACGTTTACGGCATCGACATGCCGACCAAGACCGAACTGGTGGCGCACGGGCGCACCGCCGAAGAGATCCGCCAGATCATCGGGGCCGATGCGCTGATCTATCAGGACGTCGAAGCCATGAAGCGCGCTGTCGGCGCCTTGCAGCCGGGCATCAAGGGATTCGAAGCGTCGTGCTTCGATGGCGTGTACGTCACGGGCGACGTGTCGCCGGAAGACTTCGACGCCATCCAGACGCAGCGCGTCTCGGCCGCCCAGGGTGACGAAGAAGACGCCGCCGCGCGCGGGCGTCTGGCCTTGCAGTCGAGCTCGGAGTCGAACTGATGGCGGTGCCGCCGAACAGCAAGGGGCTGCGCCCGCAGACGTTGGCGGTGCGCGCGGCCGTCGAGCCCAGCCAGTATGGCGAGAACTCCGAGGCGCTCTACCTGACCAGCGGCTACGTTCAGCCCAGCGCTGAGGCGTCGGCACGTCGCTTTGCCGGTCAGGATGCGGGCTATACCTACGGACGGTCGGGCAACCCCACCGTGGCCAGCTTCGAGCAACGGCTGGCGGCGCTCGAGGGCACCGAAGCCGCGCTGGCCACGGCCTCGGGCATGGCAGCCATCATGCTCATGTGCTTCAGTTTGCTGAAGGCGGGCGACCATGTGCTCTATTCGCAGTCGATGTTCGGCTCGACGATCAAGCTGATCGGCACCGAGTTCGCGCGCTTTGGCGTCGAATCGACCTGCGTGCCGCAGACCGATCTGCCGGCCTGGAAGGCGGCGATCCGCCCGAACACCCGCTTGCTGTTCGCCGAGACGCCCACCAATCCGCTCACCGAGGTTTGCGACATCGCGGCGCTGGCTGATCTGGCTCACGAGGCGGGCGCCTTGCTGGCGGTGGACAACTGCTTTGCCACGCCGTCGCTGCAGCGCCCCACCGAGCTGGGCGCCGACATCGTCATGCACTCGGGCACCAAGTATCTCGATGGGCAGGGCCGCGTGATGGCTGGCGCGTTGTGCGCCAGCGAGCAGCTCGTCAACGAGAAATTCCTGCCCGTGCAGAAGAACAGCGGCATGGTGCTCTCGCCCTTCAACGCCTGGGTCGTGCTCAAGGGACTCGAAACGCTCGACCTGCGCATGCGTGCGCAAAGCGCCCAGGCGCTCGAGCTGGCGCAGTGGTTGCAGCAGCAGCCCGCCGTGGCGCGCGTGTACTACCCGGCCCTGGCCGACCACCCGCAGCACGAGCTGGCCATGAGGCAGATGGGTGGCATGGGCGGCGCGGTGCTGTCCTTCGACGTGCAGGCTAGCGGCCCCGAGCAGGCGCGTGAGCGGGCCTTCCATGTGCTCGATTCATTGCAGACGCTGTCGCGCTGCACCAACCTCGGCGACACCAAGACCCTTCTGGCGCACCCGGCCAGCACCTCGCACGGCAAGCTTTCCGAAGCCCAGCGCCAGGCGGCCGGCATCGGCCAGGGGCTGATCCGCGTGGCGGTCGGCCTGGAGCACCCGCTCGACATTCAGGACGACCTCCTGCGCGGCCTGGGCACCTGGGCCTGAATCTGAAATTGTTTTGAATTCTTTATGACTTCTCGCGTTCGCACCCGTTTCGCACCGAGCCCGACCGGCTTCATCCACCTCGGCAACATCCGCTCCGCGCTGTACCCCTGGGCCTTCGCCCGCGCCAATAACGGCGTGTTCGTGCTGCGCATCGAAGACACCGATCTCGAACGCTCGTCGCAAGCGGCCGTTGACGTGATCATCGAAGGCATGAAATGGCTGGGCCTCGACCACGACGAGGGCCCGTTCTTCCAGATGCAGCGCATCGAGCGCTACAAAGAGGTGCTCATGCAGATGCTCGACGCCGGTCTGGCCTACCCCTGCTACATGTCGCAAGCCGAGCTCGACGTGCTGCGCGAGCGCCAGATGATGGCGAAAGAAAAGCCGCGCTACGACGGCACCTGGCGCCCGGAGCCGGGCAAGGTCTTGCCCCCCGTCCCCGAGGGCGTGCAGCCGGTGATCCGCTTCAAGAACCCGATCGGCGGCTCGGTGGTGTGGGACGACAAGGTCAAGGGCCGCATCGAGATCAGCAACGACGAGCTCGACGATCTCGTGATCGCGCGCCCGGACGGCACGCCCACCTACAACTTCTGCGTGGTGGTCGATGACCTCGACATGGACATCACGCACGTGATCCGTGGCGACGATCACGTCAACAACACACCGCGTCAGATCAATATCTTCCGTGCGCTCGGCAAGCAGCCGCCCGTGTACGCGCACTTGCCCACCGTGTTGAACGAGCAGGGCGAGAAGATGAGCAAGCGAAACGGCGCCAAGCCGGTGACGCAGTATCGCGACGAGGGCTATCTGGCCGATGCCGTCGTCAACTACCTGGCGCGCCTGGGCTGGAGCCATGGCGACGACGAGGTGTTCTCGCGCGAGCAATTCATCTCGTGGTTCGACCTGGACCATCTCGGCAAGTCGGCCGGTCAATTCGATGGGGCCAAGCTCCGCTGGCTGAACGCACAGCACATCAAGATGACGGACGACGCCAAGCTGGCATCCCTGGTGGTGGAGCAGTTGGCCAAGCGCGGCATCCAGACCACGGCGGACGATCGGCTGGTGAGGGCGTGCGGCCTGTTCAAGGATCGTTGCGCCACCACCATCGAGTTGGCCGAGTGGCTCTCGATGTATTTCGCCGACGTGACGCCGGCCGATGAAGACCGTGCCACGCACTTGACCGACGCCATCCGGCCTGCCGTGCAGGCATTGGCTCAGCGGCTGAGCGCGGCCAATTGGGACAAGGCCTCGATCAACCAAGCCATCAAGGACACCATCGCCGAACACGGCTTGAAGATGCCGCAACTGGCCATCCCGGTGCGCGTGCTGGTGTGCGGGCGTGCTCAGACGCCGTCGATCGACGCGGTACTCGAACTCTTTGGCAAAGAAATTGTCATCAACCGCTTGCAAAGATTTTGATGGCGGTGCTATAGTAGCGGTCTTGCTTGAGCAGCACTGCAATCAACGCAACGCAAGCCAAAAGCTTGCAGGTTTGAATGCAGAATCAGCGCGGTACTCGTGAGAGTTTGGCAACAAACACCGGGGGTATAGCTCAGCTGGGAGAGCGCTTGCATGGCATGCAAGAGGTCAGCGGTTCGATCCCGCTTACCTCCACCACATACCAAAGCTGAGTGCGGTTCAAGTTCGACGAAGATTCAGTCCCCTTCGTCTAGAGGCCTAGGACACCACCCTTTCACGGTGACTACAGGGGTTCGAATCCCCTAGGGGACGCCAAGTTTGACGGCACTTGGCTGGCGCAAGTCAGCAAAGTCGTTGCCACTGCGGAGTGGTAGTTCAGTTGGTTAGAATACCGGCCTGTCACGCCGGGGGTCGCGGGTTCGAGTCCCGTCCACTCCGCCAAAAATTAAAACCGCCTTGAAAGCAATTTCAAGGCGGTTTTTCTTTGTACCTGTGTTTTGCGCTCGCTAGTGAGACTGCGCATGCGTTCAGCCGACTGCAATGCCGGGCTTGGGCGGCGAGCTCGTGCGTCGCATCAGCGTTCTTTCAAGGCGGTGGCGATTTCGCGACGGGCTGCCTGGCGTTCGCGGCGCATCGACTTCTGATGCGAGCCGGCTTTGCGCTGACTGGTTGGGGCCACCAGCGGATTGCGGGGCTTGGCGAGCTTCAGGCTCAAGCGGTGCTTGTGCTGGCGTTGTGTGGTCATGTCCGTTCTGTGTTTGTTCGAGCTCGGCAGTAGTCTGTTGACGACGAATTGTCAGCCGGCTGGTTGCGAGTCACGGGTGGCTCGTGATCGGTATCTAAAATCGCCGCACTTCAATTTCTACCATTCACCAACCAGCGTTCGCGCTGAAGGGACCGTCATGCAAGTTGCCGCATCCATTTTCAAGGCTTACGACATCCGCGGCATCGTGGGCCAGACATTGAACGAAGTGGTGGCCGAGCATCTGGGCCGCGCGTTTGGTACCGAGGCTGCCAAGCTGGGCGAGCGCACCGTGGCGGTGGGGCGCGATGGTCGCGTGTCGGGCCCCTCGCTGGTGGCGGCGCTGATTCGCGGCCTGCGTGCTGCGGGCGTCAATGTGATCGACCTCGGCGCGGTCACGACCCCGATGCTGTATTACGTGGCCGCCACGCGGGGCGCCGAGGGCTGCCACAGCGGCATCCAGGTGACCGGCAGCCACAACCCGAAGGACTACAACGGCTTCAAGATGGTGCTGGCCGGGCGCGCCATTTACGGCGACGACATCCAGGGCCTGCGCAAGCGCATCGAAGCGGAAGACTACGCCAGCGGCGCCGGCTCGCTGACGCAACTCGACGTGCTGGCCGAATACACGCAACGCATCGTGGGCGATTGCAAGCTGTCGCGCCCGATGAAGATCGTGGTCGACTCGGGCAACGGCATTCCGGGCGCATCGGCGCCGGGCATCCTGCGTGCGCTGGGCTGCGACGTGACCGAGTTGTACTCCGAGGTGGATGGCGACTTCCCGAATCACCACCCCGATCCGTCCAAGCCCGAAAACCTCGTTGACCTCATCAACAAGGTCAAGGAGACCGGAGCCGAGCTCGGCCTGGCGTTCGACGGTGATGGCGACCGTCTGGGGGT
Organism: Aquabacterium sp.; assembly: GCF_041915145.1. Taxonomy (GTDB): domain Bacteria; phylum Pseudomonadota; class Gammaproteobacteria; order Burkholderiales; family Burkholderiaceae_C; genus Aquabacterium. The sequence continues at coordinate 50,390 of NZ_JAYSBZ010000011.1, read as the reverse complement.
GGTCACCAAGGACGGCAACAACATCTTCCCGGACCGGCAGTTGACGCTGTTTGCCCGCGACATCCTGACCCGCGTGCCGGGCGGCCAGATCATCTTCGACGTGAAGTGCTCGCAGCGCTTGGCGCAGGCGATTCGCGATGCCGGCGGGCAGCCGCTGATGTGGAAGACCGGCCACTCGCTGGTCAAGGCCAAGCTGAAGGAAACCGGCGCGCCGATCGCCGGCGAGATGAGCGGCCACATCTTCTTTGCCGAGCGCTGGTACGGTTTTGACGATGCCACTTACACAGCCGGGCGCTTGCTCGAGATCCTGTCGCGCAGCGCCAACCCGAGCGCGGTGCTCGACGCCTTGCCGACCAGCTTCAGCACGCCCGAGTTGAACGTGCCATGCGCCGAGGGCGAGCACCACGCGCTGGTCGAGAAACTGCGCAGCACCGCCCAGTTTGAGGGCGCTCGCGAAGTCATCACCATCGACGGCCTGCGCGCCGAATACGACGACGGCTTCGGCCTGGTGCGCGCCTCGAACACCACGCCGGTGCTCGTGCTGCGCTTTGAAGGCCAGACGCAAGCCGCGCTCGACCGCATCCAGGCGCAGTTCATGGCGGCGATTCACGCCGTCAAGCCTGACGCCCACGTGGGGGCGGGGCACTGAGCGGCGCCGCTTTGCCGTTGACGCTCAAGCAGCGTTGCGCGCGCGGCGTCTATTCGGCGCTGCTGCGCTTGTTGACGCCGGTGTATCTGGCGCGATTGTGGTGGCGCGGCCGGGCTGAGCCGCTGTATCGCTTCGCGTGCTTGCAGCGGCTGGGTTGGTATGGCGCTGATCGATCCGCCGATGCCTCGGTTGGATGGATCTGGGTGCACGCCGTATCGCTGGGCGAGACTCGCGCGGCCACCGCGCTGATCGACGCGCTGCGGGCTGATCTGCCCGGCATGCGCCTGCTGCTGACGCACACCACCGCCACCGGTCGCGAGGCCGGGCAGGTCTTGCTGCACGAGGGCGACCGCCAGGTCTGGTTGCCTTACGACACCCCGGGCGCCACGCGGCGCTTCATGCGGCAGTTTCGCCCGCGTGTCGGCGTGTTGATGGAAACCGAGGTGTGGCCGAATCTGCAAGTGACGGCGGCTGATGCCGGCGTGCCCATGGTGCTGGCGAATGCCCGCTTGAGCGAGAAGAGCCTGCGGCAAGGTTTGCGCTTTGCAGCCTTGCTGCGGCCGGCTGCCCAGCAGCTCGCCTTGACCTTGGCGCAGACGTCGGATGACGCGGCCCGTTTGCGGCAAGCCGGTGCGCCTGAGGTGCTGGTGACGGGCAACCTGAAGTTCGACGTGACGCCCAAACCGGCCTTGATCGAGTTGGGGCAATCGTGGCGAGGCATCAGCACTCGGCCCATTGTGTTGGCGGCCAGCACGCGCGAAGGCGAAGATGCCGACTTGCTAGATGCCTGGTTGGCGCAACATCAACCGCGTCCGCGTTTGTTTGTGGTGCCCCGGCATCCGCAGCGTTTCGATGAGGTCGCCGCAACCATTGCCGCGCGAGGCATGACACTGGCTCGGCGCAGCACCTGGGGAGCTGGATTGCCGGACGCCCGCGCGCAGGCCGCCGACGTATGGCTGGGCGACTCGATCGGCGAAATGCCGGTCTACTATGCGGCAGCCGATGTGGCCTTGCTCGGCGGGAGTTTTGCCCCACTTGGCGGGCAGAACCTGATCGAGGCTGCGGCATGTGGCTGCCCCTTGGTGATGGGGCCACACACCTTCAACTTCGCTCAAGCGGCCGAGATGTCGGAGCAGGCGGGGGCGGCGCGTCGGGTGGCGGATTGGGCAGACGGCGTGCGCGCGGCCTGCGAGATCGCCCAAGACCCGGCGATGCGTGCGGCGATGGCTCAGCGTGCCACGGCATTCAGTCAGGCCCACCGCGGCGCGGCGGCTCGCATGAGCGAGCAGATCGCCGGCTTGCTGCGCGCGGTTTGATCCGCCCCGGTCCGGGTGGTTTGCCGGACGGTGCGAGGGGCGGTCAGTTCCCGAGCAGGCGGTTGACGGCTTCGAGGTCTTCGACCTTCAGCGAGCCGACGGCCTGACGCAGCTTGAGCGTGGCCATGATCACGTCGTAGCGCGCCTTGGACAGGTCACGTTGCGTGGTGTAGAGCTGCGTCTGCGCGTTCAGCACGTCGATGTTGACGCGCACCCCGACGCGATAGCCCAGCTCGGTGGCTTCGAGCGCCAGCTTGGTCGATGTTTCGGCCGCCTCGTAGGCCTTGACCGACGCGAAGCCCGATTGCACGCCCAGATAGGCTTGGCGTGTGCCCAGTGTGACGGCCCGACGGGCGGCGTCCAGATCGCGCTCGGATTTCTCTTCCAGGGCCAGCGTTTCTTTCACGCGGTTTTGCACGGCGAAGCCGGCAAACAGCGGCAGGTTGCCTTGCACGCCGATGCTGGCGTTGTCGGTGCTGCCGGGCAGGGTGGTGGAGGTGCGCGAGTTGTTGTGGGTGCGGGCCAGCGAGCCCACCAGATCGACGGTCGGCAGGTGCCCGGATTTGGCGACTTGCACTTCTTCCTTGGCCACGTCGAGGCCGACCTGGGCCTTGCGGATCGTGGGGGCGGTGTCGGCGCGGGTGAGCCAGTCTTCCATGCTGGCCGGGGCCAGCGGCGGCAGGACGATGGGCGACATCAGGGGCTTCGGCGCGATCGCCGGCCGGCCGACGAGCTGATCGAGCGCGGCGCGCTTGGTCATCAGGTCGTTGGTGGCCGCGATTTCTTGCGCCGTGGCCAGGTCGAAGCGGGCCTGGGCTTCGCGGGCGTCGGTGATGGTGGCGTTGCCGACCTCGAAGTTGCGCTTGGCCGAGGCCAGTTGCTCGCTGATGGCCGCCGCATTGGCTTGCGCCGCGGCCAGCTGGTCGCGGGCGGCCAGCACGTCGAAGTAGGCTTGGGACACCCGCACCATCAAGTCCTGCTCGGCGATTTCCAGGTCGGCTTGCGCGGCGTCGAGCGAGCGTTGTGCCTGGTTGATCTGCGCGGTGTTGGTGGCGTTGTAGAGCGCCTGTTTGGCCTGCAGCGCGATTTGCGTGGACGTGTTGAACTGGTTGCCGTCAGCGGTGGTGCCGGCTTGGGCCGTAGCGATCGGGCCGCTCACGGGCAGCGAGGTGCCTGTGCGGTTGACGCCGGCCGACAAGCCCACCGTGGGCAGGCGTTTCGATTCGGCCTGGCGGGTCTTGAAGTCGGCCGAGCGGGCTTGGGCGATGGCGCCCAGGTAGGCCGCGTCGTAGTCGCGCGCGGCCTGATAGACATCCATCAGGCTCTGCGCGGACACCAGGGACGATCCCATGGCGAGCAGGCCAAGGGCCACGCAGCGAGGCAGCATGCGCAGTCGGGGGCGTTGCGAACCGGGCTGGAGCGTGCGCTGGGACATGGATCTTCCTTTGGTAGGTACCGTGCAGGTTGTGTGAACTGGATGCGGGCGTCGAGCCTCGGGCGGCTCAGAACTGGAAGCGGGAGAGCTCGCCGAAACCGTCGAGGCGGGGGGCGACCGTGTCGAACAACTCTTTGCTGTTGAAGCGGCCGTCAGCGCCTTGCGTGACCAGCACGGCGCGCATCACAGGCTCTTGTCCGACGATGGCGATCAGGCGGCCGCCCGGCTTGAGCTGGCTCAGCAGCTTGTCGGGCACGCTGGCCACCGAGCCAGACAGCACGATGGCGTCGAACGGCGTGTCTTGCGAGCAGCCCAGGGTGCCGTCGCCTTGGCGCACTTCGGCGTTGGTGATGCCGGCGCGGCGCAGGTTCTGCGCGGCCAGGGCGGCCAGCTCGGGGCGGATTTCGAGCGACACCACGCGCTGCGCCTTGTGCGCCAGCAGGGCAGCCATGAAGCCGGAGCCCGCGCCGATTTCGAGCACCTTCTCGTGCTTGTGCACGTTCAGCTCTTGCAGCATGCGGGCTTCGACGCGCGGGGCGAGCATGCACTGGCCATCGGGCAGCGGCACTTCGAGATCCATGAACGCCATGGAGCGGTAGGCGGCGGGAACGAAGTCTTCGCGCTTGACCATGGCCAGCAGCGACAGCACGGAGCTGTCCAGCACGTCCCAGGGGCGGATCTGCTGCTCGATCATGTTGAAGCGGGCTTGTTCGATATTCATGGCGACATCCTCAAATTGCGCTGTACGGGTCAACCGCGCATTGTATGAAGCTGGACAGGGTGGGGTGGCCGGGGTTCCGAGAATCTCTACGCATGGCCCACATCCTCAGGGGATCGGCGCAGGCGCTTGCGTACAGCGCTGGCAAAGTCGTCGAGATAGCAGTAGATGACCGGCACCACGATCAGCGTCAGCAGCGACGACGCGATCACCCCGCCGATCACGGCCTGGCCCATGGGGGCGCGCTGCTCGGAGCCTTCGGACAGCGCAAACGCCAGCGGCACCATGCCGAACACCATGGCCAGCGTCGTCATCAGGATGGGACGCAACCGCACGCGGGCGGCCAGCAGCAGGGCGGCGTTGCGGTCGAGCGGCTCGGTGTCGGGGCCGACGCCGCTGTGCCCCGAGCGGGCGCGGTTGGCGAAGTCGATCAGCAAGATGGCGTTCTTGGTAACCAGCCCCATCAGCATGATCACGCCGATGATCGAGAACATGTTCAGCGTCGAGCGGAACACCAGCAGCGCCAGCACCACGCCGATGAGCGTGAGCGGCAGCGACACCATCAGCGCCACCGGCTGCAGGAAGCTCTTGAACTGCGACGCCAGGATCATGTAGATGAAGATCACCGCCATGGCCAGGGCCGACAGCGCGTAGCCGAAGGACTCCTGCATGTCTTTCGTGGAGCCGCCGAAGCGGTAGCCGTAGCTGGGTGGGAAGGCTGTGCGGTCGAGGATCTGCTTGATGTCGGCCGAGATTTCACCCAGCGATCGCCCCGCGAAGTTGGCAGTGATCTCGACCTCGCGATTCAGGTCGCGGCGGTTGATCTGATTGGGGCCGAAATCGGGCTCCACATCGGCCACCTGGGCGAAGCGCACCACGCGCGGCGTGCCGTCGCTGGCCAGGGTGGTGGCCAGGCCCAGGTTCAGCAGGTCGCCGGGCGTGCGGCGGGCGTCGGGGTGCAGGCTGACCTTGACGTCGTAGCTCTGGTCGTCTTCGGCGCGCCAGGTGCCCACGGTGTCGCCGGCGTAGAGCGTGCGCAGCGCCTTGGTCAGCGAGCCGACGCTCATGCCCATGTCGGACGTCGCGTCGCGCCGGATACGCACGGTGGCCGTCGGCTTGTTGGGCTTCATGCTCGAATCGAGATCGACCACGCCCGGCACCTGGCCGATGGTGGCGCGCAACTGCTTGGTCAGGCGTTCGAGCTCTTTCAGGTCGGTGCCCTGGATCGACAGCGAGATCGGCTTTTGCCCGCCCACGGCATCGAGCAGCCCGACGTGCGTGACCGTGATGCCGGGCACCCGCGCCAGTCGCTCGCGCAGCGGGGCCGACATCTGATCGACGTTGCGCTGGCGCAGATGGCGATCGACCAGGCGCACATACACGCTGACGAAGTTGCGCCCCAGTGCCTGCCCGGTGTTGATCGAGGTGACGGTGTACTGCACCTCGGGCATCTCGCGCAGGATCGCGTCCACCTGCCGGGCCTTGGCCTCGGTGGCCTCGATCGACGAGCCCATCGGGGTGTAGAAGTTGACGAAGGTCTCGGAGTAGTCGGCCTTGGGCACGAACTCGGTGCCGACGAAGCGCAGCATGCCGATGGCCCCGACGATGCTGGCCACGGCGATGAGCAGCGTCACGAACTTGTGCTGCAGCGACCAGCTCAGCATGGTCTCGTAGAACCGCCCCAGGCCGTGCGACCAGCGGTCCACCCAGCCGGTGACGCGGCCGATGGTGCGGTCGTAGAAGGTGCGCGGCGCGGCGGTGGCGCCTTCGGCGTGGATGGCGGGGTCGTGCCAGATGCTGGACAGCATCGGGTCGAGCGTGAAGCTCACGAACATCGAGATCAGCACGGCTGCCACGATGGTGATGCCGAACTCGTGGAAGAACTTGCCGATGATGCCGGCCATGAAGCCGATGGGCAGGAACACCGCCACGATGGACAGCGTGGTGGCCAGCACCGCCAGGCCGATCTCGCTGGTGCCGTCGAGCGCCGATTGCATCGCGCTCTTGCCCATCTGCACGTGGCGCACGATGTTCTCGCGCACCACGATGGCGTCGTCGATCAGCAGGCCCACGCACAGACTCAGCGCCATCAGCGTGACCATGTTGATCGAGAAGCCCAGCACCTGCATGAAGAAGAAGGTGCCGATCAATGCGATGGGCAAGGTCAGCCCCGTGATGACGGTGGATCGCCACGAATTGAGGAACAGGAAGACGATGCCGATGGTGAGCAGCGCGCCCTCGATGAGCGTGCGCCGCACGTTGTTGACCGACACCTGGATGGGCCGCGAGTTGTCGCGCACCACGGTGAGCCGCATGCCTTTGGGCAACTGCGCGTTGAGGTCCGTCACCACGCCTTGCAGGCCGCGCACCACGTCGATGGTGTTCTCGCCCTGGGCCTTGAGCACGTCGAGCGCCAGGGTGCGCTGGCCGTTGTAGAGGGCGAGGCTGTCCACCTCTTGCGGGCCGTCCACCACGTCGGCGACTTGCGACAGGCGCACGGCCGCATTGCCGCGTCGCGCCACGATCAGTTGCTTGAAGTCGTCGGGGCGCTTGAGCCGGGCGTCGATCTGCACGACGCGGTCGTTGATGCGCGAGCGCAGCGTGCCGGCGGGCAGGTCCTGGTTCTCGCTGGCCACCACGGCCTGCACCTGATCGACCGTGACGCCCTGGGCTTCGAGGTCGTCGGGCCGCAGGTAGATGTTGACCTCGCGCTTGAGCCCGCCGACGAGGCTGACGGAGCCCACGCCGCGCACGTTTTCGAGGCGCTTCTTGACGATCTGATCGGCGTAGGTGGTCAGCTCCATCTGGCTGCGCGTGCCATCGGGCGAGAGCAGCGCCAGCGTGTAGATCGGGCGGCTGGCCGGGTCGAAGCGCAGCACGCGCGGCTCCTTGACCTCGTCGCGCAGGGTCGGGCGAATCAGCGAGAGCTTTTCGCGCACGTCGTCGGCGGCGCGGCGGCCGTCCATTTCGAGGTTGAACTCGATGATGACGACCGAGGTGCCCTCGTACGAACGCGAGTAGAGCTGCTTGATGCCGGCGATGGTGTTGACGGCCTCCTCGACCTTCTTGGTCACCTCGGACTCGACGATCTCGGGCGAGGCGCCGGGGTAGTCGAGCTGCACCACCACGGTCGGGAATTCGATGTCGGGAAACTGATCGACCTTGAGGCGCTGGAACGAAAACAGCCCGAGCACGACCAGGGCCAGCATGACCATGGTCGCCATCACGGGGTTGTGAATCGAGACGCGGGTGAACCACATGGCGCGGCCCCCGATCAGTGCGCAGCCGAGGCGCTGGACGCAGGGCTCGCCTTGGGCGTGGCCGTGATGCTGACGAGCGTGCCGTCGCGCACCAGGCCGACGCTGGCGGCCAGCAACTGCGCGCCGGGTTGGATGCCGTCAAGAATCTCGACCTGTGCTTCGTCGCCCACGCGGCCGTGCGTGCCCAGGCGCACGCGTCGCTGCACCACGTGGGCGGCGGTGCCCGCTGTGGCATCGATGGTCAGCACGTAGGGCGCGGCCTGGTCGGTACGCACGGCCGACTCGGGCACGGCCAGGGCCTTGCGGCGTTCCAAGTCGATCTGACCGGTAGCGAACAGTCCTTGGCGCAGGGCGGGGTGCGGTGCGAGGGCCAGGTAGACCATCACCGCGCGGCTGCCGGCTTGTGCAGCGGGGCTGATGCGGGCGACCTTGGCGGCGACGGGCGTGTCGATGCCGTCCACGCGCAAGGAGGCCGGGTAGCCGGGCTTGAGCTCGGCCACGTCTTGCGGGGTGAGTGCGGCTTCCAGCTCGATACGCGAGAGATCGACGATTTCGACGAGGCGGCCGTCCACCGCGATGCGTTCGCCCGGTTGGGCCAGGCGCTGCGAGACGAAGCCGCTGATCGGCGCACGCAGCGTGGTGTCATCCAGCGCCTTCTGCGCCAGGTCGACCGCAGCCTGCGCCGCTTGCAGGTTGGCAAGCGCCCCGGCGGTGTTCGACACCGAGGTGTCGAGCGCATTTTTCGAGATGAAGCCCTTGTCCACCAACGCCTTGTTGTTGTCGAGGGCTCGCTGGGCGATGTCGAGCTGGGCCTTGGTGGACGCGGCTTGCTCGCGAGCCTGGGCGAGCTTGAATCGCACCTCGCGCGCGTCGAGATGGCCGATCACCTGCCCGGCTTGCACCGGGTCGCCCTCGCGCACCGTGAGGCTCTCGATCTCGGCAGCAATCTTGGCCTTGACCACCGCCGAGTTGGCCGCCTTGAGCCCGCCCGACACGGCAATGCTGCGGGTGAGCTCGATGGTGCGCGCGGTGATCACGTCGGTCGGGCTCAGTTCCAGCGCAATGGCGGTGCGCGTGTCGGCGGCGGCCGGGTCGGTCTTGCGCCCGCAGCCAGCGAGCGAGAGCAGAGCGGCGCACAAGGTCACGGCGCCCGCCAGACTGGTCAGCTTGGCGTGAGGCAAACGCAGGGTCAAACGCGAAAGTGGCGATGAGGTCATGGCGGAGCGAGGTGGGTCAAGGGGGCAAGGAGCGCGGGCACATCAAGCTGCCGGGTCGCTTCGGGGCGCATCATGCCGTAGAGCAGCATGTCGATCTGGGTGCTCATGAAGCTTTGCGGCGACAGATCAACATCGTGAAAACCGCAGGCGCCGATCGAGTGCTGGTGCAGCACCAGGTATTGAACCGGGGCAATCAGCGCATGAGCAACTTCATCGACGTTGAGCGGGCGAAATTCACCCCGATCGATGCCGCGCTGCAGCGCCCGCACCAGCAGTTGGCGGGTCGGGATCACCACCTCGTTGACGTAGAACTGCGTCAGATCCGGGAAGTTGCAGGCCTCGGCCAGGATCAGCTTGAAGATGCCCGAGGCACGCGTGTTGCCCACGCTGTTCCACCAGGTCGTCATCAGGCGCACGAGCAGTTCGGGCGTGCTGCCGGTGAAGCTGCCCACGATGTCGGCGCCACGGGCAATGATGGGAGTCAGGCTCTGCCGCACCACGGCCTTGAACAGCTCCTCTTTGCTCGGGTAGTAAAGGTAGAGCGTGCCCTTGGATACGCCGGCGCGTCGGGCCACTTCTTCGGAGCGGGTGGCTGCAAAGCCCTTTTCGACGAACAGGCTCAATGCGGCGTCGAGCAGCTCATGCGGGCGGGCGTCTTTGCGGCGCTGGCGGCGAACCGGACAGAGGGTCATGGTTTCATACTGACTGACTGGTCAGTAATGTAGCTCAGCCGCGAGCTGTCTGGGCAGATTGCATACAAACCGGCTGACGGGCAGATCGTTCGTGCCGCAGCTCGGCGTGGCGCGCATCACGAATTGTCAGACGTGGTCGCTAAGATCGCGAGCTTTGCCAGCCGGCATCCCGTTCAACCCGCCAATTCTTTCGAGGTTGGCCGTCAACTGCGAGACCCATCTTGGACATTCTTTTGCTGATCAAGGCCGCCATCATGGGCGTGGTCGAAGGCCTGACCGAGTTCCTGCCGATCTCCAGCACCGGACATTTGATCCTGGCCGACGCGTTGCTGCATTTCGAGCAGGTGGTGGGGGCAGATCGGGCGCGCGCTTTTGAAATCGCCATCCAGCCGGGTGCGATCCTGGCGATCATCCTGGTCTATGCCCAGCGTATTCGCGATACGGTGGCCGGTCTGGGGTCGGACGCCCGCGCGCAGCGCTTCACGCTCAACGTGCTCATCGCTTTCTTGCCGGCCGTGGTGATCGGCCTGGTGCTCGGCAAGTTCATCAAGTCGCACCTGTTCACGCCGTGGGTGGTGGCTTCGGCCTTTATCGTCGGGGCGCTGGTCATTTTGTGGGCCGAGCGCCGTCAGGTGCAACCGCGCATTCATTCGGTGGACGACCTCACGCCGCTGGACGCGCTCAAGGTGGGCCTGGTGCAGTGCTTCGGCATGATCCCCGGCACCAGCCGCTCGGGGTCAACCATCATTGGCGGCATGCTGCTGGGCCTGTCGCGGCAGGTCGCCACGGAATTCAGTTTCTTCCTGGCCATTCCGACGCTGGTTGGCGCCGGCGCCTACAGCTTGTACAAGGAACGTGCCTTGCTGAGCGTGGCCGATGTGCCGCTGTTCGCGGTGGGCTTGCTGCTGTCCTTCTTGTCGGCCTGGGTGTGCGTGCGCTGGCTGCTGCGCTACGTGGCCACGCACAGCTTCGTGCCGTTCGCGTGGTATCGGCTGGTGTTTGGCGCGGTGGTGCTGCTGACCGGGTTCACCGGCTGGGTCGACTGGAAGGCCTGATCAGGCCCGCTTGAACACCAGATCCCACACGCCGTGGCCCAGCCGCAGGCCACGGTTTTCAAACTTCGTGAGTGGGCGGTAGGCCGGTTTGGGGGCGTAGCCTTCAGCGGTGTTGCGCAAGTCGGGGTTGGCCGACAGCACGGCGAGCATCTGCTGGGCGTAGGGCTCCCAGTCCGTGGCGCAATGCAGATAGCCGCCGGGTGCCAGATGCGAAACCAGTGTCTCGACGAACGGCGCCTGGATCAGCCGGCGCTTGTTGTGCTTCTTCTTGTGCCACGGGTCGGGAAAGAACACGTGCACCCCGGCCAGAGAACCCGGCGGAATCATGTGCTGCAGCACCTGTACGGCGTCGTGCGCCACGATGCGGATGTTGTCGATCTGCAGGTCGCCCATGTGCTTGAGCAGGGCGCCCACACCGGGTTCGTGCACCTCGCAGCCGATGAAGTTGGTGTCCGGCATGGCCTTGGCGATCTTGGCGGTGGCGTCGCCCATGCCGAAGCCGATCTCCAGCACGGTCGGGGCGTTGCGACTGAAGGCGGCGGCAAAGTCGAGCGGCTTTTCTTCAAATGGCAACACGAAGCGCGGCCCCAACTCGGTCAGGGCGCGAGCTTGGCCTTCGGTGGTGCGCCCGGCACGCCGCACATAACTGCGGATCGTGCGACGCGGCGGCGCTGTCTCGGAGGCCGGCGTGGCGTGCTGGTCAGACTCCGGCGAATTCGGATCAGCCGGATCAGGGGCGTGACTGGATGCGGACATGGGGTTGGAGCAGCATTCAGGAAGCGAATGCGCCAAGTAGTAGTGGCGCAGTCCGAAACTGCCATCAAGCGGTGAAGGGAAGCTAAAAACAGTTGCAAGCTGTTGTCAGCTATGGGATTTTCTCATAATTATTGCTGCGTGTTCCCCCACTTGTTCCCCCGCTTTGCGACTGCTGGCGGCCGGATGTTCGTGTCGGATCGCCCCTATGGTTGGTAACCACGTGGTAACCACATGGCAGCTGCATGGTAACCACACTGGTTAACCCTCGTCAGCCAAGTTTGGTCGGCTGGCACTGACCTTGCCGCCAGCCAGAATGCTAACCATCAAGCGCGAGGTCTGACCTGATTCGTCCGGATCCGGCCTCGGTTTTGTGCCTTGGCACATCGCGCTTGTTTTCCTGCGTCGGTTCTTCGACCCACGCTGCCGGGTCACCCACGCCAAACAGCGGCATGCGTTTGATTGGTCGATCACTGTCTAGCCAGAGCACGGGCGCCGCAAGCGTATCGGTAGCGCCAATCAGATCCGCATATCTTTCGGCCTGCTCACGCGTGTCAAACGCTCCGCAGGGTTGCAATCCGTTTGAGCCAAGTACACGCCACGTCTTTACATGCTGCTCAGTCGGCTGCACGCGGCGCTGCAACAACAAGACACGAGACAGTTCCAGCTGCAAAACACGCGACAGCTTCCGGGCGGCATCAGGTAAATCATGCCGATAAACGCCGCTCGGCGGATACCACCCTTCCCAGCGCAATTGATGCAACTCTGGCGAGCTCCATGCCACCCCATCCAGCCCCTGTTGCGATGCCCACCACAAGGCGACCTTGAGCGCGAGCATCGGCCACTCGCGCGCAAACGGAGCATCTGGCGCTGAGGATGCTGCGTCTCGATCGACATGCGACTGCTTCGCCAGCATGCCGTGCCAATCGCTCTGCACCTCGTCCAAAAAGAGCACGCGTCGCCCATCGTCGGTGCGGCAAACGTTGGTTCGCAGATGCACGAGCAAGTTGCGCACACCGGGAAAATGCCGTGGACTGTAGAAACTGTCCACCCACTCCGGCAGAGTGATCAACAACTCGGCATAGGTTCCCAGGCCGTGCAAGCTGAAATGCTCCCAGCGAGGCGTATGTCGCGCCCTGGCCGACTTCTTGAACTGTCCTGCCAAGAACACCCGAGCCTGCGCCAACGCTTGGCGTGCCGACGAATAGCCATGGATCGGCTGACCATGAACACTTTTCCCCTTGGCATCCAGAACCAACCACCACTTGCGCTCGCTTTGAATCAGATCGTGGTGCCTTGCCAGCACAACAGACCAGCCGAGCGAGCGATGCCGGTACCGGACCACATACACCGATGTCGGCCATCGGCCGAGCAAGTTGCGCTTGGTGTATTCGGTGCGCTTGATCGGCTGCGCGCATTCAATCCAGTCGTTCGAGGGGCGAAAGCTCTCATCGACCATCAAGCGGACCCGTGGCGTTGCGGCCTGCAGGTTCACCATTGACGCAACCTGCTGGCGCGTGAGTACGTCTGCCTCCTGGAAGGCTCCCGCCAAGCGGTGAATCACGCCGGAATGTTTGGTTTCGTCCTTGCTGACCCCATGCTCACCAGATGCCAAGATGAACCGAACCCATTCTCCGGCAGTTGCCCGAGCGGGGCCGCGGCGACGAATGCGTTCAACCAGGGCTGAGCCCCAGATGGGAGACCCGAGATCTTGCATGGGCGGCATGACCGGGCCGCGAAGCGCGTTCGTCAGTTCACGACCGACCCGCTCCGTCTGCGACGAGTACCAATCAAACCAGGACCAGGCATCGTCGTCGGAGCGCAGCAATATCGCCTGCCATTCAAAGGCATTCTTGCCAATGAAACGTGGGGGGAGCCCGCAGCCGTCAAGCACCACAACATCGATGAGACGCTGCACGCTAGGCAGAGAGGCCCTTAGCGACGACCTCGGCGACAAAACATGTCGCTGCTCGGCGCATCGCTCAAACGACAGGTCATAGGTTCGACCATCGGACAGCGTGACGGGCATCTTCCCCCCTGAATGCTTCGCCAGCTTCGCTCAATCTTGCGTCGGCAGATCGGCTTTTTGTTTTGTCGGAATCAGGCGACTGCTTCCATCCTTGAGGTGCACCTCGATAAAACCGCGCCGGAATTCCTCGTATGTATCTGGTTCGTCTGGATCAGGTTGAAGCCGACGCCAAACAGCTTTTGTCTGCGGCTGGCTCGGCGCCTCCCGGCTACCAAACAGACGACGCTTCAGGTCAAGAAAAAAGCTGAACATGGTTGAAGGGCTCCGTTGATCCGCTCACATTGCGCAGCACCACAGGCGTTGGACTTCTCCCGTAGAGATCAGGCTTGGGCACAGCCTTGTCCTTGCTAAGCGTCCGATGCTTTGCCAGCGTTACCTGGTGAAGCCGGCTCATACAAGTGCCGTTGAAACCCAACGAAAACGCCGCGTACCTGCTCGGGTTTGCCCAGTTCGGCAAACGCATCCGACAGCGCGTTTTGATACTTCAACTTCAACAGCGGTGACAACTTCTCGGCATCCAGTTCGTCCACGCCTTGCTTCACGTATTGAGCCAGCACGAAATCGACGAATGCGCGCTGTTTGTCAGTGAATTCAGTGGCGGAGGCCGCGCGTGCAGCAGCAGCTCGCGCTTCACGAGTTTGGGGTGCGGCGGCGAACGCCACGTAGGCCAACACATCGAATAGATCGCTGTCGGTCGCATCGATGGCTTTTTGCATTTCGGCCAGGGGTTCGCGGCCAAAACCTTTGTCGCCCAGGCCTGCCAGCAGCGCCTTGCGGGTTGCTGGATCGCTCCAGATGCGGCGCAACTCGTCTTCATCCTTGAAGAACTCGGGCAGCGCACCGAACAGGCTCTCCAGAAACTGCGCAGCCGACATAGGCCGCCCATCTGCGCTCCAGAAGGTGGTGGCAGACATGTGCTGAATCGCGCGCTCTTTGCCATCGGCCAGCTTTACCTTGATCTTTGCCGGGCGCGGGTCGATCGGATCCTTTGGCCGGGGCTCGTTGACGCCAACCACGATAGGCCCGTTTTCCACGCCCCCCGTTTTGGGCTTGGGCGGTTCCGGCTCGATCGGTTCGCCATCCCATTCCGGATCGCTGAACAGGTGATGCGCCTTCACGAAGTCATAGATCGTGAAGTAGTCCTTGCCGTCATACAAGCGAGTGCCACGGCCGATGATCTGCTTGAACTCGATCATCGAATTCACCGGCCGCATCAGCACGATGTTGCGCACATTGCGTGCGTCAACGCCCGTGGACAACTTTTGCGACGTGGTCAGGACAGTCGGGATGGTCTTCTCGTTGTCCTGAAAGTCGCGCAGATATTGATCGCCCAGTGCGCCGTCGTTGGCCGTCACCCGCACGCAATAGAGCGGGTCGGTGCTGGTCTTGGCCTGGTTGATCAGGTCACGCACGGCCAGCGCATGGGCCTGGGTGGCGCAGAACACGATGGTCTTCTCGCGCTGGTCGATCATGCTCATCAAGAGTTTGACCCGGTAGGCCTCGCGCTCCTTGATCTCGATGATCTTGTTGAAGTCCTTTTCTTCGTAGCGCTTGCCAGCCTGAATATCACCCTCAACCACCAGGTCGTCAGGCGTATACACGTACTCGTCCAGCGTGGTGGCGATCTGTTTGACCTTGAACGGCGTCAGGAAGCCATCGTTGATGCCCTCCTTGAGCGAATACACAAACACCGGCTCGCCGAAGTAGGCATAGGTGTCGGCATTGAGTGTGCGCTTGGGCGTGGCCGTCAAACCGAGCTGCACGGCCGGCGCGAAGTAATCGAGGATGGCGCGCCAGCTGCCTTCATCGTTGGCACCGCCGCGGTGGCATTCGTCGATCACGATGAAGTCGAAGAAGTCGGCCGGGTACTCACCAAAGTATGGCGAGCCGCCTGGGCCGCTCATGAAGGTCTGAAAGATCGTGAAGAAGATGCTGCCGTTCTTCGGCACCCGGCCCTTCTTGCTGATGCTGGCGGGGTCGATCCGCACCAGCGCATCGTCAGCGAAGGCCGAAAACGCGTTGTAGGCCTGATCCGCCAGGATGTTGCGATCGGCCAAAAACAGAATGCGCGGGCGTCGAGACGGCTCGGCGCCGCTTTTCCAGTCGGCCAGATTCCAGCGGCTTTGAAAGAGCTTCCAGGCCAGCTGAAAGGCGATGAAAGTTTTGCCCGTGCCTGTGGCCAGCGTGAGCAAGATGCGATCGCGCCCGTCGGCTATGGCTTGCAGAACGCGATCGATCGCGATGTCCTGGTAATAGCGCCCCTGCCACGTGCCGCCCTTGTCTTCAAAAGGTACGGCAGCGAAGCGGTCGCGCCAGGCGTTGGCCTCGGCAAAGGTCAGGGCCCACAACTCGTCCGGGCTCGGGTAGTTGGCAACGTCACCTTCGGCGCCCGTGGCCATGTCGATGCCGTAAATCGCCTGGCCATTGGTGGCATAGGTATGGCGCACAGCCAGCTTGGCCGCATAGCTCTTTGCCTGCGCCACACCTTCGGTATACGGCTTGTCCCAAGCCTTGGCCTCGATGACGGCCAGCTTGGTGTTTCGGTAGACCAGAACGTAATCGGCGATCTCTGCCTTGGCCCGTTTGCCGCCACCCTGCAGCCGGCCTTGCGTGATGCCGTGCTCGCGCAGGATGCGACTGCCTTCAACCACGCCCCAGCCAGCGGCCTTCAGGGCAGGGTCAATGTGTTCCGCGCGGGTCTCGGCTTCGTTCATGGCTCAGGCGAAGTCCACGCGCCACACATGCGCTGCACGCTGCGCTAGCAGATCCTGTCGGGCATTGATGGCGGCCGGCGTCCATTCCGCCTGACCCGAACCCGCCATGTCTACCGTCATACGGTAGGTGCTGCCGGCATAGCGCGAGAGCTTCTGCGTGAACGTGTCGTTTTGGCAGGCCCGGTTGATGGGTGCTTCCAGCAAGAGCAGGTTGCCCAGCCGGTAGGTGAAGTCCTTCTGGCGCTCGGGTGCAAAGGCATCGTCCCAGGCGGCGGAGGGGTTCTCGGGCAGCACGTGTTCAATCGTGGCGGGATCGGATTCCCAGTCTCGGGCCACGCCCGAGGCATCGGCCTCAAGCTTGCACAGTACGTACTTCACCAAGCGCTTGCGGCGGCCGTGTGTGTCGATGTCCTTGGTCGAGAAATCGCGTATGAAACGCTCGTCATCCACCAAGATGCCTCGCAGCGCCTCGAACACCCCGGCCGGCGTGGTGATCGCGCCGTCCAGTAACCCCTTGGCAGCGGCATGGTAGGCCGGCTCCAGCTCATTCGTGTTGAGCCCACCGATGACCGTGTATCGAAACGACAGCACGCACAAGAGTTTGAGCACTCGCACCACGTCTTCGCGACCCAGACGCTCCCAGGCTGCGAACACCAGCGGTGTGTGCTGACGCACCCCGAACAGCGCCAGGTCGCGCACATGTGGCCGCGCGGCCGGCAGGTCCACCCAGTACTCGTGGGTGGCATCGTCCATGGCGGCGAACAGGTCAGCGCGCGCCTCCAGCGCTTCCATCAGGGCGAACACGTCTGCAGCGGTCTGCACATCTTCACGCACGATCTTGAACAGCCTTTGCTTGCGCACCTGAGGGAAGCGGCACAACAGGTGATAGCGCAAGAACTCGGGGAAGCGCTCGTGCTTGACCGTGCCGATCAGCTGGCGCCAACGTCGCTGCAGGGCAGCCAGATCGGCCTGAGTCTTGACCCGGGAGAACAGGTAGTTCTTGAGCAGGTCGGTGGACGACAGTTCCAGCCCGCGCGCGTTGAGGGTTTCAAACACCGTGTAGGCGCTCAGGTCGTCTTCTACCGTGATCTGGATGAACAGCAGCTGCCGCGCCACGGTGTCGGACAACAGACGCGCAAGGCCCTCACCGTCCAGCCCCAGATCAGTCACGCGCTTGAGAAACCATTCAAAGCACTGCCACAGCAGTCGGTTGGACTTGGGCAGCGCACGCGGGTTCTGTGGCGTGCGCAACTGCACCAAGTAGTCTTGGTAGAAGCCGTCATCGGTGTCGTTGAGGAAGAGCTTGCTGCTTTGCTGCAGCGAGGCGGGGTCTTTTTCACCGATGAATCGATTGCGCAGCTGCGTAGCGCGTTCCTGGTTGGCTTCACGGGTGGCCGGGTCACCGGGCAGGGTGCCAAGGCCGGATATGACGGCCAACGCCAGCAGGCTGAGCGTGGCCACGCGCTGCTGGCCGTCGATGATCTGAAACTCCCGGTCGGAGGCGGCTTCCAGCACCAGGGCGCCCATGTAGTGGAAGGCGCCCGGCGTGGCGCGCAGCTCCAGGATGTCGTTCCACAGGTCTTCCCACTGCTCTTCTTCCCAGGCGTAGTCGCGCTGGAAGGCTGGCACGCGGTATTTCTTGCCGTTGCCGATCAGGTCGAGGAAGGTGACGTCGGCGGTTTTCAGCAGGTTGCTCTTGGCCATGGCGGGGTTCCCTTGTCGGGGCCGATGCACGCCCCATGGGTTTGAACTTTATGCGATCTGGTGTGGCGGGGCGTGCGGGCTCATAGCTGGCCGGTGAAGGCCTGATGCAGGAGGGATTGCTTGAGTTCGTCGAGAGCGGCGATTTTTCGTTGATAGATGGCAGCCAGGCGCTGACACTCACCATGCAGATCATCGAGGCGATTGGTCGCGGCCTGCTGTACCTCACGGCTCCGCGGATAGCGAACGCGAACCGCTCCGATCTTGCCGGGCGATGTATGCCTGACCTTGGCACCTGACGCGCTGTCGTGGATCTCTTGGCGGACACGCATGAGATTGAACACATGGAAGAAAAAGCCATTGAACCAGGGCACATCAGGCTTGCCGATGACCTTGCCCAACCGCTGGTTATGCAGGTATCGCCCTGACTCCGGCACCAACAAGGGACTCCCGAGCAAGCCAGCCGCTTGCTCCGTCATGGCAACCAACAGATCACCTTCATCCAGCACAAAGGCCGGCGGGATGGAGCCAGTGAAGTACTTGGTCTTGTCACCCCGATCCCGGAAGCCACCTGCTTCGTGGAAGCTGCCTGGCGTCAGCAAAACATGCTCACCCGAGTCGGCGAAGAATTCGCCTTCAAAGGCGTAACCGTGCTTGATGTCGCACAGCTCAGACAAGGTCGCTTCAGACCAGGACGCATCACCTGACAGTGCTGCTTCGCGATGGTGAGCGAACACGTCCATTACGTTGCGAAGGTTCTGCTCGGCATGGGCCTTGGCGGTGGCGATGGCCTCGAAGGCTTCGTCGAGGATGGCGACGATGCGACGCTGCGTATCGATATCAGAAGGGAAACTGACTCGGTAGTCGTTGGCCAACTTCGCGCGGGAAAGTTCAGTTTGGCCCCCGCAACCCTCACCACCTTCTTGAATCTGATTTTCAATGGCGATCAGCGCGTACCCGAAAAACTCGGTGTAGAACAGCCCTTGCAAGGGTCGAACGATAGTCACATGCGAATCAACAGTTGCCGACTCTGGCGGTGCTTCCCTGATTTGAGCGACACGCCCTAACGTACCTGTTCCAGTGGAGTTGACCAACACATCGCCAACACGCACAAGCCTTTCTGGTGACACCCTCTTGACTGCCACGTCATGACGCCGGCCGAGGTCAAAGTTGACTGCATGGTCGCGAACACACTTTTGATTCAGGACCGCAATACCGCCACTTTCCAAGTAAGTCGGCGAGATGCCGCGGTTTATGAACTCGCAGACTGCGCCCAGTGGTTCGCTCCGCCACTCAACGTTCGTACGAGCCTCTGGATCCTTATTGGCTTTTTTGCACGCCACGCCTTCAGCCTTACTCATCCCCCACCTCGCCCGTCCACTCCTGCAACTTCTGCCGAAACTCCACTTTGCTCGGCAGATACAGCCGGTACTCCCGCGCATGAATGTTGGCATCTGCCGGCAGCGCGATTTCCACCAGTGCTTCGTTCTTCTTCTTGCACGGCACGATGCCGATGGTCGCGTTCTCGCCTTCGGCCTTCACGTAGCGGTCGAAGTAGTTCATGTACATCTGCATCTGGCCCAAGTCCTGGTGCGTGAGCTTTGATTGTCCAGTCGCTGTCTGGACAATCGGCGCATGGGCTTGGTAGGCCGGGTAGAAGCTGCGCATGGAGGCCAGGTTGCTGCGCGAGTAGCCCTTGCCAAACTCAGCTGAGAGCCGCTCGGCCAAAGCCGTGATCAGGGCCTTGCCATAGCCGGCCCGAGCCCGGCCTTGCTGCTCATGCTCCACGATGTGGCGGCCGATCTGGAAGGAGGTGTGAACCTGCACCAGATCAATACCGCGCACCACGCTTTGGCGGGCTGTGGTGATGAGCTCACCGATGCGCTTTGCCAGCGCAGCCTCGGCGGCAGCGGCCAGGTCAGCTCGTTTGATCTGCTTCACACCAGCCCCCTGATCGTAGCAAGCACTTCGGCGCTCTCGGCATCCAAGGCTGCAATCTCATCGAGGATCTCCTGCGGCGTGCGCAGGGCCACTTCATCACCGCCGTTCGGGTTTTTGACGGACAGATCGAAGGTGGCAGCATCGATGCCGGCCACGTCCACAGACCAGCTCTGAGTCGAGTCGGAAAAGGTCTTCTGCCGCTCGACAAAATCAAGCAGGTCGTCGTCGTTCAGCGGATTGGTCTTGCCCAAGCTGCGGCCCGGGTTCAACTGGTAGAACCAGACCTTGCGCGTGGGCGCACCCTTCTCGAAGAACAGCACCACGGTTTTCACGCCCGCCCCCTGGAAGGTGCCGCCGGGCATGTCCAGCACCGTGTGCAGGTTGCAACTTTCAAGCAGCAGCTTGCGAATGCTGGTGCTGGCGTTGTCGGTGTTGCTCAGGAAGGTGTTCTTGATGACGATGGCCGCGCGCCCGCCGGCCCGCAGCGTCTTGATGAAGTGCTGCAAGAACAGAAAGGCGGTCTCGCCCGTCTTGATGGGGAAGTTCTGCTGAACCTCCTTGCGTTCCTTGCCACCAAATGGCGGGTTGGCCAAGATCACATCAAAGCGGTCCCGGTCTTGAATGTCGCTGATGTTGTCGGCCAGCGTGTTGGCATGGATGACGTTGGGCGCCTCGATGCCGTGCAGGATCATGTTCATGATCGCAATCACGTAGGCTAGGCTCTTCTTCTCTTTGCCGTAGAAGGTGCGTGTCTGCAGCGTCTTCAGATCGTCGGCCTTGGTGGCCTTGGGCAGCAGGTAATCAAAGGCCTCGCACAAGAAGCCCGCCGAGCCGCAGGCGCCGTCATAAATGCGCTCGCCGATCTTCGGGTCCAGCACCTTGATCATGGCGCGGATCAGGGGGCGTGGCGTGTAGTACTCGCCGCCGTTGCGCCCCGCGTTGCCCATGTTCTTGATCTTGGCTTCGTACAGGTGTGAGAGCTCGTGCTTCTCAGTCTGTGAGCGAAACCGCAGCTCATCGACCAGTTCGATCACATCGCGCAGGTTGTAGCCGCTCTGGATCTTGTTCTTGATTTCGCCGAACACCTCGCCGATCTTGTACTCAATGGTGTTGGGCCCGCTGGCACGCTGCTTGAATCCGGCCAGGTAAGGGAAGAGCTTGGTATTGACGAAGTCCCGCAGGTCGTCGTCTGTCATGGCGGCGTTGTGGTCAAACTTGCCGTCCGCCGTCTTGGGTGCCGCCCAGCTATCCCAACGAAACTCTTTAGCCAGGATGAACGTGTAGCGCTTGCCTTCCAATTCGGCTTCAGAAGACTTGTCTTGCTCAAGCGCGTCGAGATACTTCAGGAACAACAGCCAAGACGACTGCTCGGTGTAGTCCAACTCGCTCGTGCAACCCGCATCTTTGTGCAGGATGTCGTCGATGTTCTTAAAAGTCTGTTCAAACATGTCAGGACAGCAATCAGGGAAACGAAGGCCGCGCCATTGTCCACAGAATTACGACGTGTACCCACCCCAGCATGAGAGAGGCTGGTCAGCAGGCAAACGGGCACGAAGATCAGGTAGCTTGAGATGCCAGAAACGCCGCGTTTTGCTGCGTACCTTGCTGCGCACCAGGTTGGAAGTCCGCAACTAAAAGCAACTTTCGGCGCAACTTTCCAGGCCAATGATTCCGAAGTCGGTTTGATTGACTCGAGTCCACCGGCGCAGAAATGGACGTGCGGCCCCTGGTGCGCGATGCGCGCAACGCCGCGATCACCGGAAATGGCCGTGCGACTCTGCGGCAAGCATCACCACTCCAAGTGACCGCCTGGATTCCAGATGTTCGTTTCAATCCACGCCCGCCATCACTGACGGGCGATGCGTCGCTATGCAAATTTGCACACCGCCCAACTCGCGTTTCAATCCACGCCCGCCATCGCTGACGGGCGATGCGGGGGTGCACAAATCTGTGCAGGCCCCCTGCCTATGGGCATCAGCCTTGAGTGCCTGCTTGAGAACCACGTGGAAGGCCGTCAATTTGCCCGGCTGCTCGCTTCGCCGGTACTTGGGCTCGCCATCCAATGGCGCCTTCAGCCACTTGGCTATCGTGTTGCGCGACAGCCCAGTCATCCGCGAGATCTCCCGCTCTGGCTACTTGCCTCGGCTGTGCAGCCGCCGGATTCTGCCGATCATGTCCATGGTGATCACTCCTCGAACCCCGCTGCATCAAAAAGCAGCAAAGTAGGTTGAACACCTGGCTCAGTTTTAGGGCAACGCTGAACAAGTTCAGAACTGGCACGGCACCTGCATTGAATGTGGCGTGAAGCAACAAACCCTGGCGATGGCTTAGGTCTTGCAGCCCTCGCCAGAGTTCAATGGCCTCTGCTAGCACGCTCATACTCATTGATCTCGTTCACAAATTCCTGATGAGAAGCCTCCATCTTCAAGGCTGTATTGGGTTTTGCTGTGTTGGGCTTTACTAAGGACTCGCGACCACCTCGCGACTTACTCGTCAGGGTACTCGCCGAGGTACTCGTCGGGGTACTCGCTGAGGTACCCGGTGGGGTGCTCGTCGGGTTACCCGCAGGTTCGTCGGGTGCGCAATTCCGTTGATTGATTTTTGCAGCGCCTTTTTTGCCGCCTGCAGATTGCTTGGCTTTGCGCTGCTCAAGATGCTCCCTGTAGCTGTCGAGTTCAGGGCAAACAATGAAGTCACCCCTGACCTCAACAAATGACGCCAAGGCATTCAACGCTGCGGTGACTTCACCCTGAGGGCTGCCCAGAAACCGAGACAGTTTTTCGGGGTCAGCCGGCAGTCGCTTGTTTGCCCAGCATTCAAGCCTGATGGTGTAGAGCAATCCGCGCTCAGCCAGCGACATGGAGCGAAAGTCGGCATTCGCCAGCATGTTTGCCGCGTATTCCTGATATGCCGGGGGTTCACGTTTCTGACTCATGACGCCCCCTATTGCGAGACCAACGCGGCCAGGCGTTCGGTTCGCTTGGCGTGCAGGTGCATCACGAGTGCTCGGATCTCATCATCCGACTTGCCTGCAATGCGGGCTGCACAAATAGCGCGAACCTCATCATCAGGCCAGCCAACAGAGCGTTGGCCAATAGATACCGGCTTCGTGAAAAGCCCGGCCTTGATGGCGTTGTAGATGCTGGCGTGCGAGCGGTAACCGGTTTCAGCCTTGACGGCTGGCATTCTCAAAATCGACATTGCTGCTCCTTGGTGACGGCCTTGTCAGCCGTTGTAAACGTGGGGAGCAGTTTTGATTTTCAGGCGTTGGGTTTGAAGCCGGTCAGCCGGCATGGAGATAGATTGGCCGGCGCACGATGCACTGCGCAAGCAGGAACTACGTTGTGCCGGCAGAGCGCAACTTTTTCCACTCACCGACCCAAGCTCGTGCCGTTCTGAATGCAATTGGGGCAATCTTTCCGGCAATGGCTTCGGCTGCCTTGTCCATACTTTTGAAGTTCTTCATATGAGCGTCTAGCCATGCAAACACGTCAGCTTTCATCGCTCGATTTTCCGCATGTAAGGCATTTGCGCCAGCAGTAGCCAGCGCTTTGCGCCCCATGCTAATCAGAACTTCCTTCTCATCAATCTTCCCGATCAAGGCCAGCACACTCCCACGCTTGGACGCTACAAGCATCAGTGTCTGAAGACTTGAAAGCTCGTCCTCCGCTTCATCCAATGTCAAGTACAGAGCCCCATAACTCAAGCTGGTGTGCCAAATTGCAGCTCGGGGCGTTTGAGGGGAGGCCTGAAACAAAATCTCAAGTTGCTTATTCGCTTCTTCGAGGTGCGCCTCCATGCCCGAATCTTGAAATGCGATGACGTCCCAAGCGCTCATCCCATGGTCCCTCATGACCGACTCGGGAATACCCATGTGGTCTCTTGTAATCACGTTCCACGCAGCCACTTCCTCGCGCCAAAGGGTCTTGATCACGTCTTTCATCTGGTGAGACTTCCATTGCCCGCGCGTCCAATCGCGGGCCCCGAGAAGCACCTTTGGACGGGCTTGCTTGATGAACTGTCCAATTGGGGGCTCATGCTCGCCTCAACTCAATCACGGCCGCGCCAGCCCGCAACGTGTCTAGGTAGTCAGCCCACGTCTGCATCATTTGCCGGCGTTGCTCCAGATACTCAGCCCGGTCGTAGGCGCTGCCCAGGGGCCGGATTTGCCGTGGCCCAGTTGAGCTTCCACCATGTCAGCGGGAATGCCCGGGATGCGCTCAGCAATCATGGTTCGAGCCATGGCCCGAAACCCGTGAGCCACATGTTCGTCATTGCCAAAGTCGAGCCGACGCAGCGCCGCATTGATGGTGCCGTCACTCATGGGCTTGGTATGGTCGCGTGCCCCGGGGAATACGTACCGCCCGTTTCCGGTCAGTGGTTTGATCGAGCTGAGAATGCGTACAGCCTGGGTAGATAACGGCACTAGGTGCGGTTTGCCGTTCACCTTCTCATGCAGCTTGCGCTTCATCTGGGACGGAGGAATGGTCAACATGGCGCCTTCCAGATCAACCCATGTCCACTCCATCGACCTGATATTGCCCGGCCGCTGAAAGAAGAGCGCCGACAGTTGCAGGGCAGCCAAGGTGGTCGGCTGCCCGGTGTACCCATCAATGGCACGCAGCAAGCCTCCCGCCTGAACGGGATCAAGCACTGCAGAGAAGTGCTTGGCAATGTGTGGCTTGAGTGCCCCCTTCAGATCGCTCGCGGGGTTGTGCTCGCAATAGCCAGTCTGGATTCCGTAGCGGAACACTTGTCCTGCCATTTGATGCAGGTCTTGAGCCGTGCTGAGGATGCCTTTGGCTTCGGCTTTGCGCAGCGTGGCCAGCAGTGACGGCGCCTTGATGTTGCCGAGCGGCAAGCTGCCGATGTGGGGGAACAAATAGAGCTCGTTCATCCGCAGCCACTTGGCGGCATGGCCGGAGCTCCAGCCCGCTGACTTAACGCCGTGGAACTCTCGCGCCACCACCTCGTAGGTGTTTGCTCCCGCAACTGCCTTGGACAGCTTTTCTGCCTGGCGTACCTGCACGGGATCGGACCCACTCTCGCGAGCCTTGCGAGCTTGATCTCGACCGTCTCGTGCCGCCTTGAGTGAGACGCTAGGGTAGCTGCCCAACGCCAGCCGCTTTTCTTTGCCATCAAACCGGTACTTCGCGAACCATCGCTTCGAACCGTTGGGCGTCACCTCCAGGTACAGTCCCCCGGCATCAGCCAAGCGAATGCGTGGCTTGTCCTGTGGGCATGTGGCGTTTTTACAAGCGGGATCCGTCAGCATGGGGGAACAATCCGGGGGAACGTTTGGCCCCTGTAGGGGGTACAGTTGATCTGTTCCCCCAAATGTTCCCCCGGTCATCGATGTATGTCAATGTCTTCCGCTGTACATCGCTGCAAGGTAACTTCTTGATTTACCAATGAAAAAGGCCGTCAGGTGTATGTCCTTGACGGCCTTTGACAATTCATTTGGAGCGGGTGAAGGGAACCTTATCGTGTTCCCAACTCGTTGATTGATAACGAGTTTTCCGCACTCGGCGAACCGAGATGGACATAATTATGGACTGAAAAACCACGCTTGGTCAACGCGCGCTCCGAGCAAGTCCAGTGCGAGCCATGGACAGCCAGCAATAGCCAATGTACCCCAGCGCTCAACGTCACGAGGCCGGCTCATCTCCTTTTAGCAGGAACTCCTCGTGTGCGCGCTGCAGGAACCGCCTCATGGGTTCAGAGGGTTCGGCGCCGCGGCGCAGCAGGTAGGTGGACAGCATGGGTGGCGTACCGGCCAAGGGGCGGACGGTTATGTCGGGGCGGTTCAGGGTCTGCACCTGCGAAGCAATGGCGAAACCGATGCCGTAACCGGCACCGACCAGAGTCAGCATCACGCCTAAGCTCGTCACCTGATCTACCAGCTTGAGCGGCTTGGACGCACCTTGAAGCACTGCCTGGATCTGATGGTGGCAGCCCGATCCCGCGTCGGGATGGCACAGCACCAGCGGAAACTTCAAGGCTTCCTCCAGCGGCACTTCCGCATGCACAAGCAAGGGGTGGCGCACGGGCACGATTACTGATAGCGGATCGGTCCAAACAGGCACGGCGACGAGGCCATCATTCACCGCATCCGAGAGCGCAAAGCCGATGTCCAGCAGATCGTTGTGCAGGCCCTTGAGCTGCTGCGCGAAAGGCAGCTCGAAGACGCGAATCTCCAGTTCCGGTTCTTCCTCGCGGCTGCGCGCCAGCAAGGTGGCAATGTGGGGCTGCGCCAAGCTGTCGCAGATGGCGATGCGCAGATAACCCTGATAGCCTTGCGCCGCCGCCTTTGCGGCACTCACCGCCTGCTCCACGGTGGCCAGCACGCGCCGGCTCTCGCCGAGGAACACTTGGCCGGCCCAGGTTAGCCGTGTCTGGTTCGCGCTGCGGTCGAACAGCTGCACGCCGAGAGTGGCTTCGAGATTGCGCATTGCGCGCGACACGGGCGATTGCTCGACGCCAAGGCGCTCGGCCGCTCGTGCGAAATGCAGTTCTTCCGCGACCGCAACGAAATAGCGCAGTAGTCTGAATTCCAAAGCGGCCTCCTGTTTGCCCGTTCTTGGCCGGCGCCCACCTCATTTGGACTCCGTCTCGCTCTCTCCTACGATGATTGGAAAGAGGTTCTGGCTCTACAGAGGGAACAGATTCGCCACAGTCCTCCTTACTTCATCAACACCTCAGACTCACCTGTTTCGACTCACGCATCAGTTTTGAATGCCTGGTTTCTGCCCAAAGGCCTGCACTCCACCAGGCGAATATCCCAAGCCCCGAGCGACAAAGCCGCGTTATGGCGTCAGCAACTCCCGTAGCATCGCTACGTGAAGGCGTTCCCATGCGCTCATCGCATCAGGGGCCGCCGCGCCGCGGACCACGCAGTCGAGCATGGCATGTATGCCGGGCGACAGGATCAGACGCGGCTCACGCGTGATGGCACTGTTGCGCAGCGTGCCCTGTTGGACGCCACGCTGGAGCAGGCACGCCACATCGGCGATGTGCGGCTCAAACATGGTCTGGTGCCATTGACCGAAGGCCTGCGGCGCGCGCGAACCGTCAGCCAGCAGCAAGCGCACGGCCTGCAGCACCGAGGGATCGCCGAAGGATTGGTACATCGGCTCCACAACGCGACTCACCAGAAGGTCCACGGTCACGGGTTCGTCGTCCGCCAAAGGCTCGGGGGCGGCCGGCACAGGCTGGATTAGGCGCTTGAGCAGTGCGCCGAAGATATCCTCCTTGCTGGAGAAATGCGTGTAGACGCCGCCTTTGGACAGACCCGCGGCCGCGGCGATGTCGTCCAGGCGTGCGGATGCGAAGCCCTTGTCGGAGAACACATGCAGCGCTGCGTCGAGGATCTGCGTGACGCGAGTGACTGCAGGCAGGCGCCGGCGCGGCGGGCATGGCTCGCTGACGCCGGGCGATGCTGCCGAGATATCGTTTTTGATCATGGTGGTGTGTGCTAGGCAAGAAGAAGCCGACGCCTTACCCCGGCGACTGTTCGCGTTGTCATCGTGGACATGCAACAGTATACTACTGACCGGCCAGTCGGTATTTAAAAGATGATCGATTGATATATGTCAAATTCATCCTCCGGGAAAGCCCCAAGATCCTACTCATGACCTCTACAACCACATCCTCATTGCCAGGCGCGACGCTGGCGGATCGTCTCGACACGCAGGCCCACGCCCAGCTGGCTCGGGCCTCCAGCGGACTCTCGCCGGCCTCTGCGTTGTTGGCTTGGCAGGATTGGGCCGTGCACCTGGCCACTGCACCCGGCAAGCAGATAGCGCTGGCGCAACTGGCCGCCACGCAAGCCCAGGCGCTGGGCCAGTACATGCGCGAGCGCTTGCAGGCCGTACCTGGTCATGAGCAAAATCTGGTGGAGCCGCCAGCACAAGACCGCCGTTTCGCTGACCCGGCGTGGCGCAAGTGGCCGTTCTGTCTCTGGCAGCAGTCCTTCCTGCTGACGCAGCAGTGGTGGGATGCTGCGACCCATGGCGTGCGGGGCGTTGATCCGCACCACGAGAACATGGTGGCGTTCTGGGCGCGCCAGTATCTGGATGTTTTTTCACCCGGCAACCAATTGCCCACCAACCCGCTGGTGCTGCACCGGACGGCCGAGGAACTCGGCGCCAATCTTGTGCGCGGCGCGCAGCACCTGGCCGAGGATTTGCGGCAGGCCGCCACCGGCACCGCGCAGGAGACCGGCTTCACGGTCGGCCGCGATGTCGCTGTCACGCCCGGCCAGGTGGTGCTGCGCAACCGCGTGATGGAGCTGATCCAGTACGCGCCCGCCACCGCCACCGTGCACCCCGAGCCGGTGCTGCTGGTGCCGGCCTGGATCATGAAGTACTACATCCTCGATCTGTCGCCGCAGAACTCGCTGGTGAAGTACCTCGTGGACCAGGGCCACACGGTGTTCTGCATTTCCTGGAAGAACCCCGGCGAGGCAGAGCGCGATCTCGGCATGGACGACTACCTGCGCGACGGCTTCCACGCCGCGCTGGATGCCGTCAACGCCATCGTTCCCAAGCGCAAGGTACATGCCACCGGCTACTGCCTGGGTGGCACGCTGTTGGCCATCGCGGCCGCCGCCATGGCCCGCGACGGCGATACGCGCCTGGCCAGCACCAGCTACTTTGCCGCGCAGACCGACTTCAGCGAGCCCGGCGAGCTGGCCCTGTTCATCGACGAGAGCCAGGTCAGCATGCTCGAAGCGCAGATGGCGAAGACCGGCTATCTGAAGGCCAGCCAGATGGCCGGCGCGTTCCAGATGTTGCGCTCCTACGACCTGCTGTGGTCGCGTCTGGTGAACGACTATCTGCTCGGCGAGCGGAGCGGCTTCAACGACCTGATGGCCTGGAACGCCGACGCCACGCGGATGCCGGCGACCATGCATTCGCAGTACCTGCGCCGGCTGTTCCTGAACGACGACTTGAGCGAAGGCCGCTACCCGGTCGGTGGCCGGCCCGTGTCGCTGGGCAGCCTGACGCTGCCGACTTTCATGGTGGGCACTGCCACGGACCATGTCGCGCCCTGGCGCTCGGTGCACAAACTGCACTTTCTCAGTCCGGCCGAGATCACTTTCGTGCTGACCAGCGGCGGCCACAACGCCGGCATCGTGAACCCGCCGGTGCCCACGTCCAAGCGCCATTACCAGGGGCTGACGCGCGAGGCCGGTGGCACCTATCTGGCGCCCGACGACTGGCTGGCCGCCGCACCCACCGTGCAGGGCTCGTGGTGGCCGGCTTGGCAGCAATGGCTGGCCGCGCACTCGGGCGAGCCAGTCAAGCCGCCGCGCCTGGGCAGCAGTGCTTATCCCGCGATCGCTGATGCACCCGGCAGCTATGTTCTGGAAAAGTAAATGACTAACTCATTGCAAGGCAAGAAGGGCCTGGTGGTCGGCATCGCCAACGACCAGAGCATCGCCTGGGGCTGCGCACGCGCCCTGCGCGATGCCGGCGTCGAACTGGCCCTCACCTGGTTCAACGACAAGGCCCGCCCGCATGTCGAGCCCTTGGCGCAGAAACTGCAGGCCGCTATCACGCTGCCACTGGACGTGGAGCAACCCGGCCAGATGGAGGCCGTGTTCGACGCCATCGCACAGCGCTGGGGCCAGCTGGATTTCGTGTTGCACTCCATCGCGTTCGCCCCCAAGAGCGATCTGCACGGCCGCGTGGCCGACAGCTCGCGCGAGGGCTTCGCGCGCGCCATGGACATTTCCTGCCATTCATTCGCACGCATGGCACATCTGGCAGAGCCGCTGATGCCGCGTGGAGGCAGCCTGATGACCATGAGCTATGTGGGCGCGGAGGAAGTGATCCCGGGCTACGGCCTCATGGGGCCGGTGAAGGCCGCGCTGGAGGCCAGCACGCGCTACCTGGCAGCCGAACTGGGCCCCAAGGGCATCCGTGTCAATGCCATCTCGCCCGGCCCGCTGGCCACGCGCGCGGCCTCGGGCATCCCCGATTTCGATACGCTGTTGCAAGAGGCTGTGCAGCGCGCACCGCTGCGCCGTCTGGTGGACATTGACGAAATCGGTGCACTGTGTACTTTTCTGGCCGGCGATGGAGCCAAGGCCATCACCGGCAGCACGCTCTACGTGGACGCCGGCTACCACATCCTCGGTTGAACGCATGCTGATATCCCGACTCCTCCCTTTGGCCGGCGCTCTGCTGCTGGCCGGTTGTGCCTCGATGGCACCTTCTTACGAGCGCCCGGCCGCGCCGCTGCCCGCACAGTACGGTGCCGGGCTGGCGGCCACTGGTGCCGATGCCGCCGCGCTCGACTGGCGCGGCTACTTCACCGACCCGGCGCTGCAGCGGCTGATCGAGCAGGCGCTGGCGCACAACCATGACCAGCGAGTCGCCGTGCTGCGCGTGCAGGAGGCGCAGGCCGCGTACGGCGTGCAGCGCAGCGCGCGCTACCCCACGCTTGGTCTTTCCGCCGAGGCTGCTCGCGCGCGCACCCCTGCCGACCTGAGTCTCACCGGCAGCGCCGTCACAGGCAGCCAACTCCAGGCCGGTCTGGGCATCAGCAACTGGGAGATCGACTTCTGGGGCCGCATCGCCAGCCTGAGTGAGGCTGCCAAGCAAAGCTTCCTGGCCACGGACGCGGCCCGCCGCGCCACCACGCTAAGCCTGATCGCACAGGTGGCCGATACTTACCTTGGCCTGCGTGAGCTGGATGAACGCCTGCGCCTGGCGCAAGGGAGCGCGGCCAGCCAACGTGAGTCCCTGCGCATCTTCACGCGCCGCTTCGATGTCGGCTCTGCCTCGCGGCTGGAGCTGACGCAGGTGCAGACCCTGGTCACGCAGGCGGATTCGCTGGTCGTCCAGATTCAGCAGCAGCGCGACCAGCAGGCTCATGCTCTGGACTTGCTGCTGGGCAGCCCAGCCGAACTGCCGCCGATGCCGGCTCCGGCTCCGGCCCAGGCCGAAGCGGCATGGCAGTTGCCACCGCTACAGGTGGGACTGCCATCGGAGTTGCTGTTGCAGCGTCCCGACATCGTCGCGGCCGAACACCAGTTGCGCTCTGCCAACGCTCAGATCGGCGCTGCTCGTGCGGCCTTTTTCCCTAGCATCCGGCTGACGGCCTTCGGCGGTACGGCCTCTAACGAGCTCGATGGCCTGTTCAAAGGGGCCAACCGCGCGTGGAGTTTCGCGCCCAGCCTTTCCCTACCGATCTTTGACGGCGGCCGAAATCAGGCCAACCTCGACCTGGCCGAAGTGCGCCGCAATCTGGCCGTGGCGCAGTACGAGCAGGCGGTGCAGACCGCCTTCCGCGAAGTGGCCGACGCGCTGTCGGCACGCCGCTGGCTCGCCAAGCAGGTGCAGGTCCAGGGCGAGGCGTTGACCGTGCAGCAGGAACGCGCCCGCCTGTCGCGCCTGGCCTACGACAACGGCGCCACCAGCTTTCTGGACGTACTCGATGCCGAGCGCTCGCTGATCTCCGCCGCGCAGCAACTGGTGCAAACCCGCCGCGCGCTGCTGGCCAGCCAGGTCGCCCTGTACCGCGCGCTGGGCGGCGGCGCACAAGCGCTGCCTGACGCGCCACTGCTGGCATCTCCCACTGTTCCTGCCTCTGCCGCAGCCCCCATCACTCACTGAATACCATGGACAACGCATTGAAGAAGAAACTCATTACCGTCGGCATTGCAGTCGCGCTGGCCGCATGTGGCTGGTACGCCTGGCAGAAATACAAGGACGGTCAGGACAACGACGCCTTCCTGAGCGGCAACGGCCGCATCGAGGCCACCGAGGTCGATGTGGCGACCAAGCTGGCGGGTCGCGTCGATAGCATCCTGGTCGGCGAAGGCGCCTTCGTGAAAGCCGGGCAGATGCTGGCCACCATGCAGGTGCAAACGCTGAACGCGCAACTGCGCGAAGCCCAGGCTCAGCGCCAGCAGACCCTGGCCGCCGTCGCCAGTGCGCAGGCCCAGGTGACCATGCGCCTGAGCGACAAGACGGCCCAGCTCGCCCGGATACGCCAGGCGGAGGCCGATCTTGACGCCGCCAAGCGCAGGCTGGCACGTTCGGAGACCTTGACGAAGGAAGGCGCTGCCTCGGCGCAGACGCTGGACGACGACCGGGCTCGCGCACGCAGCGCTGAAGCCGCGATTGCCTCCGTTCAGGCGCAGGCCGACTCGGCCGATGCCGCCGTCGCCGCCGCACGCACGCAGGTCACGAGCGCACAGTCCCAGGTGCAGGCCATCGATGCCACGCTGGAGCGCATCCAGGCCGAAATCGACGATAGCCAGCTGAAAGCGCCGCGCGATGGCCGCGTGCAGTTCCGCCTGGCCCAGCCCGGCGAAGTACTCGGCGCTGGCGGCAAGGTGCTAAACCTGGTGGACCTGTCCGACGTCTACATGAGCTTCTTCTTGCCCGAAACCGCGGCCGGCCGCGTGGCGCTGGGCACCGAGGTGCGCATCGTGCTCGATGCCGCGCCCCAGTTCGTGATTCCTGCCGAAGTGTCCTTCGTGTCGAGCACGGCCCAGTTCACGCCCAAGACAGTGGAAACCGCGAGCGAGCGCCAGAAGCTCATGTTCCGCGTGAAGGCGCGCATAGCGCCTGAGCTGCTGCAAAAGCATCTGGAGCAGGTCAAGACGGGCCTGCCTGGCGAGGCGTGGATCAAGCTTGACCCGCACAGCGCGTGGCCGG
Organism: Aquabacterium sp.; assembly: GCF_041915145.1. GTDB lineage: Bacteria > Pseudomonadota > Gammaproteobacteria > Burkholderiales > Burkholderiaceae_C > Aquabacterium. Next base: position 18,236 of record NZ_JAYSBZ010000011.1, on the reverse strand, counting down.
CCCATTTGCAAACCAAGCTTGCGCCTTAACGGCGCGACACAGGGCTAGGCTTCATGGTCTCTGCAACTGATTCAACCCCGGTCATCTCCCTGCATGATGTGCGCCAGCACTACGGCAAGACCGAAGCGCTGCGCGGCATCACGCTGGACATCCCCGCGGGCGGCATGGTGGGCCTCATCGGCCCCGACGGCGTCGGCAAGTCCAGCCTGCTGTCGCTCGTGGCGGGGGCGCGTGCCGTGCAGCACGGGCAGGTGCTCGCGCTGGGCGGCGACATGGCCCGCCGCAGGCACCGCAACGCCGTGTGCCCGCGCATTGCCTACATGCCGCAGGGCCTGGGCAAGAACCTCTACCCGACCTTGTCGGTCGAGGAGAACCTGCAGTTCTTTGCGCGCCTGTTCGGGCATGACGCGACCGAGCGCCGCCGGCGCATCGATGACCTGACGCAGAGCACGGGCCTGAAGAAATTCCTGAGCCGCCCTGCGGGCAAACTCTCGGGCGGCATGAAGCAAAAGCTCGGCCTGTGCTGCGCGCTGATACACGACCCCGACCTGCTGATCCTGGACGAGCCCACCACCGGCGTGGACCCGTTGGCGCGCGCGCAATTCTGGGACCTGATCAACCGCATCCGCGCCACTCGCCCGCAGATGAGCGTGCTGGTGGCCACGGCCTATATGGACGAGGCCCAGCGCTTTGACTGGCTGGTGGCTATGGACGATGGCCAGGTCCTGGCCACGGGCACGCCTGCGGAACTGCTGACGCGCACCCAGACCGAATCGCTGGAGGCGGCCTTCATCGCCTTGCTGCCTGAAGACAAGAAACGCGGCCACGCCGCCGTGGTGATTCCCCCGCTGCAGACCCGAGCGGACGACATCGCCATCGAGGCGCAGGACTTGACCATGCGTTTTGGCGACTTCGTCGCCGTGGACCATGTCAACTTCCGGATCCGGCGCGGCGAGATCTTCGGCTTTCTCGGCTCCAACGGCTGCGGCAAATCCACCACGATGAAGATGCTGACCGGCCTGATGCCTGCCAGCGAAGGCCGGGCCTCGTTGTTCGGCCACGAGGTGGACTCCGGCGACATCGCCACGCGCCGCCGCGTGGGCTATATGTCGCAGGGCTTTTCGCTGTACGGCGAGCTGACGGTGTTGCAGAACCTGGTGCTGCACGCCCAGTTGTTCGACGTGCCGGCGGCCGAGATCTCCGCGCGCGTCGAGGAAATGCTGGAGCGCTTTGGCCTGCGCGAAGAGCGCCATGACCTGCCCGACAAGCTGCCGCTGGGCCTGCGCCAGCGCCTGTCGCTGGCCGTGGCCATGGTGCACAAGCCCGAGTTGCTGATTCTGGACGAGCCCACGTCCGGCGTGGACCCGATCGCACGTGACCAGTTCTGGCGCCTGCTGGTGGAGCTGTCGCGCCGCGACCAGGTAACGATCTTCATCTCCACCCACTTCATGAACGAGGCCGAGCGTTGTGACCGCATGTCCATGATGCACGCGGGCAAGGTGCTCGACTCCGACACGCCCGCCAAGCTGGTCGAAAAGCGCGGCGCTGCCACACTCGAAGAAGCCTTCATTGGCTATCTGGTCGAAGCCTCTGGCGAAGCGGCGCCTGTACTGAACAATAAAACAGGAGCACCAATCGCAGATATAGTAATAGTTTCAGATACAAAAATACCTGAAAACGTTGCTCAGCAAGCGCAAGCTGCTCCTGTTTTAGAGCAACGCGCTCACGCTCCGGGCTTCAGCCTGCAGCGCCTGTGGAGCTACCTGTGGCGTGAAGCGCTGGAGCTACAGCGCGACCCGGTGCGCGCCGCGCTGGCCCTGGTGGGCTCGCTGGTGCTGATGATCGTGATCGGCTACGGCATCAGCATGGACGTGGAGGACCTGACCTTCGCCGTGCTCGACCGCGACCAGAGCACCCTGAGCCAGGGGTACACGCAGGGCCTGTCGGGCTCGCGCTACTTCATCGAGCAGGCGCCGCTGACCTCGTACGAGGACCTGGACCGGCGCATGCGCGCCGGCAAGATCGCAGTGGCCATCGAGATCCCGCCCGGCTTCGGCCGCGACGTGCTCAGCGGCCGCTCCACCGCCATCGGCGCGTGGTTCGACGGCGCCATGCCTTCGCGCGCAGAAACGGTCAAGGGCTATGTGCAAGGCATGCACCAGCTGTGGCTGAGCGAGCAAGTGCGCGAGCGTACCGGCCAGGAGGTCAGCAGTCAGGTCAGCATCGAAACTCGCTACCGCTACAACCCGGATGTGAAGAGCTTGCCGGCCATGGTGCCGGCGGTGATTCCGATGCTGCTGCTGATGTTCCCGGCCATGCTCACCGCGCTGGCTGTGGTGCGCGAGAAGGAGCTGGGCTCCATCGTCAACCTATACGTCACGCCGGTCACCCGCGTCGAGTTCCTGCTCGGCAAGCAACTGCCCTATGTCGCGCTGGCGATGCTGAACTACCTGCTGATGTGCGCCCTGGCGGTATTCGCGTTCGGGGTGCCGATGACGGGCAGCTTCGTCACGCTCACGCTGGCGGCCCTGCTGTTCACCATCATTGCCACCGGCATGGGGCTGCTGGCCTCTGCCGTCACGCGAAGCCAGATCGCCGCCATGTTCTTCGCCATGCTGGGCACCTTGATCCCGGCCACGCAGTTCTCCGGCCTGACGGACCCGGTGTCCTCGCTGGAAGGCGCGGGCCGCTGGATCGGCGAGATCTACCCCGCCACCCACATGGTGACCATCAGCCGCGGCGTCTTCAGCAAGGCGCTGGGCTGGCATGACCTGAGCAGCTCCTTCGGGCCCATGCTGATCGCCATTCCCGTGATCATCGGTATCGCCATCTGGGCGCTCCCCAAACAGGAAAAGTAGCCATGGCGCACCATCTGAAAAACATCTGGCGCCTGGGCGTCAAAGAGCTGTGGAGCCTGTGGCGCGACCCGGTCATGCTTGTGCTCATCGTCTACACCTTCACGCTGTCGGTCTACACCGCGGCCTCGGCCATGCCCGAGACGCTGCACAAGGCTCCGATCGCCATCGTCGACGAAGATCAGTCGCCGCTGTCCACACGCATTGCCTCGGCGTTTTACCCGCCCCATTTCATGCCGCCGCAGATGATGAACTTCGCGCAGGTGGACCCGGCGATGGACGCTGGAACCACCACCTTCGCGCTGACCATCCCGCCGGGCTTTCAGCGCGACGTGCTGGCTGGCAAGAAGGTGGAGCTGCAGCTCAACGTGGATGCCACACGCATGAGCCAAGCCTTCTCGGGTGGCGGCTACGTGCAGCAAATCGTGAGCGCCGAAATCAACGAATTCACCCAGCGCCACCGCGCGGCCAGCAGCTCCCCGGTGGACCTGGAAGTGCGTGCGCGCTTCAATCCAACGCTGAACAAGACCTGGTTCGGCGGGGTGATGCAGATCATCAACAAAGTGACCATGCTGTCCATCATCCTCACCGGCGCGGCGCTGCTGCGCGAGCGTGAGCACGGCACCATCGAGCATCTGTTGGTGATGCCCGTGACGCCCACCGAGATCATGCTGGCCAAGGTCTGGTCCATGGGGGCTGTGGTGCTGCTGGCGGCCGGGGTGTCGCTGAACCTGGTGGTGCGTGGCTGGCTGCAGGTGCCCATCGAAGGCAGCGTGGCGCTGTTCCTCGCCGGCTCGGCACTGAGCTTGTTCGCCACCACGGCCATGGGCATCTTCATGGCCACCGTGGCGCGCAGCATGCCGCAGTTCGGTCTGCTGCTGGTGCTCACGGTGGTGCCTCTGCAACTGCTGTCGGGCGGCTCCACGCCGCGCGAATCCATGCCGCAGATGGTGCAAGACATCATGCTGCTGGCACCCACCACCCACTTCGTCAGCATGGCCCAGGCTATCTTGTATCGAGGCGCAGGGTTGTCCGTGGTGTGGCCGCAGTTCCTGGCGCTGCTGGCCATCGGCGGTGTGCTGTTCGCGCTGTCGCTGGCGCGCTTTCGCAAGACCATCACGCAGATGGCCTGAGTTCCTTTCACCGTCATTCCTGTTGAATTGGATATCCCATGAGTCACGAGACCTTTGCCCTGAACCTTTGCAAGGCCAACGCCGAGTTGCAGCTTGAGTTCGGCCGCCTGCTGCTGGAAAACGCGCAGCGCAACCTGGAGCTCTTGCAGCGCGGCGCCGCGCAAGGCCTGGCCGATGCCAAGGCCGGCATCAACGGGCTGCAGGGCGCAGCGGACTGGCAGGCCCTGACCCGCCTGCCGACCGAATCCTTGCCGGCCGCCGTGCAGCGGCACCTAGCCGAAAGCCAGACGCTCGGTCAGCAGGCCGTGCAGAACCAGTCCGCCTTTGCCAGCGGCGTGCAGCAAGCGCTGGTCTTCTGGCTGAGCACCGTAACCCACCGCAGCGCGGAGTCGCAGACGGTCGCCGCCGCCATGCCCGATTGGCTCAAACCCTGGGCCAGGCTGCTACCGCAGCAAGGCACGACCGCAGCGGCTCGGAAGGAGTGATCCAATGACACAACAACAGCGCACCGCACTGGTCACCGGCGGCATGGGCGGCCTCGGCGAGGCCATCGCGCGCAGCCTGCACGACGCGGGCCACCGCGTGCTGCTGACCCACACGCGCGACGAGGGCGCCGCAGCCGACTGGCTGGCCGCGCAGCAGGCCGAGGCCTACGCATTCCAGGCCTACGCGGCCGACGTGGCCGACTGGGAATCCTGCCAGCGCATGGCCGCGCGCATCGCCGCCGACGGCCACCAGGTCGACATCGTGGTCAATAACGCGGGCATCACCCGCGACGCGACGCTGCGCAAGCTGGGCAAGGACGGCTGGGACGCCGTGTTGCGCACCAACCTCGACTCGGTCTTCCACGTCACCAAGCCCTTTCTCGACGGCATGCTGGAGCGCGGCTGGGGGCGCGTCATCAACATCTCATCGATCAATGGGCTCAAGGGCCAGTTCGGCCAGACCAACTACTCGGCGGCCAAGGCCGGCATGCATGGCTTCACCAAGGCATTGGCCCAGGAGGTGGCGCGCAAGGGTGTGACGGTCAACACGGTGTCGCCGGGCTACCTCGCCACCAAGATGGTGACGGCCGTGCCGCCGGACGTACTGCAGCAGATCGTCGCCGGCATCCCCGTCGGCCGCCTGGGCCAGCCCGCCGAAATCGCCGCGCTCGTCTCCTTCATCGCCAGCGAGGCCGCAGCCTTCATGACCGGCAGCAACGTCTCGATGAACGGTGGCCAGTACATGGCCTGAGAACACCTGCCTTTTCCCCCGACCGAGCCACACCATGACCCCATCCGATGACACCGCCATGGCGGGTGCGCCACCCTTCGGTTTTGGCGCGCCAGCCCCGTTCTCGCCGCTGGCCCAAGCCGCCTGTGCCTATGCCGCTGACGCCTGGCAGCGGGCGCTGCTGGTCGCCGACATTGAGCGTGAGGTTGGCGACCAGTATCAGGCCCAGCGCGGCATGGACGTACCGCATGTGCTGCACTTCGCGTTCGAGCCGGTCATGTCCGGCGCGGAGCTGCCGCGCCCGGTGAACTACGGCTTGGTGCGCATCCTGCCGCCCGAGGGGCAGCCCACTGGTGAGGGCATGCGCCCCTTCGTCGTGGTCGATCCGCGCGCGGGCCAGGGCCCCGGCATCGGCGGCTTCAAAGCCAAGAGCGAGGTGGGTGCGGCGCTGCAGGCCGGCCATCCCTGCTACTTCGTCGGCTTTGCGCCGGACCCGGTGCCCGGCCAGACGGTGGAAGACGTGATGCGCGCCGAGGCGGCCTTTCTGCGCAAGGTGGCCGAGTTGCATCCAGACAGCGCCGGCAAGCCGGCCGTGGTCGCTAACTGCCAGGCCGGCTGGCAGATTCTGATGACGGCGGCGGTCTGGCCCGAACTGTTCGGTCCCATCATCGTGGCCGGCGCGCCGCTGTCCTACTGGGCCGGCGACAACCCGATGCGCTATGGCGGCGGGCTGACTGGCGGTAGCTGGCTGACCGCGCTGGGCGGCGACCTGGGCGCGGGCCGCTTCGATGGCGCCTGGATGGTGCAGAACTTCGAGAACCTGGACCCGGCCAACACGCTGTGGAAAAAGCATTACCACCTCTACGCGAACGCCGACACCGAGGGGCGCCGCTACCTGGAATTCGAGAAATACTGGGGCGGCTATGTGTTCCTCAACGATGTCGAGATGCAGTACATCGTCGACAACCTATTCATCGGCAACAAGCTGTCCACCGCGCAGTTACTGACCTCGGACGGCGTCCGCATCGACCTGCGCAACATCCGCTCGCCCATCCTGGTGTTCTGCTCTTATGGCGACAACATCACGCCGCCGGCGCAGGCGCTGGGCTGGATCACTGACCTGTACCGGGACGACCGCGACCTGCTGGGCCACGACCAGACCATCGTCTATGCCACACACGACAGCATTGGCCACCTGGGCATCTTCGTGTCAGGCGCGGTGGGCGACAAGGAGCACCGCAAGTTCGCCAGCGCCATCGAGCAGATCGAGCTGCTGCCGGCCGGCATCTTCCACGCAACGGTCAAGGACACGCCACCCGGCTCTTTGCTGCAGGACCCGCATCTGCTGGGGATACGCCGCAGCAGCATTGACGAGGTGCGCGCCATCGTGCAGCCCGACGCCGCCTCCGAGCGCCGCTTCGCCGCCGCCGCGCGCGTCTCCGAGATCAACCTGGCGCTGTACCGCAGCCTGCTGCAGCCCTGGGTGAGGGCCTGGGCCACGCCACAGCTGGCGCAGGCGCTGCAGACCCTGCACCCGATGCGCGTCAGCTTCGCGCACTGGTCCAGCTCGCACCCGCTGGCGCCCCGCGTGCAGGCGCTGGCCGACAGCGCGCGCACGCAGCGCGTGCCGGTGACGCCGGACAACCCCTTTGTGCAGTGGCAGGAGCAGGTTTCGCTGGCGATCGAACGGGCGCTAGACGCCTACCGCACGCAGCGTGACGAAGGCTGGCGCATCGCCTTCGAGACGCTGTACGGCTCGCCGTGGCTGCAAGCGCTGACCGGCGGCGACGCCGCCGCCCCCGTGCGTCCGCACCCGGGCGAATCGCCCGAGCACCGCGCCTTTATCCGACAGGTCGAGTCCTATCTGCAGCAGCAACTGCATGTCGGCGGCCTGCCAGAGGCCGCATTGCGCGCACTGTTCTACATCTTCGGCCATTGCGGGGAGATGGACGAGCGCTTGCGCCACGAGGCCGCGCGGCTGCTGCATGAAAACGTCAGCGATCACGTCATCGACACGTCGGAGCATCGCCGCGTGCTGCGCGAGCAGGCGCTGATCGTGCTCTACCACGGCCCGGCCATCGTCGACGCGCTGCCGGCCATGCTGCGCGGCACGCCCGCCAGGACGCTGCAGGCGACGGCGCGCTTCATTGAGCAGCTGGTGCACAGCAGCGGCGGAGGGCTGACAGACCAGGGCGAACAGGCGCTGGCACTGGTACTCGACGCCCTTGCGACCGCAATCGCGGCTGCAACTGCGACAAATACCGAAGCCGAAGCATCAGCACCGGCCACGCCGGTTCACCAGCCCCCCACCAAGACAACTCGCCCATCGCCGCGGGTCAAAAAGAAAAGCTACACATGAGTGACATACAACCCATCGGGATCCTGCGCAACCGCACCTTCGATGAATTGCAGATCGGTGACAGCGCCAGCATCGAGCGCCAGCTGACGCAGCAGGACATCGCGTTGTTCGCCGTGATGTCGGGTGACGTGAACCCCGCCCACCTCGATGCCGAATACGCCGCCGCCTCCCAGTTCCACGGCGTCATCGCCCATGGCATGTGGGGCGGCGCGCTGATCTCGGCCGTGCTCGGCACGCGGTTGCCCGGCCCCGGCACCGTCTATCTGAGCCAGACACTGAAATTCCGCGCGCCGGTGCGCGTGGGCGACCGACTCACGATCAGCGTCACCGTCAGCGCCAAGGACGAGGCCAGGCGTCGCGTCACGTTGGCGTGCCGTTGCGTGAACCAGGATGGCCAAGCCGCGATCGAGGGCGAGGCCCTGGTGCAGGCGCCCGAGCAGAAGATCGAGCGCCCGGCCACCACCCTGCCCGAGGTGCGGCTGCTGGCGGCCAGCGGCCTGCCGCGCCTGCTGGACCACGTCAAACCCCTGGGCCCGATCCGAGTGGCCGTGGTCCACCCCTGCGATGCCCTGAGCCTGGGCGGCGCGTTGGACGCGCGCGCGGCCGGCCTGATCGAGCCGGTGCTGGTGGGGCCGCGCGCCCGGCTGGAAGCGGTGGCCGCCGAGGCCGGGCTGAGCCTGGCCGGCATCGAGATCGAGGACGTGCCGCACAGCCACGCCGCCGCCGCACGCGCCACCGAGCTGGGCGGCCAGGGCGCGGTGCAGGCGCTGATGAAGGGCAGCCTGCACACCGACGAACTGGTCAGCGCCGTACTGGTGCCGGCCGCCGGGCTGCGCACCAAGCGCCGGCTGTCGCATTGCTTCCTGATGCAGACGCCGGCCTACCCGCGCCCCTTCATCATCAGCGACGCCGCGATCAACATCGCGCCCACGCTGGAGCACAAGGCCGACATCATCCGCAATGCCATCACGCTGGCGCATGCCATCGGCGTGGCCGAACCGCGCGTCGCCATCCTCGCGGCCGTGGAGACGGTGAACCCGGCCATGCCGGCCACGCTGGACGCCGCCGCGCTGTGCAAGATGGCCGACCGCGGCCAGATCACCGGCGCGGTGCTGGACGGCCCGCTGGCCTTCGACAACGCCGTGTCGGCCGCGGCCGCCCGCACCAAGGGCATCGTCTCGCCGGTGGCCGGCCAGGCCGACGTGCTGGTCGTACCCGATCTGGAGAGCGGCAACATGCTGGCCAAGCAGCTCGAATACATGGGCGATGCCGCCACGGCCGGCATCGTGCTGGGCGCCAAGCTGCCCATCGTGTTGACCAGCCGCGCCGACAGCCGCGAGACGCGCATCGCCTCCTGCGCGGTCGCGGTGCTGCTGGCCCATCACTTCCAGGGCAACCCGCAATGAGCACGCCGGCCTACATCGTGGTGCTGAACTGCGGCTCATCGAGCATCAAGTTCGGCGTGTTCGAGACCACCGGCGGCGGGCGCCGGCCGGCCTGGAACGGCAAGGTGCAGGGCATCGGCGGGCCCAGCCCCGATTTCGGCGCCAGCACGCTGCCGGTGCACTCGGTGGACCTGGGCACCGAGCACCCCTATGCCGTGGCGCTGCAGATCATCCGCGACGCGGTCCTGCGCTGGCTGGACGGCCGCCCCATCGCGGCCGTCGCCCACCGCGTGGTGCACGGCGGCGCCAAATACGTCGCGCCGACGCGCGTCGGTGCCCAGGTGCTGGCCGACCTGAAGGCGCTGGTCCCGCTGGCGCCGCTGCACCAGCCCTTTGCGCTGGAGGCCATCGCGATCCTGCTGCGCGAGCGGCCCGAGCTGCCGCAGATCGCCTGCTTCGACACGGCCTTCCACCACACGCTGCCGCCGGTCGAGCAGTTGCTGCCGCTGCCGCATGCGCTCACGGAGCGTGGCCTGCGCCGCTACGGCTTCCACGGCCTGTCCTATGAATACATGGCCGTCACGCTGGCCGAGCGCCATGGCGAGGCCGCGCAGGGCCGCACCCTCGTCGCCCACCTCGGTTCGGGCGCCAGCCTGTGCGCGATGCGCGGGCTGGCGAGTCAGGCCACGACCATGGGCTTCTCGGCGCTGGACGGCCTGATGATGGGCACGCGCACCGGCGCGCTAGACCCGGGGGCGGTGCTCTACCTGATGGAGGTGGAGAAGCTGACGCTGGAACAGGTCGGCCACATCCTGTACCACGAGAGCGGCCTGCTGGGCGTGTCGGGCCTCTCGTCCGACCCGCGCGTGCTGCTGGCCCGCGAGGCCGGCGAGCCGCGCGCTGCGCTGGCGCTGCAGCTCTACGTGCGCCGCATCGTGCGCGAGATCGGCGCGCTCAGCGCCGTGCTGGGCGGGCTGGACCTGCTGGTGTTCACGGCCGGCATCGGCGAGCACAGCGCGGTGCTGCGCCAGCGCATCTGCGCCGAGCTGGGCTGGCTGGGCGTGGACATCGACGCACCGGCCAACGCGGCCGACGCGCCCCTGATCTCCACCGCCACGAGCTGCGTGCGCGTGGCCGTGGAGCCAACCAACGAGGAGTGGATCGCGGCCTGCCATGCGCAGCGCCTGCTCGACGCCACGGCCCTTGCCTTTTCCTGAGAGACCCCCCATGTATTCCAGACTCTTGGTGCCGCTCGACGGCAGTACCACTGCCGAACTGGCCTTGGACCATGCCGCGTCGCTGGCGCGCCTAAGCGGCGCGACCGTGGTGCTGCTGCACGTAATCGAAGAGCTGAAGCACTGCAACGGCTTCGAACGGCCGCAGGTCTATATCGAACAGGTCCACCCCGGCTTCCTGGCCGCCGGCCAGGCCCTGCTCGATGCCGCTGCCGCACGCCTGCGCGGCCAAGGCTTGGCAGTGGAAACCTTGCTGGTCGAGAGCAAGGGCGAGCGGGTGTCGGTACTGGTCGCCCAACAGGCCCTGTCCGCGCGCTGCGATCTGGTGGTGCTGGGCACGCACGGCCGCCGCGGCGTGGACCGGCTGCTGATGGGCAGCGACGCCGAGCAGGTGGCCCGCATAGCACCGGTTCCTGTCATGCTGGTGCGTCAGCCCCAATCAGCCGCTGTAACCAGCCAACCGGAGTGGGTGGGCACTGCAGCGTGACGGCAGTCCAGCCCAAACACTTCGTTCAGAGACTTGGCGCCGCAGCCGTACTGTTGCTGTCGCTGAGCATCGCGTCCGAAAATGCCTTTGCGCAGGAACAGTCCTGCCCGCGCGACAACCCGCTGCGCTCGACCGGAACGCTCAATCTGCGGATCGACAACGACATGTTCGGAGGCGTTGGTCAGGACCGGGGGTACACCAATGGGTTTCTCGTCAGTTGGGTCTCTCCAAACCTGATCGACTATATCGATGACCCATGCCTTCCGCGACTTGTCCGCGGCCTGAATCGCTTTCTCGAAGTGCTGCAGCCCGAGGGTTTCGACGAGCAGAACATGACTATCGGATTCGGGCAGATGATGTACACCCCGACCGACAAGACGCGCAGTGATCTGATAGCGGATGACCGGCCTTTCGCCGGCGCATTGATGCTGAGTTTCGGCTACAACGCGAGGCTTGCAGATACGCTTCGTACCTCGCAGATTCGCGTTGGCGTGGTAGGGCCATCCTCCCTGGCCAGACAAACACAGAACTGGTGGCACGACATCATTGGAGTAGATCGCTTCAATGGCTGGGGGCATCAATTGCGCGACGAACCGGTGCTGCAGTTGATCCACGAACGCAGGACTCGCGCATTCAGGCAAGAGACTGCCGGCGGTTGGGGATTGGACTTCACCCACCACTGGGGCGGCAGCCTGGGCAACTTCGCCACCTACGCGAACGCGGGTGCAGAGCTTCGCTACGGAATACGCCTGCCCGATGACCTCGGTACCGCGCCGCTGCGGCCAGCCGGTGAAAATACCTCGCCTGTCAGAAAAACCGCTGGCGGCAACTGGAACGGGCATCTGTTCGTTGCGCTTGACGCCCGCTGGGTTTTGCACGACATCACGCTGGACGGCAATACCTTTCAGTCCAGCCACAGTGTCGACAAGCGGCCCTTCGTGGCCGACATCGGCTATGGCCTCGCGTTCACGCATGATCACTGGCGCATCGCGTTCGCGCGCTACTACCGCACACGCGAATTTCGCGGACAGCAAGAGATCCCAGTCTACGGAACGATCACCGTGGGGCGGAGATTTTGATGCAGGTCGATCGCTTCCTGGGCTCCACACTGGCCATCTTGCTGCTGTTCATTGGCAAGGGCTTGGTCGCTGGCGTGGAACCGCTGCGCCGGTACCGTATTTCTGAGGCACTGGCAGGCGGCATGCTGTACGTAGCGACGTTGCGCGCCCTGGCCCAGTCGTGGCTATTTGAGGCAGCGTCACCATGTGAGATCCAAAGCAGCTCATGAAGAAAGAGAGCACCCCATGCGACGACTGACCCTGGCCCTTCCCGGTAATGAAGAACTGGCCCATAGCCTCGCCCAGGCGTGCGGCAGCGAGGTCGGCGGCATCGAAATACGCCGATTCCCCGATGGCGAGAGCTATGTCCGTCTGCATGGCGATCCCTTGGGGCGTCCCGTCGATCTGGTCTGCACGCTGGCCCGGCCCGATCCACAATTCCTGTCTCTGGTGTTCGCCGCTGATGCTGCGCGCGAGCTTGGCGCCAGCGAGGTGAACCTGGTCGCGCCGTATCTGGCCTATATGCGCCAGGACAAGCGATTCCAGGAGGGGGAAAGCGTGACGTCGCTGTCTTTCGCACGCTTGGTCTCGTCGACATTCGACAAGCTGCTCACGGTGGATCCGCATCTGCACCGGCATCCCACGCTCTCGGCGGTTTACACCATTCCTACCAAGGCTTTGCATGCCGCGCCGTTGCTGGCCGACTGGATCGTGCAACACGTCGAAAAGCCCTTGGTCGTCGGTCCCGACGAGGAGAGCGAGCAATGGGTGGGCGCCATCGCGGCTCGCATCGGCGTCCCGCACGCCGTGCTGCGTAAGACCCGCCATGGTGATCGCAGTGTCGACATTGACGCCCCCGATCTGTCCGCCTGGCGCGACAGAACCCCGGTCTTGGTGGACGACATCGCGTCGTCGGGGCGCACGCTGGCCATGGCGGCGCACAAGCTCGTCGAGCAGGGGATGCGTCGGCCTGAGTGCGTCGTGGTGCATGCGCTGTTCGCAGAGGATGCCTGGACACAACTGGCGCCCTTGTTCTTCAGGATCACGTCCACCGACGCGGTACCGCATGCGAGCAACCGGATTGCCTTGGCTCCATTGTTCGCCCAAGCCCTGCTCAGCGGTCAGACCGATCCGTGCGGCTGATCCCTGCATACCCAACATCTGAAGGAGACCGACATGCCCCCTCATCAGGCCAACCCTCTTGCCGACTGGCAGTCCGGCTACGGGCCCATCGTCCACCGCGCTGAAACCATCGAACGCATGCAGGCCCTGGTGCAGCGACTGGTCACACAAATGCGTGTGGCAGACGTTGCCACGGCCCATGCGCTGTTGAGTGCGGCCGACCGTGTCAGTTGCACGGCCATGAGCGTGGTGGCCCACATGACCTATGCCCGGCGCATCGACCGCAGCGGCAACCCTCTGGAACCCGAGGATTTCAAGCGCACCCCTGAAGGCCACACCGGCGGCTCGCTGAACATGGTGCCGGCTTTCGTGGGCTACTTGCTGGCCAATGCGTTGACCGGAACGACACGCGGCTGGGTGATGGGACAGGGCCACTGCGTGGCCGCCATCGAGGCGGTGAATGCCTTGATCGGCGATGTATCCGCTACGCAACGCGGCCGCTACGACCGCAGCGAGGCGGGCCTGTCGCGGCTGATCGGGGATTTCTACTCCTATGCCATCGATGAGCAGGGCCGGCCTGCGGTGCCGTTGGGCAGCCATGCCGGACCGAACACGGCCGGCGCGATCTCCGAGGGTGGTTACCTGGGGCTTGCCGAGCTGCAGTATGTGCATACGCCACTGCCGGGAGAAAGCCTGGTCACCTTCCTCAGCGACGGTGCCTTCGAGGAGCAGCGCGGCTCGGACTGGGCGCCGCGCTGGTGGCGTGCCGAGGACTGCGGCTTTGCCATCCCCGTCATGGTCCTCAACGGCCGGCGCATCGAGCAACGCACCCAGATCGTGCAGGAGGGCGGCGCTGGCTGGCTGGCCGAGGATCTGCGCCACAACGGCTTCGATCCCATCATTGTCGATGGGCGCGATCCTGCGGCGATCGCCTGGGCCATCATCGAAGCCGAGGATGCATTGAGCGCATTCGTAGCGCAAGCGGACCGGCGCTATCCAGCCAAGTTGCCCTACGTGATTGCCGAGACGGAGAAAGGCTTCGGCTTTCCGGGCGCTGCTACCAATGCCGCCCACAACCTGCCGCTAGCGGGCAACCCGCGCGAGAACGCACAAGTACGAGCGGTTTTCAATGCGAGCGCTGCGGCGCTTTTTGTGCCGGAGGCCCAGCTGGAGGAGGCTCTCGCCGCGCTCACGAACCACGATTGGAACCGGCGCCCGCGCGAGAGCGGACACCCTATGGCCCACCGCCGTCCAGCGAACCCTCACTTGCCGCTGCCGAACTGGGCGCCGGCGGGCGCATCGAGCTGCGCCATGGCCGCGCTGGACCACTGGTTCGTCGCGCTAGTGCAGGCGAATCCACAGCTGCGCGTGCGCATCGGCAACCCCGACGAACTCGCCAGCAACAAGATGGGCACCACGTTGGCGCTACTCAAGCACCGCGTCAACGTGCCCGAGCCCGGCGTTGCGGAATCGCTGGACGGCGCGGTGATCACGGCGCTGAACGAGGAGGCCGTTGCGGGAGCCGCGCTCGGCAACAAGGGTGGGCTGAATTTGATCGTCAGCTACGAAGCCTTCGCGGTCAAGATGCTGGGCATGCTGCGCCAGGAGATCATCTTCGCGCGCCGGCAGAAGGAGCTCGGCCAATCGCCGGGCTGGATCTCGGTTCCGCTGATCGTGACCTCCCACACTTGGGAGAACAGCAAGAACGAGCAGTCGCACCAAGATCCCACCATCGGAGAAACACTGCTGGGCGAGATGTCGGACACCGCGCGGGTGCTGTTTCCGGTCGATGCCAACACGGCGACCGCCGCGCTGCGCGAGGTCTACGCCGGCCGGGGCCAATTGGCCTGCATCGTGGTGTCCAAGCGCGACACGCCGAATCATTTCACAGCCGAAGCGGCCCAGGCGTTGCTCGCGCACGGGGCGGCCCATGTGGCCGGCGACCCAGCCACCGCGCAGCTGCAGTTCGTGGCGGTCGGTGCCTACCAGTTAGAGGAAGCCCTCAAGGCTCATGCGCGCCTGGCACACCATGGCCTGGCATCGTGCGTCACCGTGGTGGTCGAGCCCGGCCGGCTGCGCATGCCGCGCGACGATATCGAAGCCGGTTTCGTGCTCGGCGATGCCGACCTGGAGAGTCTCTTTCCCCCGCAGCTGCCACGCGTGCTGCTGAGCCACACCCGTCCGGAACCCATGCTGGGCGTGTTGCGCCGGATCGACGCGGGCCCCTCGAAGACACGGGCGCTCGGCTACATCAACCGTGGCGGCACACTCGACGTCGCTGGCATGCTGATCGCCAACCGATGCACCTGGGTGAGTGCCATTTATGCCGCAGCGCAAGTCACGGGCTGGAACAACTCGCAGGCTGCCGTGGGCAACCCGGACGACCAATCAGCGTCTGCCAGTTCTGAGGCGGTTGCCACGGGCTCATCGGCAGCCTGATTCACATCATTCCAACATAGAAAGAAAAATCCATGCTTTCATTGACCAGCCTAGGCGGATCCGGCACCGTTACCGGCTCCAAGCACCTGCTCACCAGTGGCGACACACGCATCCTGATCGACTGTGGCCTGTTCCAGGGGCTGAAGAACCTGCGTGAACTCAACTGGCGCCGCTTGGACGTGTCGCCTCGCGACATCGATGCAGTGGTGCTAACTCACGCCCATCTTGACCATTGCGGCTACCTGCCCCGACTGATACTGGACGGATTCCGCGGCAAGATCTTCTGCACCCAGCCCACGCGCGACGTGGCCGAGTTGATCCTCCTCGACAGTGCCTGGCTGCAGGAAAAGGACGCTGACTTCGCCAACCGCAAGGGATTTTCCAAGCACAAGCCGGCCTTGCCGCTGTACACCGTGCCAGACGCCGAACGTGCGCTCAAGCACTTCCATCCGGTAGCGCTGCACAGTGAGGTCGAACTGCCCGGCGGTGCCAGACTCACGCTGCGCCGCGCGGGCCACATCCTGGGCGCCACAACGGCACAGATCGATATCGATGGCCAGCGCATCGTCTTCTCGGGCGACTTGGGGCGCTACGGCGACACGGTCATGCACGATCCCGAAGCGGTGCCGTCGGCCGACTATATTGTGATCGAATCCACCTACGGTAATCGCCGCCATGACCGCTCGGACGCGGTCAAGGCGCTTGGCGAAGTGATCTCCCGCACGGTGCAACGCGGCGGTACGGTGGTGGTGCCGGCGTTCGCGGTCGGCCGTGCCCAGTCCTTGATCCACGATCTGTGGCTGCTGCGCCAACAAGGCGGGTTGAACAACGTCCCCGTGTACCTGGACAGCCCCATGGCGAGCAGTGCGACCGAACTGCTGTACCGGCACAAGAGCGAGCACAAGCTCGCGGAGCACGAGTTCGAGCAAGCCTGTGCGGCCGTCACCTACGTGCGCGAAGTCGAAGAGTCCAAGGCGCTGTCGGCCAACCGTTATCCCAAGGTGATTCTGTCGGCCAGCGGCATGGCCACCGGTGGCCGCGTGCTGCATCACATTGCCGCCTTCGCGCCAGATCACCGCAACACCTTGCTCTTCTCCGGCTTCCAGGCCGCAGGCACCCGCGGACGCAAGCTGATTGAAGGCGCACGCGAGGTGAAGATGTTCGGCCAGTGGATCCCCGTAAACGCTGAAGTGGCTGAACTGCCGATGCTTTCAGCGCATGCGGACAGCGACGAGCTTGTGCAATGGCTGTCGGGCTTTGCGCAAGCACCCAAACGCCTCTTCATCGTGCATGGTGAGCCCGATGCCTCCGAAGGCCTGCGCGAACGTGTCCAGCGCGAACTCAACTGGCAGGCCACGGTGCCGCTGCAAGGCCAGGAGTTCGAGCTGTGAGCGCACGGCTACCTCCGCCTCCCCTGCGGGCGGTACGCATGTACCTGCATGCCCAGCACCAGCCTGTCGCGCTCATGCGCACCGACTGTCACGTCTGCCGCGCTGAAGGTCTGGCACCTCGCTCCCAGGTGCTGATCGTTGCAGGCGACCGCGAGGTGCAAGCCCTGCTGTACCAAATCGACAGCGACTTGCTCGCCACCGGCCAGGTCGCATTGTCCGAAGCCGCCTGGACGGCCCTGGACATCGGAGACGGCGATAGCGTGGTCGTCCGGCATCCGCCAGTGCTGGAATCGCTGGCCGGCATTCGCAGGCGCGTCCATGGGCAACGCCTGAGTCCAGAGGAGCTCGCGGCCATCGTGCACGATGTGGTTCAGGGGCGCTACACCGACGTGCATTTGTCTGCTTTCCTGACGGCCACAGCAGTATTGCCGCTCGACGCGCAAGAAACCGTGTCCCTGACGCGCGCCATGGTTGAGGTCGGTGAAACACTGAAATGGAACGCACCCATCGTGGTAGACAAGCATTGTGTCGGCGGTCTGCCCGGCAACCGGACAACGCCCATCGTGGTCGCGATCGCTGCCGCCAATGGACTGGTCATGCCCAAGACCTCCTCGCGCGCGATTACCTCGCCGGCAGGCACGGCCGATACCATGGAGACGCTGACGCCGGTAGACCTGGACATCGCGGCGCTGAGGCGCGTGGTCGAGACCGAAGGCGGATGCCTCGCCTGGGGCGGGGCCATGCACCTGTCACCCGCCGACGACATTTTCGTGCGCATCGAGCGCGAACTGGACATCGACACCGAAGGCCAGTTGATCGCATCGGTGCTGTCCAAGAAGATATCTGCCGGTGCGACCCATGTCGTCATCGACATTCCCGTAGGCCCCACCGCGAAAGTACGCAGCAAGGAAGCGGCACAACACCTGGCTGCCCGCCTGGCCGAGACCGCTGCGCAATTCGGGCTGGTTCTGCGCTGCATCTTCAGCGATGGCAATCAGCCAGTGGGGTGCGGCATCGGGCCCGCCCTGGAAGCACAGGATGTGCTGGCGGTGCTGCATCGCGATGATGACGCTCCCATGGACTTGCGTGAACGCGCTGCCTCGGTCGCGGGCGCAGTGCTGGAATTGGCTGGGGCTGCAACTGAAGGAGATGGCATGCGGCTGGCTTTGGAGACGATCGACAGCGGTCGCGCATGGGAGAAATTCCAGCGCATTTGCGCAGCCCAAGGCGGCTTGCGTCAGCCCCCCGTCGCCGAGTATGTCGAACCACTGATCGCGGCGCACGCAGGGCGAGTCGTGCACATCGACAACCGCAAGCTCGCTCGACTGGCCAAACTGGCGGGAGCACCGCAGAGCCTGGCCGCCGGCATCAGCATGCATGTGCGGCTGGGCGATGAGGTCGCACGCGGCCAAACATTGCTACGCCTGCACGCGCAAACGCAAGGGGAACTCGCCTACGCACTAGGTTACGCAAACGAAGTCGGGGAAATTGTCCGAGTAGCACAGTAAGGATCTCAATCGTATATCGCCCCTAGGTTGTTTCTCGTCCCGATACCGA
>NZ_JAYSBZ010000010.1:0-60686 GCF_041915145.1 Aquabacterium sp. | reverse complement strand
GGCAGCCAGCTCACCAACAAGTACGCCGAGGGCTACCCCGGCAAGCGCTACTACGGCGGCTGCGAGAATGTGGACGTGGTCGAGCAACTGGCCATCGACCGCCTGAAGGCCCTGTTCGGCGCCAACTTCGCCAACGTGCAGCCCAACTCGGGTTCGCAAGCCAACCAGGCCGTGTTCTTCGGCCTGCTGCAACCGGGCGACACCATCATGGGCCTGAGCCTGGCCGAAGGCGGTCACCTGACCCACGGCATGCCGCTCAATATGTCTGGCAAGTGGTTCAAGGTGGTGAGCTACGGCCTCGACGCCAAGGAAGACATCGACTACGACGCCATGGAGCGTCTGGCCCGCGAGCACAAGCCCAAGCTGATCATCGCCGGCGCGTCGGCCTTCGCCCTGCGCATCGATTTCGAGCGCTTCGCCAAGATTGCCAAGGAAATCGGCGCCTATTTCATGGTGGACATGGCCCACTACGCCGGCCTGATCGCTGCGGGCGTGTACCCCAACCCCGTGCCGCACGCCGATGTGGTGACCTCGACCACGCACAAGAGCCTGCGCGGCCCGCGTGGCGGCATCATCCTGATGAACAACGAAGATGTGGCCAAGAAGATCAACAGCGCGATCTTCCCGGGCATCCAGGGTGGCCCGCTGATGCACGTGATCGCCGCCAAGGCCGTCGCGTTCAAAGAAGCCGCCGGCCCCGAGTTCAAGGCTTACCAGCAGCAGGTGGTGAAGAACGCCGCCGCGCTGGCCGACACGCTCACCAAGCGCGGTCTGCGCATCGTCTCGGGCCGCACCGAAAGCCACGTGATGCTGGTCGACCTGCGCCCGAAGAACCTGACTGGCAAGGAAGCCGAGGCCATCCTGGGCGCCGCCCACATGACCTGCAACAAGAACGGCATCCCGAACGACCCGCAAAAGCCGATGGTGACCAGCGGCATCCGCCTGGGATCGCCGGCCATGACGACGCGCGGCTTCAAGGAAGAACAAGCCGTGATCGTGGGCAACCTGATCGCCGACGTGTTGGACAACCCGCACGACGAAGCCAACCTGGCCCGCGTGCGCGAGCAAGTGGCCAAGCTGACCCGCGACTTCCCGGTCTATCGCTGATCGACCCCGTGAGGTAGCATCCCGCAAGCCCGGCCCCGGTACCCACCGCGCGCCGGGCTTGTCGCATCTAGCCTGCCCAATCCGCCGCATCAGTTCGCCGCCCCATGCGTTGCCCTTTTTGCTCCAGCCACGACACCCAGGTCGTCGAAACCCGCGAGTCCGACGAGGGCGACGTGATTCGTCGGCGTCGGCGCTGCCAGGCCTGCGACAAGCGGTTCACGACTTACGAGCGCGCCGAAATCGATTGGCCGGCCATCGTCAAGCGTGACGGGCGGCGCACCGATTACGAGCGCGCCAAGCTCAAGGGCTCGATGATGGTGGCGCTGCGCAAGCGCCCGGTGAGCGCCGAGGCGCTCGACCAGGCCATCGAAGCCATCGAGGCCCGGCTGCGCCAATGCGGCGAGAAGGAAATCGACTCCACCCAGCTCGGCGAGTGGGTCATGAAAGAGCTGCGCAAGCTCGACAAGGTGGCCTACGTGCGCTTCGCGTCGGTCTACCGCAGCTTTGACGACGTCAGCGAGTTCGTCACGGCCATCAACGAAACGGGCCGCGCCCGCAAGCGCGACGCCTGACGCGCCCGCTGCGAGCGTTCGCCCGCTCCCCTGCGAAACCTCTCCAGGCCCCCTCACCTGAGGGGCTTTGACCCCCGATTCCGACAAACGGCCGCCGGACGGCGATCAGCGGAGCTGAACCGGCTCGTCCCGGCGATATCCTGCGCTCCCCTGGCGGGCTCGTCGCGTGAATTACGTCACACTTGGCGCCCGCTCCCATTCAAACGCGCCGAGTTCGCGACACCGTTGCGGCACCAGGCGCGCTTCGAGAGTCAACGAGCCCTGTGATGCACACCATGCGCCAGCAAAGCGGTTTCACCCTGATCGAGGTACTGGTCGCCGTTCTGATCCTGTCGATCGGCGTTCTGGGTGCTGCCGGCATGCAGTTCGCCGCCCTGCAGTCGAACAAGGAATCGCGCAACCAGGCCGTCGGCGTGCACTACGCGCAAGAGCTGGCTGAAAGAATCCGCGCCAACCGGTTGATCCTGACCACCACGCCCGGCGCCTACAACGTCGAGTGGAAGAGCAGCGACGGCGCCCCGTCGGCCAGCGTGAATTGCGCCTCCAGCGTGTGCGCCTCGCCCACCGACATCGCGCGCTGGGATCTCTTCGATGTCATCTCGCGCATCCGCCAGGACGACGGCCTGCCCGCCGCGATGCTGGTGGTGTGCCGCGACGACAACCCCTACGACGGCGACGGCGTCCCCAAGTGGGCGTGCTCGGGCAGCGGCACGCTGTTCATCAAGATGGGCTGGACCCAGACCTCGCTCGACAGCGGCGCGGGCGCCAGCGGCATCAGCAAAGGCCTGGTGCAAGCCAGCGTCAAGCCGTCCCTGATCTTCCCGGTGGGTGAATGATGATGAACCTGACTCCCTCTTTCGCGCGGCACGGCATATCGCGCACCCCGTCCAGCCCGACCCGTCAGCGGGGTCTGACGCTGGTCGAGCTGATGATCGGGCTGCTGCTGGCGCTGCTGGTCACATTGGCCGCCACCGCCGCCCTGATGGCCTCGCGCCAGGGCTTCTCGGCGGTGGATGCCACGTCGCAGTTGCGCGACAACGCGCGCTTCGCCAGCACACTCGTGCAGCGGGTAGTGGCGCAGGCGGGCTACCAGGATCATTCAACCCCGGGCGCGAAGCCGAATGGATCGAGATTCGGTGGCGCCACGCCGGTGCCTTTCGTCGAGGGGCAGGACGATACCGGCGTCACCATCCCGGCGACGGGGCCGAGCTACCAGAGCGGCAAAGGCGTGAATGGCAGCGATGTGCTGTCCGTACGCTTTCAAGGCTCCAGCCTGGCCACGCTGACGGCCGCCAATCCGGATGCGGGAGACGGTTCGATCATCGATTGCGCCGGCAATCCGCTGGGCAAGACCACCGGCCAACTCCCTGAAAGCATCTTGTATGTCGCGACCGGCACGGACGGCGAACCGTCGCTGATGTGCGGCTTCGTCAACCCGACCACGGGTCAATGGTCGGCTCAACCGCTGGTGCGCGGCGTCGAAACGCTGCAGGTGCGCTATGGCGTCGACTCCCCCAACGTGCCCCCCGGCACCAAGACCACCGACCTGCCGCAGACCTATCTGCCCGCCTCTGCCCTGCTGGCGCCGTCCAATCCGCAGCAGGAGTTGCTGAACTGGCAACGCGTGAAGGCCGTACGCATCGGCA
Organism: Aquabacterium sp.; assembly: GCF_041915145.1. Taxonomy (GTDB): domain Bacteria; phylum Pseudomonadota; class Gammaproteobacteria; order Burkholderiales; family Burkholderiaceae_C; genus Aquabacterium. Next base: position 57,361 of record NZ_JAYSBZ010000010.1, on the reverse strand, counting down.
TGGTGCTGCGCGGGCCGGTCGGCTCGGCGCTGGTGCGCGGCCCGCAAGCGGCCAGCACGGCCTACCCGCTGGGCGAAACCATGCATGACGCCGGCGACAAGGGCTCCGAACTGCCCTACACCGGCGATGGTCGCCTGCGCCAGACCGTCACCTTCACCGTTTACCTGCGCAACCCGCAATCGTGATGAACGCCATGACCTCACGCTCCCGACATCCTTCGGCCTCGAGCCGCCAATCCGGCGTGTCGCTGATCATCGTGCTGATGATCCTGCTGGTGATCACCGTGCTCGGCGTGGGCGGCGCGCAACTCACCTTGCAAGCCGAGCGTGGCACGCGCGCCGACCGCGATGTCGAAATCGCCCACCAGGCAGCCGAGCAGGCGCTCACCGACGCCGAACTCGACATCACCAAGTTCCGCACCAACTTCTTCAAGCGCGACAACGACGTCGGCTTCGTGAAGGGCTGCTCGGCCGCCGCGGACAGCAAGGGGCTGTGCAAGCCGTCCGACGCCGGCGTGCTGCCCGTTTGGGCCACGGCCTTCGACGACGACTCGAAGACGGTGGCTTACGGCACCTTCACCAATCAGCTCCACGACTACTTCGGCCACGGCATCCAGTCGGCCCGCGAGCCGCGCTACATCATCGAGTCCACTCAGGACTCCGACTCCTGCGCGGCCGACGGCAGCGCCGATTTGCAGTCCGCCACGCTGCAGTTCACCTGCAAGGTGCTGCGCGTCACCGCCATGGGCTACGGCCCCAATCAGGACACCAAGGTCGTCCTGCAAACCGAATTCCGCTACGAGTAAGGCCCGCCATGCGACCCTCGATCTCTTTCGGCAAGACTCCGCTGTCCACCCGTCAACGCCTGCTGCGCTGGCTGGCTGCCCTGTCGGGCGCGGCCGTTGTCGGCGCGGTGATTGGCGGCGTGCCGCTCACGTCGGTGACGGGCGTCAACCTGCCGCCGGTTCAACTCGGCGGCGACCCGATGAACCTGCGCGGCGTCGCGGCCAAGCCCACCCTCACGCTGGCCTTGTCGGTTGAATTTCCGACCGTCGGCGCGGCCTACGTGAAGCAAGACAGCCCGAGCCTGGACGACACCTTCGACGCCACCAAGACCTATCTCGGTTACTTCGACTATCGCGGCTGCTACAGCTACGACGCCGCCAAACAGTACTTCACTCGCACCAAAGACGCCACCGCCACCAACCACACCTGCGGCGGCGACTCCTACAGCGGCAACTTCATGAACTGGGCCTCGGCCTCGGCCATCGACATCCTGCGCATGGGCCTGACCGGCGGCGACCGCTACATCGACGACGCGCAAACCACGGTGCTGCAACGCGCCGTGCTGCCTGGCGACTCGAACACCGACTACACCGAACCCTTCTACAACAGCGTCTACTTCCCGGCCAAGCAGTTGCCGGCTCGCTCGCCGGTGCTGAGCGGCGTGCTGCCCACCTCGGTGCTCAGCGGCTACAGCGGCAGCATCCACATCGCCAATTGCAGCAACAAGATCTTCATCGGCAAGGTCAGCGAAGGCTCGTGCTCTTCGCCGGGGCGCAACGCCAACATCCAGACCTTGTACGCCCGCGTGGCCGTGTGTGGCGACGCCAACGAGGCGGCCTCGCGCGAGACCTACCGCCCCGGCTACTGCACCCGCTACCCAAACGGGCAATACAAGCCCACCGGCAACCTGCAGCAGTACAGCGACAAGATGCGCGTCGCGGTTTTCGGCTACCTGCTGTCGAAAAGCCCGTCGCGCTACGGCGGCGTCCTGCGCGCCCCGATGAGCTATCTGGGCCAGAAGGACTTCGATGCCGATTACATGCAACTGGCTGCGGCCAACCGGTTCGCCGAATGGGACGCGAACACCGGCGTGTTCGTGAAAGACGCGCGCCAGTCCGGCTTCGAATACAGCGGCGCCATCAACTACATCAACCGCTTTGGCCGCTCGGGCATCTACGAGCGCTACGACGCGGTCAGCGAGCTGTATTACGAAAGCCTGCGCTATCTGCAAGGCCTGCCGCCGACCCCCGATGCGGCCACCGGCGTGAGCACGGCTCCGTCCACAGATCCGCTCGATCTGAAAGACGGCTTCCCGGTCTACAACCTCAACACCAGCCCGGCGACGCCGCAGCAAGGCTGGGCCGACCCGCACCCGGCCAGCACCAAGCTCAAGAGCTACGCCTGCGTGAAAAACAACATCGTCACCATCGGCGACGTGCACACCCACTACGACAAACAGGTTCCGGGCAACTCGCGCTCCGACGACCACGACATGGCTCGCCGCGCGAACAACTCGGCCAACGAGCCCGACTTCGCCTACTGGACCAGCGTCGTGGGCGCATTCGAAGAGGGCGCGAGCCTGTCGTACACCGACGGCGCCGGCCGCACGCAGAGCACGGCGACGCCAGCCAACCCGGTGGACTCCCGGCTACCGCTGAGCGGCATCGCCGGCATGGACGCCCCGCTCGACAGCGGCGACAACAACAGCTACTACATCGCCGGCATGGCCTACTGGGCGCACACCCACGACATCCGCCCCACCACGGGCTGGACGGACGGCGCCACCAAGGGCCGGCCCGGCATGCGCGTCACCACCTACACGATCGACGTGAACGAGCGCGCCGACCAGACCGACCCGGCCGTGCATCGCAACAACCAGTACTTCCTGGCCGCAAAGTACGGCGGGTTCGACGACTACAGCAGCGCAAGCAGCAACGGCGCCACCATCAGCGGCGACCAAGGCAATCCCTTCGTCACCAAGGCCGCCGACGCCGGCGCGACCCCCGACCCCAACGACAGCTGGCAGCGCTCCACGCCCCGGAAATCACTGGAGGCGCGCAACTACTTCCTGGGCAACGAAGCCGCCACGATGCTGGCATCGCTCGACAAGATCTTCCAGGACGTGGCGCGCAACGCCGGCAGCGTGGTGGGCAACCTGGCGGTCGATTCACGCCGCGTGGCTGAAACCCAATCGATCTACCAGGGGCGCGTCGACCCGATGAACTGGACGGGCGACGTCATCAGCTACAAGATCGCCGACGTCAGCAACACCACCGGATTCGACCTCGGCAAGGCCAACTGGAGCGCCGCCGATCAGCTCGACAAGCGCACCGCGCCGCGCAACATCGTGATTGGCGTCCAGACCGGCAGCACCACCTCGGCCCTCAATTTCACCTGGGCCGACGTCTCCACCAACGCCGACTACGTGAAGGCCTTCGAGAAATCGCCCGACGACCCCACCGGGCAGACTTTCGACAGCGCGTCGGTGGCGCAAGACCGCGTCAACTACCTGCGCGGCGACCGCTCGAAGGAGTCGACCGTCAACGGCTTCCGCCCTCGGCCGTCCATCAAGGGCTTGCTGGGCGACATCGTGAACTCGAGCGTCGTCTTCATGGGCTCGCCCACCCGCTCGATCAGCGACATCAGCTATGAATCCTTCCTCGCGGCGCATCAGGATCGCAAGGTGGTGTTCGTGGGCGCCAACGACGGCATGCTGCACGCGTTCGATGCCGGCAACGGCAACGAACTGTTCGCCTACATCCCGAGCTGGGTGGCCCCCAAGCTGAATGCCCTGACCTCGAACAAGTACACCCACGAAAGCTACGTCGATGCCACCCCCACGGTGTCCGAAGCCTTCATCGGCGGCAGCACCAACGACTGGCGCACCGTGCTGGTAGGCGGCACGGGAGCCGGTGGCCAGGGTGTGTACGCGCTGGACGTGACCGACCCGGCCTCCAGCTTTACCACCCGCAACGTGATGTGGGAGTTCACCGACGCGGATGACGCCGATCTGGGCAACGTCGTCGGCCGCCCACGCATTCTCAAGCTCAAGGTCGGCGGCAACGACAAGTGGTTCGCCGTCGTCGGCAGCGGCGTCAACAACTATGTTGACGACGGCCATGCCAGCGCCAATGGCAACCCGGCGATCTTCCTGCTCGACCTGAGCAAGAAGCCGTCCGACCCGTGGAGCCTGAACCACAACTACTACAAGGTGTTGCTGCCGAAGAACAGCTCGGCCAACATCGCCACGGGTGTTCTCAACATCAGCGCCGTCACCGATTCGGACCGCGCCGCCATCACCCTGTATACCGGCGACCTGCACGGCCAACTCTGGAAGATCGACGTCAGCAGCGCCGCGCAATTGAGCCAGCTTGCGCCGCAACGAGTATTCGAAGCCACGCATGGCGGCACGCCCCAGCCGATCTCGTCGGCCCCGGCGCTGTTCCGCGTTGAAGGCAGCATCGTCGCCGTGTTCGGCACCGGCAAGATGCTGGAAGCCAGCGACCGCGAACCGGGCGCCAGCGGCTTCCCCGTCCAGTCGGTGTACGCGGTGTTCGACGGCAGCACTTCGAGCCAACGCACGCTGACGCCGGCCGACCTGAAGAAGCTCGATGTGACCGACTCCACCTGGCTGGGCGCCGATTTCAGCTGGGGCATCCCGAGCAGCGACCCGCAAGCGCCCCAGGTCTACGCCGGCTGGTATTTCGATTTCCCGTCCGGCACATCCACCGGCGAACGTCAGGTCGGCATGCTGCTGTCGCTCCCGGGTACGGTGGTCTTCAACACGCTCATGTCAACGAGCGATGGCTGCGCGTCGGGTGGCTCGTCATCGGCGTCGTACACCTTGTCGCTCTTTACCGGGGGCGGCTCGCGCATCGTGATCGACCGCGTCCTGGCCGACCCGCTCGCCCTTGAAGGCGCCACGACCATCGACGCCGCCGCGAACAACCGCAGCGCGGAAGGCACCAAGGAAGTCACCATCAAGGACTGCACGGCCGATTCGTGCAAAGACCGCAGCGTGAAGCTCTCGCGCCGCCTCAACCGCATCAGCTGGCACGATCTGGCGAACTTTGAAGAGATCCGCAATCGCAAGACCCAGTAACCGAGCAACCATGGCAACCCCTCAAACCTCTCGCGGATTCACGCTGATCGAGCTGATGGTCACGGTGGCGATCGTCGCCATCCTCACCGCCATCGCCTACCCCGCGTATCACCAATACGTGCTCAAGGGCCGGCGTGCCGAAGGCCGCGCGGCCCTCACGGCTGTGCTGCAGCAGCAAGAGCGCTACTACACCCAGTTCGGCAAGTACTACATCTCGACCAGCGACAGCGACAACGGCCCCTTCAAGGCCTACTCGGGCGACAACCTCGGCAGCAGCGCCTACACCCTGACCAGCAGCTTGTGCGCCGACAACCTGACCGCAGCAGAATGCGTGCAGATCACCGCCACCCCGACGCACCACGACGACCCCGAGGCCGGCAACCTCAGCATCAACAGCGTCGGCCCGACCCGCACCTGCAGCGGCACCAACAAGAGCATCTGCTGGAAATGACCCCCATGCGACACCCCAAGCGCCCCGCCCCGCTGACCGCCAGAGGCTTCACCCTGATCGAGTTGCTGGTGGTGATGGCCTTGCTGGGCATCCTGGTCACCCTGGCGGCGCCGAGCTTCTTGCAATTCCAGCGCAACTCGCGCTTGCGCACGGTCAGCATGTCGCTCAGCTCGGCCATCACGGCCGCGCGCTCCGAAGCGATGAAACGCCAGCGCTTCACCTTCGTCATGCCACGCAATGGCGATTGGAATGCGGGGTGGGACGTCTTCGTCGACATGGACAACGACTTCACGCTCACCGCCGCCGACGTCAAGATCGGCAGCCAGGGCGACCCGGCCGACCAATCTGAAAAGCCCTCGGACCTGGGGGTCACCGTCAAATCCGCCTTGCCCAACGGCGTGAACTACATCATGTTCAGCGGCTCGGGCTTCCCGCGCACCACGGCCGGCGCCTTTCTGGCCAGCACTTTCACGATGAGCATCGCCGGCTCCGGCGACACCAAGCGCAGCGTGATCCTGGCCAACACCGGCCGACTGCGCGTCTGCGACCCGAGCAAGGACGCCGACTGCAAGGACGCCAGCAATTGACGCTGGCGAGCACCTTCGCAATCGTGACCCCACATCTGCCGTGACGCCCTACGCCGACCTGACCCACATGCGCCGCGCGCTCGAGCTGGCGCAGCGCTCCATTGGCCTGTCCGACCCCAATCCGCGCGTCGGCTGCGTCATGGTCACCACCGACGGCCGCACCATCGAAGGCCATACCCAGCAGGCCGGCTCGGCGCATGCCGAAGCCCACGCGATCCAGTTGGCCCAGGCACAAGGCATCTCGCTGCGCGACGCCTCGGCCTACGTCACGCTGGAGCCCTGCTCGCACTTCGGCCGCACCCCGCCGTGCGCCGATGCCCTGATCGCGGCCGGTATCCGCCGGGTGGTCGTGGCAGCCGGCGACCCCAATCCGCTGGTCGCCGGGCAAGGCATCGCCCGGCTGCGCGCCGCCGGCATCGAGGTCATCACCGACCTGCTGTCCGGCGAGGCCCGCGAACTCAACATCGGATTCTTCTCGCGCATGGAGCGTGGTCGCCCCTGGGTGCGACTCAAGGTGGCCGCGTCGATCGACGGGCACACGGCTCTGCCCGACGGCACCAGCCAGTGGATCACCAGCACCAGTGCCCGCAGCGACGGCCAGCGCTGGCGAGCCCGCGCCAACGGCATCCTCACCGGCATCGGCACCGTGCTGGCCGACGACCCCCGGCTGGACGTGCGCGAGCAGCCCGTGCGGCACCAGCCGCTGCGCGTGGTGCTCGACTCGCAATGGCGCACGCCACCACAAGCGCGGCTGCTGGCCGCCCCTGGCCAGGCGCTGATCGTGGGCGCGACCGCAGACGCGGCCCGCCAGCACGCGCTGCAATCGGCCGGCGCCGACGTGCTGGCGCTCTGCGGCGGCGACGCCCACGTCGATCTGCCGGCACTGCTGACCGAACTGGGGCGCCGCGGCATCAACGAACTGCACGTCGAGGCGGGTGCCTCGCTCAACGGCGCCTTGATCCGCGCCGGCCTGGTCGACGAATACCTGCTCTATCTGGCCCCCAAGCTGCTGGGCAGCGGCCGCGGCATGTGGGCCACCGGCACCCCTGCCAGCCTGGCCGAGGCCCCGACCCTGCGGTTCACCGAAGTCACGCAGATCGGCCCCGACCTGCGGATCCTGGCGCGCCCGACGACGTGATCCAGCCGGACGGTGCCCGGCCACCGTGCGGTTAACACAGATTTCATCCGGGTAACAACCGAGTCGTCAGCCCCCGGCCGCCTACAATCCGGGGAATGCCTATCTCCCCTGTTCCTGAGCTGATCGCCGAGCTGGCCGCCGGCCGCATGGTCATCCTCGTTGACGAAGAAGACCGCGAAAACGAAGGCGATCTCGTCTTGGCTGCCGACCACGTCACGCCTGAAGCCATCAACTTCATGGCACGTTTCGGTCGCGGCCTGATCTGCCTCACCCTGACGCGCGAACGCTGCGAGCGCCTGCAACTGCCGCCCATGGCCACGCGCAACGGCACCAAGCACGGCACGGCCTTCACGGTGTCGATCGAAGCCACCGAAGGCGTCACCACCGGCATCTCGGCCGCCGACCGCGCCCGCACCGTGGCCGCCGCCGTGGCGCGCGATGCCAAGCCGCCCGACCTCGTGCAGCCCGGGCACATCTTCCCGCTGCAAGCGCAAGACGGCGGGGTGCTGATGCGCGCCGGCCATACCGAAGCCGGCTGCGACCTGACCCGCATGGCCGGGCTGACACCCGCCTCGGTGATCTGCGAGATCATGAAGGACGACGGCACCATGGCCCGCCTGCCCGATCTCGAAGTGTTCGCGCAGGAGCACAACATCAAGATCGGCACCATCGCCGACCTGATCGAATACCGCAGCCGCAACGAGTCGCTGATCCAGCGCATCGGCCAGCGCACGCTGCAAACGGCTCAAGGCCCCTTCGAGGCGCAAGCCTTCAAAGACCGCACCGGCGGCATCCACCTGGCCCTCACGCTGGGCCAATGGGCGCCCACCGACGAGGTGCTGGTGCGCGTGCACGAGCCGCTGTCCATCATGGACGTGCTCGACGCCGACAACCGCCAGCATTCCTGGCCGCTGCCCAAAGCCCTGGCCGCCTTGCGCGACGCCGGGCGCGGCGTGGCGGTGCTGCTCAACTGTGGCGAAGACGCCGCCGCCGTGATCGGGCACTTCCTGCCACCCGAAGAACGCCCGGCAACGCGCACGCAGACCGACTTGCGCACCTACGGCGTGGGCGCGCAGATTCTGCGCACCCTGGGCATCCACCGCATGCGCCTGCTCGGCAGCCAGCGCCGCATGCCGAGCATGGTCGGCTACGGGCTGGAGGTGACCGGTTTCATCTCGCCCGACGACTCCATCACCAACCAATAACCAAGGACCCTCATGCAAGGCGCTGACAAGGGTCAATCGACCCCCTTGAATGGCGAGGATCTGCGCATCGGCATCGTGCAGGCTCGCTTCAACGCGGCCATCACGCAAAAGCTGGCCGACAGCTGCATCGACGAACTCGGCAAGCTGAGCGTTCCCGCCAAGCACATCGTCCACGTGACCGTGCCCGGCGCGCTCGAAGTACCCATCGCGCTGCAAGCCATGGCCGAGAGCGACGATTTCGACGCCCTGGTGGCGCTGGGCTGCATCATCCGCGGCGAAACCTACCACTTCGAGCTGGTTGCCAACGAAAGCGGCGCGGCCGTGACGCGCGTGTCGCTCGACAGCCAACTGCCCATCGCCAACGCGATCCTGACCGTCGAGAACGAAGATCAGGCCTGGGCCCGCGCCGAAGAAAAAGGCCGTGACGCCGCGCGAGTCGCCGTCGAAATGGCCAACCTGCTGGAAGACCTCTCGTGAACGCCGACGCCAAGACCCCGGAGACGCCGGACGCTGAAGCCCGATCCAGCCGCCCGACCAAGACCGCCGGCCCGGCAGGCAAGCCGCGCCAGAAGTCAGCCCGCCGTCGTTCACGCGAATACGCTTTGCAAGGTTTGTATCAGTGGCTCATCGCCGGCACCGACGCCAGCGCCATCGAGGCCCACCTGCGCGAGCAGGACGAATTCGGTAAATGTGACCGCGCCCACTTCGACGCGCTGCTGCATGGCTGCATCAACGAGGCCGCCCAGCTCGACGCCGTGCTGACGCCCCATCTCGACCGCCCCACTGCCGAGCTCTCGCCGGTGGAGCACGCGGTGCTCTGGATCGGCGCCTACGAGCTCACGCACTGCCTCGACGTGCCTTACAAAGTGGCGATCAACGAGTCGGTCGAACTGGCCAAGAGCTTTGGCGGCACCGACGGGCACAAATACGTGAACGGCGTGCTCGACCAATCGGCCAAGGTGCTGCGGCCTGCCGAGGTCGAAGCCGCCAAGACACGCCGCTGAAATCACCCGTCGTGACCCCGGAGGGCGCCAAAGAGTGCCCTCCTTCCCCACTGAAGATGTAACTGGGGCCTTGGTTCGTGCCTTTTTTCGCGCTTGCGAAGGGCATGGGTTGCCATAAGCTTTGCAAAGTTGCTCTGGAACCATCTATCTGTGACCACCGCCGCCGATACCGCGCCGCCTGATCGCCTGCCGCCGCCCACCCAACCCGGGGCGGACAGCATGCCGTGGGACGACCAGGAAACCCGCGCCATGACGCGGCCGATGCCGGACATTCCACCGGCCGTGCCACCCAACACGCGACCCGAAGGCCTGCCGACCATCGGGCACATCGGCCGCTACGCGCTGAAGTACTGCATCGGCGAAGGTGGGCTGGGCACGGTGTACGCCGCCCACGACCCGCTGCTGTCGCGGCTGATTGCGATCAAGACGCTGAACGTCGATATTCCCGCTGATTCGCGCGACACGTTCAACGATCTGTTCCTGAACGAAGCCAAGGCTGCAGGCCGGTTGAGCCACCCGCACATCGTGACCGTGTTCGACGCCGGCATCAGCCCGCAAGGCGCCTACATCGCGATGGAGCTGCTCAAGGGCAAGGATCTGCGCCAGCTGATGAAAGACGGCTGGCGCCCGACCCCGGCGCAGGCCGCGCTGATCGTGCGCCGCGTGGCCGACGCCTTGGCCTACGCCCACAGCAAGGGCGTGGTGCACCGCGACATCAAGCCGGCCAACATCTTCATGATCGGCCGCACCCAGCCTCGCGTGCTCGACTTCGGCATCGCCCGGGTGGCCCAGCAGCGCGATTCGCGGCTGCGCAGCGCCGATGGCGCACCGACCACGCTGGCCCCGCTGGAGGTGCTGGGCGGCTCGCCCTACTACATGGCCCCCGAGCAGGTGCGGCAAGAGCCCGTCGATCGCCGGGCCGACGTGTATTCGCTGGGCGTGGTGCTCTACGAGCTGCTGACCGGGCAACGCCCCTTCGACGGCGACACCATGCTCGACATCACCGAGGCCGTGCTCAACAAGCAGGCTCCGCCGGCGCACGAGCTCAATCCGCAAGTACCCAAGGAGCTCGCCGAGATCACGGCGCGCGCCATGCTGCGCAACCGCGAGCATCGCACCCACTCGGCCCGCGCCTTGTCACGCGAGCTGCGCCAATGGCTCGACACCCTCTCGCCCGATGCGCTGCGCGACCCCGCGCCGCCGCCGTCGCGCCGTCCTTGGTGGTGGGCGCTCGGCGGCCTGGTGGCCGTGGCCGCGGTGGTGGGGCTGGCGAGCTGGCGTCAAAGCGTCAAGCACCCGGCGACCGCCGCACCGGCCTCGGCTGCAACCGCCGTGCAGGCACTGCCTGCCCCCGCGCCCTCCCCGGCGCCGACCGCCTCACCTGCGTTGGCTGCTGTCGAGCCGGCTTCGGCGGCCTCGGTCGCGGCAGCGGCTTCATCTGCTGATGGCGTCGTGTCGATGACGGCAAGCGCGCCCGCCGAAGCGTCGGCTGCGTCTGGCGCCGCGCCAGCCCGACTGTTGGCAGCCGAGCCCAAAGAAACCCGCGAGGCCAAACGCGCCCGCGAGCGCGAAGCCAAAGCCAAGCAAGCCGCCGCGCGCGCGAGCGCCGCTGCCGCCAAACCAGCCGCCCCCGCCACCGGCACTGTGCAGGTCGCCGTCAGCCCCTGGGGGCAGATCGAGGTGGACGGCACCAGCATGGGCACCGCCCCGCCCTTGAATCAGCTCACCCTCTCCGAGGGACGCCACACCATCACGATCCGCAACGACGCCTTTGCGCCCCACGTGCAAACCGTCAACGTCGAGGCCGGTCAGACCATCAACATCAAGCATCGTTTCGGACCATGAACCACGCCTTCAACCTTGTGCGACGCGGCCGCATCGCCGCGCTGGCTCTGCTGACCATCGGCTCGCTGCTCGGCTGCGCTCAACCGCAAGCTCCCGTAGTGGGCGTGATGGACCTGACCGACCGGCCAGCCGAAAAGGCCTTGCTCAGCGGCTTGCGGGCGTATGACGACGGCCAGTACCCCGAGGCCGAAAAGCAGTTCGGCGCGGCCCTGCAGGCCGGGTTGGCCTCGCCACGCGACAAGGCGGCGGCGCACAAGTATCTGGCGTTCATCTACTGCAGCACGCAGCGCACTGGCGCCTGCGAAGTCGAGTTCCGTGCCGCCAAGGAAGCGGATTCGAGATTTGCCCTAAGCAAGTCCGAAGCCGGCCACCCGATGTGGGGGCCGGTGTACCGCAAGGTCTTCCCAGCCGGGCAATAAGTCTGCCCAACAGCCGGGGCCGTGACCCGGCGCTGGATCAGACCGTTCGCACCACCAGCCGCAACGCGTCGCTCAAGGCCCAAGCCTGGGCCTCCTCGTCCAGCAGATACACCGTGCGCGGATTGCTGCGTGCCCAGCGGGTGGCGATGTCCAGCCGGGCGTTGCGGCCCGAATGGGTGAGCGACACCGCATCGCGCTCGATATCGACCCGCGAGTGGCACAGCACGATGGCCAGACGCAAGCACAGCACCTGCCACACGAAGGGCTCGCTCGCCAGCTTCAGCTCAAGCTTGCGCAAGCTGCCCCGCTGCCCCAGCACCAGGTCGGCCAGCCGCCGCTGCTGAGACTGGGAGAAGCCTGCCGCGTCGACGTGCCCCAGCAAGTAGGCGCTATGCCGGTGGTGGTCATGGTGCGACACCATCATGCCGATCTCGTGCAACGCTGCGGCCCAACCCAGCTCGCGCGTCGACTCGTCGGCCACCTGCCCGGCCGGCAGGCGCGACACCTTCGGCGCGGTGATGGCATACAGCGACTTGGCCAGCTTGCGCACGCGGTCGGCTTGGGCGAGATCGACGCCGAAGCGCAACTGCATGTCGCGCACCGCGTCGTCGCGCGCGTCGTGCGGCCGGTTGCGGCGAGCGGATTCGAGTCGCGATTCGAGATCGAAGATCACGCCTTGCCGCAAGGCGCCGCGCGCCGGGTGCAGGGCCTCGATGTCGAAATGCACCGCCAGGGTGTAGAGGATGCACAAGCCGCCCGCCAACACGGCGCGGCGATCGGGCTTGAGGCCCGGCAGATTCAGCGCGTCCTGCCGCCCGGCGATCAGGCATTGCTCGATGCACCAACGCAGACCAGCGGGCGTGATCGCGCCATCGGTCACGCCATTGGCCGCCAGCAGTTGCGACACCGCGCCCACCGTGCCCGAAGCCCCCAGGGCTTCTTTCCAGTTGGCGCGTGCGAACGGCACCAGCGCCTCTTCGAGCTCGGCGCCCGCTGCCACCTGCGCGGCGCGAAAGGCCGCCTCGGTGTAGCGCCCCTCCGGAAAGAAGCGCATCGACAGGCTCACGCTGCCGACCTGGAAGGACTCGGCCATGCGCGCCGTGCGCCCGTGGCCGAGGATCATCTCGGTGGAGCGCCCGCCGATGTCGATCACCAGGCGCGGCAAGGTGGTCGGCTGCAGCCGCGCCACCCCGGTGTAGATCAGGCGGGCTTCTTCGCGCCCCGTGATCACCTCGATCGGGTAGCCGAGCACCGCTTGAGCGCGCAGCAGAAAGTCGTCACGGTTGCGGGCCTCGCGCAGCGTCTGGGTGGCCACGGCCCGCACGTGGCTGTGCGCAAAGCCTTTCAGGCACTGGGCAAAGCGCGCCAGGCAAGCCAGCCCACGCTCGGCAGCCTCTTCGGTGAGATGGCCCTGGGCATCGAGCCCGCCACCGAGTCGCACGGTTTCCTTGAAGTATTCGATGCGCTTGTACTTGCCACCTTGCAATTGCGCGATTTCGAGTCGAAAGCTGTTCGACCCGATATCGATGGCGGCGAGCAGATCGGGAGGCGTCTTGGAGTCTGGAGCGAGCGTCACGGATGCGGCGTGTCTTGGGGGAGGAGAACGGCATTGTCGGCGCAAAACATGTCGATCTGATGTGATCCGGCGCAGGCGGGCCGGGCGCCGTGCTTGACAGGATTGCTAAGATTTCATGACTCGCGCCAGCGCCTTCACGCCCGGCGCTTTTTTTGTTTGACAGGCCCCCATGACGCTGCTCTACATCATCCTCGCCACCTTCGCTGGCGGCGCCCTGTCGGTGGGGGTCGCGGCCGGTTTGTCGAACGCCTTGCTCGGCGCCGTGGTACGCCACCTGGTAAGCCTGTCGACCGGCGTGCTGCTGGGCACCGCCCTCATCCACACGCTGCCCGAGGCCTTCGAGAGCCACACCGACCCGCGCAGCCTGTTCCTGACGCTGCTGCTGGGCCTGCTGTTTTTCTTCCTGCTCGAAAAGGCCGAGCTGTATCGCCACGGCCACCACCACGAGCACGATCACCACCATCACCACCACGGCTTCGACGCCGAGCAGGCCGGGCGTGGCGGCTGGAGCGTGCTGCTGGGCGACAGCATCCACAACTTCTGCGACGGCGTGATCATTGCCGCGGCCTTCTTGTCGGACACCCACCTGGGCATCGTCACCGCCACGGCCATCATCGCGCACGAAATTCCGCAGGAGGTGGGCGACTACATCGTGCTGATCAACGCCGGCTTCACGCGGGGTCGAGCACTGATGTTCAACGCCATTTCGGGTGCATCAGCAATCGTGGGCGGGGTGCTGGGCTACTTCCTGATCCGGCCGTGGCAATCGGCCCTGCCCTACATGATGGTGATCGCGGCCAGCAGCTTCATCTACGTGGCCGTGGCCGACCTGATCCCGCAGTTGCAGCAGCGCCTGACCTTGCGTGAAACCGCCCAGCAGATCGCCTGGCTGGCCGCCGGCCTGGTCACGATCGGCTCGCTCGTGCACTTCATGCACTGAGCCCGGGCCATCAACCTGAGCCGATCAGCCCTTGGCCACCGGGCGTGCGGGGTCGGCGCTCCACTCGCTCCAGGAGCCCGGATACAAGCCCGCTCCGGGCAGGCCGGCCACATGCATCGCCAGCAGGTTGTGGCAGGCCGTGACGCCTGAGCCGCACGAGTGAACCATCTCGGTCACGGGCCGCTCGCCCAGCAAGGCTGAGAACTCGGCGCGCAAGGTTGCTGCCGGTTTGAAACGCCCCTCGACCAGGTTCAGTTGGAAGAACCGATTCAGCGCCCCGGGGATGTGCCCGGCCGCCGCATCCAGCGGCTCGACCTCGCCGCGGTAGCGCTCGGGCGCTCGCGCGTCGACGAGGCACACCGCGCCCAAACGGGCTTGCAGGGCCAGCGCATCAAGGGTGGGCATCAAGGTGGGTCGCTCGGGATAGGGCCCGGCATCGACCACCGCCGCTGCCGCGCCGCCCTCCACCGCGCCACCTGCAGCCTGCCATGCGGCCCAGCCGCCATCGAGCACGACCACGTCGTCATGACCCAACCAGCGCAGCATCCACCACAAGCGCGCGGCAAACATGGCGCCTTGGCGGTCGTAGACCACCACACGCGTCTGCGGCCCGATGCCCCAGCCGCCCACGGTGGCGGCAAAGCGCTCGCGGGCCGGCAGCGGGTGGCGGCCATTGCGACCCGTCTTGGCGCCGCACAGGTCGGCATCGAGATCGGCGTATCGCGCACCGGGCACATGGCCCTGCTCGAAGGCGCGGCGGCCGGACTGCGCGTCCTGCAGGTCGAAGCTGGCATCGAGCACCACGAGTTGGGACTCGGTTGAGTTCAAGCAGGACCACAGCTCGGCAGCGGAAAGCAGGGGGGACGCATCGATCATGGGGCAACCTCGCTGGATGACGTGAGTGGCGGCGCCGGAAAGCGCGTGGCGGCCATGCCTGCCGCCACGATCAAGACCATGCCGAGCACGCCGTCCACCCCGATGGACTCGTTGAAGAACAGCATGCCGAACAACGCGGCGTGAACAATACCAAGGTACTGCAAATTGGCGTTGACCAGCGCGCGGCCCGTGGCATAGGCCCGGGTCATCAACAACTGCGCCAGCGTGGCGAACGCGCCCACGCCGATGAGCTCCAGCCATGCCAGCGCGGGTGTGTCGCCCGATGCCGACGGCGCCAGCCACGCGCCGGACGCCAACCAGATCACCGCGCCCAGCAGCGTGCCCATCAGCGAAAAATAGAACACCACGCGCACCTCGGGCTCGCCGGCCCGCCCCAGCGCGGACACCTGCAGATAGGCCAGCGCGGCGAGCATGCCCGAGGCCACGCCGAGCAGGCCGACGCCAATCTGGTCGCGCGCAATCGTGGGATGCAGCACCAGGCCCACGCCCACAAAGCCCACCGCCACGGCAGTCAGCAGTCGCGGGTCGACCCGCCGCCCGCCCGCCAGCCAGGCCCGCAGCACCAGATACACCGCCATCCAGACCGACGACATGTAGTTGAGCGTCACGGCGGTCGCCAGCGGCAGCCGGCCCATGCAGTAGAACCACAGCGCCAGCGCGGCCACCCCAGCCAGCCCGCGCTTGATGTGCAAGGCCGGCACGGTGGTGCGCAAGCTGGTGCGCGACGCGTGGGCGATGAACGCCATCATCACCGCGCCAATCAGGCCACGCGCGGCCACCACCGTGGCGGTGCTGAAGTGCACCGAGGCCAGCTTGACGCACACGCCCATGCAGGCGAACAGCAGCGTCGCCAGCACCATCTGCGTGTGAGGAGAAAAACGGGGGGTGGTGAATCTGGACATGTTTGCACGAACCCGCGAGACCCCGCAACCGCCTTGGATCCGGCTTGGCCGGTCCAACGGCGGTGCCCCCTGGGGGGCGCGCGTCAAGCGCGTAGGAGGGGCATCCGGCTCCTGTACCACTCGTGGAAGTGCTGCATGCCGTCTTCCATCGGGCTTTGATACGGCCCGACCTCGTTGTCGCCGCGGTCGAACAGCGCCTTGCGGCCAGCGTCCATGCGCTCGCCGATCTCGTCGTCCTCGATGCAGGTCTCCATGTAGGCCGCCTGCTGCGCCTCGACGAACTCGCGCTCGAAAGCCACGATCTCTTCGGGGTAGTAGAACTCGACCACGTTGAGCGTCTTCTGCGTGCCCTGCGGGTACATGTTCGACACCACCAGCACGTGCGGATACCACTCGACCATCATGGTCGGGTAGTAGGTCAGCCAGACCGCGCCCTGCGAAGGCTTCTCGCCATTGCGGTACTTCAGCAGCACCTCGCGCCACTTCTTGTAGATGTCGGAGCCGGGGCGGTCGAAGGTGGCGGCCACGCCCACGGTTTGCACCGAGTACTCCTGGGCCATGTCCCAACGCAGGTCGTCGCAGGTCACGAAGTTGCCGAGGCCGGGGTGGAAGGGGCCGACGTGGTAGTCCTCGAGGTAGACCTCGATGAAGGTCTTCCAGTTGTAGTTGCACTCGTGCAACTCAACCTTGTCGAGCACGTAGCCGTCGAAGTTCAGGTCGCCGCCCGGTTTGAAGCGCGCGTCGATGCCTGCCAGATCAGCGGCGATGTCGCGGCCGTTGTCCTCGAACAGCAAGCCGTTCCAGTTGCGCAGCTTGTAGTTGTTGAGGTTCAGGCAGGGGTCGTGATCGAAGTGCGGCGCGCCGATCAGCTGGCCGCTGAGGTTGTATGTCCAGCGGTGCAGCGGGCAGACGATGTTGCTGCGCGACGCCCCCACGCTACCGCGACCCTTGAGCATCACGGCCTGGCGATGGCGGCAGACGTTCGAGATGAGCTCGATGCCCTGCGGCGTGTGCACCAGGGCACGGCCTTCGTTTTCTTGGGGCAGCGCGTAGTAGTCGCCTACCTCGGGCACCACGAGTTCGTGGCCGAGGTAGCGAGGGCCGGACTGAAAGATGCGAGCGAGCTCCTGCTGGTAAAGGGCCTCGTCGAAATATGACGAAACGGGCAGTTGGCTACGGCTACGCTCAAGCGATTTCAGTGCGGTGCTCAGGTCGGACATGATCCCCAGGATCTCCAAAAACCAATGTCGCCAACCACCATCCTGCGGCAAGCCCGGTTGCGGGAAACGGCGAATCGGGGATTCTACCTGCGCCCCCATGCAGGCCGAGCCGCGCCACCCACCCCTGCGCCAGCCGCTGCCGAGGTTGCCCAGGCCATCGCCCGAATCGCGTCCATTCGGGATTCTCAAATTCGCGAGCACCACCGCCTCAGCCCAACTAAAATGCACAGCTTTTTCGCGCATTGCGCCTTGGAGTCATGGCCAAGCCCAGCTCAACCAGCCCAGCGTCAGCACCGCCCACCCCCGAGCCCGCCAGTTACGAGGTGGCGCTCGACGAACTGGAGCGTCTCGTGAACCGCATGGAATCCGGCCAGCTCCCCCTCGATCAGCTGCTCGACAGCTACAAGCGCGGAGCCGAGTTGCTCAACTTCTGCCGCAGCCGCCTGCAGGCCGTCGAGAACCAGGTCAAGGTGCTCGAAGACGGTCAGCTGAAGAACTGGAACCCACCCGCATGAGCCTGTCGGCCGAATTTCAAGCCTGGATGACCCGCGAGCTGGCCGAGGTCGAAGCGTGCCTCGACGCCTGGGTGCAGGCCGACGCCCCCGCCGGCCTGGGCGAAGTGATGCGCTACGGCGTGCTCGACGGCGGCAAGCGCCTGCGCGCCCTGCTGGTGCTGGCCGCGGCGCAAGCCGTGCATGGCCAGCGCGACGCCGCCTTGCGCGCGGCAGCCTCGGTTGAACTGATCCACGCCTACTCGCTGGTGCACGACGACATGCCCTGCATGGACAACGACGTGCTGCGCCGGGGCAAGCCCACCGTGCACGTCCAGTTCGGCGAGGCGCAAGCCATGCTCGCTGGCGACGCCATGCAGGCGCTGGCTTTCGAGGTGCTGACGCCCGATGTCACCGAAGTCCCGGCCGCATTGCAAGCCACGCTGTGCCGCCTGCTGTCGCGCGCTGCGGGGCAAGCCGGCATGGCGGGCGGCCAGGCCATCGACCTGGCCAGCGTCGGCCAGGACCTGAACGAAGCCACGCTGCGCGACATGCACCGCCGCAAGACCGGCGCCCTGCTGCAAGCCAGCGTGCTGATGGGCGCCGCCTGCGGTGACGCTGACGCCCCCGCGTGGCAGGCCTTGTCGGACTACGGCGCAGCGGTCGGTCTGGCCTTCCAGGTGGTGGACGACATTCTCGACGTGACCCAGGGCTCCGACACGCTGGGCAAGACCGCCGGCAAGGACGCCCACCACGGCAAGCCGACGTACGTGTCGCTGCTTGGCCTCGATGGCGCCCGCGACGAAGCCGACGCGCTGCTGGCCCAGGCCCTCGCGGCGCTCGAGCGCAGCCAGCTGGCCGACACCACCAGCCTGCGCGCCCTGGCTGAACGCGTGGTGAGCCGCGACAACTGATATGCCCAACGACATGATGAACCACCCGCTGCTGTCCACCATCGACTCGCCGGCCGACCTGCGCAAGCTGTCGCGCTCCGAGCTGCAGCAGCTCGCCACCGAGCTGCGCGACTACGTGCTGCACAGCGTCTCGCGCACGGGCGGCCACCTGTCGTCCAACCTGGGCACCGTCGAGCTGACCGTGGCGCTGCACTACGTGTTCAACACGCCGCACGACCGCCTGGTGTGGGACGTGGGCCACCAGACCTATCCGCACAAGATCCTCACCGGCCGGCGCGACCGCATGGCCAGCCTGCGCCAGTGGGGCGGCATCAGCGGCTTCCCGCGTCGCGACGAAAGCGAGTACGACACCTTCGGCACGGCGCACTCGTCCACGTCGATCTCGGCCGCGCTGGGCATGGCGATGGCCGCCAAGCTCAAGGGCGAGTCGCGCAAGGCGGTGGCGATCATCGGCGACGGCGCCATGACGGCCGGGATGGCGTTCGAGGCGCTCAACAACGCGGGCTTTCCACACAACGGCATGCACGCCGACATGCTGGTCGTGCTCAACGACAACGACATGTCGATCTCGCCGCCGGTGGGCGCGCTGAACCGCCACCTCGCGCGGTTGATGTCCGGCAAGTTCTACGCCACCGCGCGCGAAAGCGCCAAGAACGTGCTGCGCAACACCCCGCTCTACGAGCTGGCCAAGCGCTTTGAAGAACACACCAAGGGCATGGTCGTGCCGGCCACGATCTTCGAAGAATTCGGCTTCAACTACGTCGGCCCGATCGACGGCCACGACCTCGACAGCCTGATCCCCACGCTCGAAAACCTGCGCGACCGCTCGGGCCCGCAGTTCCTGCACGTGGTCACCAAGAAGGGCTACGGCTACAAGCTGGCCGAAGCGGACCCGATCACTTACCACGGCCCGGGCAAGTTCAACCCGGCCGAGGGCATCAAGAAGGCCGCCCCCGGCAAGCCCAGCTTCACCCAGGTGTTTGGCGACTGGCTGTGCGACATGGCCGAGCAGGACGTGCGCCTGATCGGCATCACCCCCGCCATGCGCGAGGGTTCGGGCATGGTCGAGTTCGAGCAGCGCTTTCCGGGCCGCTATCACGACGTCGGCATCGCCGAGCAGCATGCGGTCACGTTCGCCGCCGGGCTGGCCTGCGAAGGGCTCAAGCCCGTGGTCGCGATCTACTCGACCTTCTTGCAGCGGGCCTACGACCAGCTCATCCACGACGTGGCCATCCAGAACCTGCCCGTGGTGTTTGCGCTCGATCGCGCGGGCGTCGTCGGCGCCGACGGCGCCACGCACACGGGTGCGTTCGACATCGCCTTCGTGCGCTGCGTGCCGAACATGGCCATGCTGGCCCCGGCCGACGAAAACGAGTGCCGCCAGGCGCTCTACACGGCCTACCAGCACGATGGCCCGACCTGCGTGCGCTACCCGCGTGGCGCCGGCGTCGGCACCGAAGTGCAGCGCGAGATGACCGCCCTGCCCTGGGGCCGCGCCGAGCTGCGCCGCACCGGCACCAGCAAGCGCATCGCGATCCTCGCCTTCGGCCCGCTGCTCTACCCTGCCCTGCGGGTGGCCGAGCAACTCGACGCGACCGTGGTCAACATGCGCTTCGTCAAGCCGCTGGACGCCGAAATGGTCAGCGAAATGGCCCGCACGCACGACGCGCTCGTCACCCTGGAAGAAGGCTGCCTGCCCGGCGGCGCCGGCAGCGCGGTGGCCGAGGCCCTGGCGGCCGCCGGTCTGACCACTCCGCTGCTGATGCTCGGCCTGCCCGATGAATTCGTCGAGCACGGCGACCCGGCCAAGGTGCTGAGCCACTGGGGGCTGGACGCCAGCGGCATCGAGCAATCGATCCGCGCGCGGTTTGCCGACCTGCTGGCGCACAGCGCCGCCGCTTGAGCGCCTCGCCCGTGACGTCGTACCGACTTGGCCCCGCCGCCCGCAAGGATGCGACAGACGTGCGATGCTTGAACCCGCTTGAAGACGCTGCCCGGCTCTCGGCAGCCGCCCAATGAGATTCGCTGGATGAACGACCACACCTTGCCTCCTTTGCTCAACCACATCCCCGACACGCAAAGCGAGCGTGACGAACGGCACATGGCGATCCAGCGCGTGGGCGTGCGCGACCTGCGCTACCCCATCCAGGTGCGCGTGGGCGCCGGTGCTGGCGAAGTCAGCCACTCGGTCGCCACCTGGTCGCTCGACGTGGCCCTGCCGGCCGAACGCAAGGGCACGCACATGTCGCGCTTCGTGGCCTGGCTCGACAAGCTCGACCGCCCGCTCGAAGCCGCCACGCTGCGCGCCGAAATGGCCGCCATGCTCGAACTGCTGCACGCCACCGAGGGCCGCATCGAGGCGCGCTTTCCGTTTTTCATTCGCAAACAGGCGCCGGTATCGGGCGTGAGCAGCCTGCTCGATTACCAAGGTGCCTGGATCGTCGAAGCCCGCGCCGGCCAGACCAGCGTATGGGCCGAGATCGTGGCGCCGGTGAAGTCGCTGTGCCCGTGCTCGAAAGAAATCTCTGACTACGGCGCGCACAACCAGCGCTCGCACGTCACCATCCGCGCCGAGTTGCTGGCAGACATCGGCTGGCACGAACTGGTGCGCTTTGCCGAAGAATCTGCTTCCAGCGAGATCTGGGGCCTGCTCAAGCGCCCCGACGAAAAGTGGGTGACCGAGCGGGCCTACGAAAACCCGAAGTTCGTCGAAGACCTGGTGCGCGACGTCGCCCTGCGCCTGAACGCCGAGCCGCGCATCGGCCGCTACCAGGCCACGGTCGAGAACTTCGAGTCGATCCACAACCACTCGGCTTTTGCCGTGATCGAGCGCGGGTAATCCCCTCGAAACCCCGCCACCTCAGGCACGCCCCGCCTGCTCGGCGGGGCGGCCTCACAACGACGCCAGCGCCCTCGACTCCCCTGCTTGCGGGGAGGTTTTCACGTCAGCCGAGGGGAACTACTGCCGTCGCGCTCCCCTCTTGTTAGGGGGCACTCATCTATTATTTGAACCGCGCGCCAACCGGCCGGGGCGCATGGCGATTCACCATCCGCACCGCGCCGGACACCCCTCGCACGGAGGCCTGATCAATGGCCCCGAGGACGGCCACGGCACCCCGCCAACGACGTTGCCGAAAACAGAATTTGATGACTTTTGAACAGTTTTTAACCGGCATCCGGACACGTTGGTTCCTGATCCTGAGCATGGTGCTGCTGACTGTGGCGGGCGCTACCGCGCAGGCACTGTTCAATGGCAAGGTTTACGCAAGCCATGCACAAGTGTTGGTGGACATGTATGCCATCGATCCGTTGACCAAGCGCACGACGCCGGGACTCACGACCGAGCCTCAGCAGTTGCTGTTCTTCTTGAACAAGTTCTTTCTCGCCCACGATGACGGCGTTGCCCGCCACATGGCTGAAATGGATCCGGTCATCAACACCCCGGAAATCATCGAGCTTTGGGAGCACGACACCGACGGCAAGGGCGACGTGGTGTCGTGGTACGCGAAGACGCTGAAAGAACACGTTGCGATCACCGTTCCCAAGAACACCACCATCATCGAATTCGCCGCCTACGGCCAGAGCCCGGAGCGCGTAACCGTCTTGGCCAACGCCTACGCCCAGTCATTCATCGATGTCAGCAATGCCATCAAGCGTCGCGATACCCAGGCGCGCATATCGGCGCTGAAGATCCACACCCAGAAAATCAAGGCCGATCTCGAGGCGTCCTGGAAGACCTTCATGACCGCTCGTGCCGCGGGCGGCGTCGAAAGCCTGGACGAACTTCAAAGCAAGCAGAACCGCAAGATGCTTCAAACCAATCTGCGGCTTTCCGAAACACGAGCGGAGCAGATCAACGCGCAAAGCCGAGCCCACGCCTTTGGCAACAGCGCCAACAGCCTGCCTGAAATCACATCACTCAGCGCCGCCATTCACTCCATGACAACCGACGTCGCTCATGAGCGGGCGCAGTTGCAGCAATACAAGACCCTGTACGGCTCGCAACACCCGAGCGTCAAGGAAGGCGAAGCTCGATTGGCAGAGTTGCAGCAACGCCTCGACGCCGAGGCGCTTCGGGTTCAGAAACAAGAACAGCAAGCCGCCGACATCTATGCGGACTCCACTCGCTTGCTGGCGCAGCAGCTGCAAATCGACTCGGCCCAGGCCGCGAAAGAAAACAACGCGCGCAACAAGCTGGTCGGCTTGGCGCAGCACATTTCCAGCCTGACGCAGAACTATTCGGAAGCCTACCTGGCTGAGCGCGCAGATGAAACCAGCAGCTTGATTTCGTTTTCCAACCTCACGTTGCTCAGTCCGGCCATGCCACCCACTGAATCGTCGATGCCGAATTGGCCGTTCATCATCGCCTTCGCCACGCTTGTCGGCTTGGCTGTTGGAATCGGCGCCGCGACGCTGATCGAGCGGCTCGATGGCCGAATCCACTCGCACCAGGTCCTGCAAGACAGGGTTCAGATTCCAACGCTGGGCGTTTTGCAAACGCACGTCTCAGGCTAATCACGTCTGTCAGCCATGAATTACCAAACCGATCCTGATTCAGCGCACCGCCCGTTCATCTCGGCAGACCTCCTTCCGCTCGGGATCGGTTTTTGCGCGCTGTATGTCCCGACCGTCGTCCATTTTGCGGACACCCTCTGGCAAACCGACGAACAAGGCCATGGCCCGCTCATCCTGGCGGCGGCGTTGTGGATGTTCTACGAGGCCGCGCAACAGTTGCGCCGTCCGGCAGCACCGCGACGTTCGGTGGTCAGCGGCGCATTGAGCGTCATGCTGGGCCTGCTGGCCTACATCGTCGGTCATTCTCAAAACATCGCCATTCTCGAAGTCGCGTCAATGATTCCGACCATCGCCGGCGCGCTGGCCGCGACGTCGGGCTGGTCCACGGTCAATACGCTGCGCTTTCCGCTTTTCTTCCTGATGTTCATGGCGCCCGTGCCCGGGTTCATCATCGACGCCATGACCGGGCCGCTCAAGCTGTTCATATCGACCCAAGCTGAGTCGATCATGTACGCGTTGGGCTATCCGGTGGCGCGCGTGGGCGTGTCGCTGAGCGTGGGGCAATACCAGTTGCTGGTTGCTGATGCGTGCTCCGGGCTGAATTCGATGGTCAGCCTGATCGCGGTGGGCCTGTTCTTCATGTACCTCGTGAAGCGCCAGAGACTGATCCACAACGCGCTGTTGCTGGTGGCCATTCCCTTCATCGCGGTGGCCGCCAACCTGGTGCGAGTTGTGGCGATCTGCCTCGTCACCTACTACTTCGGAGACGAAGTGGGGCAAGGCTTCGTGCATGGCGCCACGGGCGTGCTGCTTTTCGTCGTGTCGCTGACGCTGATGTTTGTGGTTGACGCTGTTCTGGCCAAGGCCCTGCCGAGCAAGAAGGTATCTGCATGACAACCTCCAAAACCATTGGCTGGGCGTTGTGCGCGCTCATGACTGCCGCAAGCGCCGTAGCCTACAAACTGACGCCCCATCAACTGCTGGCCGACACCTTGCCGGCGCTCGTCCTCGAAAAGGACTTCCCGGACAACGTCGGAAACTGGAAGACGGACCCGAAAGTCAACCTGTCCATTCCCAACCCGGACACCGAAAGCGTTATCAAGTCGATTTACACCGACACGCTGTCACGCGTCTATATCAATGCCGCGGGCAAACAGGTTTTTCTGTCGGTCGCCTACGGCAAGAACCAAGCAGAAGGGCATGCCCTGCACTACCCCGAGGTGTGCTACCCCGCGCAAGGCTATGTCATCACCAGCAAGCAGGTCGCGCCCATTCAGCTGGGTGGCGTCTCCGTTCCAGCCAAGCACCTCGTGGCCGCTCGCGGCGCAGAGATCGAACCGATCACCTATTGGGCAACGGTTGGGCAAAAAATCATTCTGAATGGCACCCAGCACAAGATGGCCCAGGTGGGCTATGGCTTCAAAGGATTTCTCGCCGATGGGCTGATCATCCGGGTATCGACCATCGGGGCCTCCCCGGCTGCCGAATACGAAGTCCAGCGGGAGTTTCTCGAGTCGCTCATGCAATCCATTCGGCCCGAAGTGCGGTCCCGGGTGATGGGCGACCTGGCCTTCGACGCCAAATGATGACTGCCGATCAACTCCGCGCAAAAGCGAAGCGCCTGGTCGTCGGATCTTCGTCGATCCTGTGCCTGTTGCTGGGCGCCGCCATTTCGCTCCAGCCAGAGCTGACCGCGCTGGCCCTGGCCGCGATGGCCGCTCTGGTGTTTTTCTTCATGTTTCCGCGGCGGGCCTTGATCCTGTTCCTGCTGGCCTCGTTCTTCATTCCGTCCTACACCAAGATCGACGCCACGGCCATCTTCATCATCTTCAGTGCGGGCGTTTCCTTCTTGCTGCACAAAAAGTCGCCCGTCTTGCGCGACAAATCGATTCTGCTGCCCCTGCTGGTGATCGCATTGATCGTCACGGCCTCCACCCTGGCGGGGCTCACTTTTGAAAAGAACAAGATCGAGAACATCTACCGCGATGGCAGGCCTTTCTTCTACTGGCTGATCCTCATTCCTCTGGCGGCCTGGACGCCAAAAGACAACAGCGTGCGCTGGTTGGCCGACCGCATGATGCAGATTGGCCTGGTGGTGTGCGTGCTCGCGGTGATCCAGGGCCTCGCGGGCAAGCGCCTGGTCGATACCGGCCTGGTCGCCGACCTCGACACCATGAGCACGCACTCGATGTCCACGGTGCGGGTGCAGATCCCCGGCTTCATGTTCGCGATGTTCGCCATCACCTACGTCACGTCGATGATGCTGGGGCGCGTTCGATACGTGCGCCCCTGGCGGCTCGGCTTCAAGGTCATCAACCTCCGGGTGCCGTTGATTGCGGTATGGGCCGCGCTGGCATTGGGCATCATCTTCAACTTTGGTCGAGCCCTGTGGTTCTGGACCGCCGTGAGCCTGCTGATCGCGGCGGCTCAATATGGCTACCGGGGCTTTGGCCGATTTCTGGCGTGGGTTGCCGTGCCGGCTGTTCTGGGCCTGGCCGCATTGGCCGTGGTCAAGCCCGACATGCTCGAAACCATCGGCACGCGCATCACCAGCGTGGCCGACGAAGGCGGCGTGGGCTCGTCATTCGGTTGGCGCGAGCTTGAAATGCAAGAAGGCCGCAAGGCGCTTGAATCGACCGCGTTGCTGGGCGTGGGCATGGGCGGGCAATATCGTCGCTTCAACATGATGCTGGCCAACTTCCCCGACCACACCATTTACACCCACAACGGCTGGCTGTACCTGACGCTCAAGCTGTCGATCTTCGGCTTTCTGGCCTATTTGTGGCTGGGCTGGCGGGTGGTGCGATCCATCGCCACCGCGCCGAAACGCAACGACACCGAGCGGGCGATCGGCATCAGTTGCGTCGCGTTCTCGCTGGCCTTCCTGGGCATCAACTTCACCCAGCCCGAAATCATGAGCCACTACGGTCTGCTGACCTTTGTCTTCATCTGCGCGATGGCCTTCTTCTTCCGCAAGCAGGCACGCGATGGGCTGGCCGGAGACATGGTCGATGACCCCGAATCGCGGGCGTTCCAGGACACCATTCCGAGTCAGCTGGCCCTGGCCTGAGCAGCCACCGCCACACCACCCGCATGACCTCGCCAGCGGCCATTCAGCAATCGTCGTCCCCGTTGTGCATCGTCTTGCTCAACTACAACGGCTGGCGCGACACCCTGGCCTGCGTGGACAGCCTGTTTGCGTCGCTCACCGGCTTCGCTCAGCTGATCGTGTGCGACAACGCCTCACCCGATGGTTCGCTTGAAAAGTTGCGACTCGGTCTGGCCGAGCGAGTGCAGCAGCATGCTGGCGCCTGGCAACGCTGGCACCCCGGCACACCGTTGACCCTGGCCGAGCTGAGCAAGCCCGCCGTAGACAGCGGCGCCACGTCGAGCGCCGGCATCGTGCTGATCGACAACCAGGCCAACATCGGCTTTGCCCGCGGCAACAACGTGGGCCTGCGCCTGGCTTTGAAGCAAACTGGCCTGCAATGGTTCTGGCTGCTCAACAACGACACCGAGGTGCGCCCCGACACCATCACCTGCCTCGCCGCTGCGGCCGCGCGCCGCCCCGAGGTCGGGCTGTGGGGCTGCACCGTGGTCTACCACGCGCACCCCGACACCGTGCAGGCGCTGGGCGGCGGCGCGATGAACCCGCGCACGGCCGAGTCGCGCCATCTGGGCGCCTTCACGCCGCTGAGCGCCGTGCGCGCCCACGACCCCGCCTTTGTGCAAGGCATCGAGCGCGAGATGGACTACCCGCTGGGCGCTTCGATGCTCGCCACGCGCGCCTGGCTCGACGACGTGGGCCTGATGGGCGAGCAGTATTTTCTGTACTACGAAGAGCTCGACTGGGCCCTGCGCGGACGCGGTCGGCATGCCGTGGGCTACGCGGCCGATGCCTGGGTCTTCCACAAAGAAGGCGCATCGATCGGCACGGCGCCATCGGGCGGTTCGCCGTTCTCGGTCTTCCACCTGCACCGCAGTCGCCTGCTGTTCGCCCGCCTGCGCCTGCCTCGTCGCAACCTACCGTGGGTGGTGGCGCGCTCGCTGTGGCAAAGCGTGAAGATGGTGCTCAAGCGCCAGTTTCCGCAGGCCCGTGCAGCCACGCGCGGCTTGTGGGATGGCCTGACTTCTCCCCTGCCCTCTCCGGGCGGCCCCGTCGCACCATGAGCACGGCCCGCGCGCCGCGCATCCTGGTCGTTGCCAACGACACCCCGCTGCCGGCCAACTCGGGCGGGCGGGTCGACGTGTGGCGCCGCCTGCAAGCGCTGCGACAAGGCGGTGCCCAGTTGGCCTTTCACGGCTGGGTGGACCAGGGCCGCGGCACGCACCCCGACGCCGCGCTGTTGCAGCAGCTGCGCGCCACCTGCAACCCGGCCACGCTCACGCCGATCACGCGCAGCCCCAGCGAGATCGTGCAGCGTCTGCTGCGCCTGGCCTGGCTGCCCTCGCACGCCGCGTCGCGCTGGGTCACGCTCGACCGCGCCCAGTGCCTGGCCGACGCCCGCCGCTTCGCACCCGACGTGATCTGGCTCGACGGCCTGTACGGCGGCGCCTGCGCGATGTGGCTGAGCCGCCAACTGGGCGTGCCGCTGATCTACCGCTCGCACAACATCGAGCACCTCTACATGCAGCGCCAGCTCGCGCATGCGCCCAGCCTCAAGCAGCGCCTGGGGCTGCTGGCCAATGTGATCGGGCTGCGGCGCTTCGAGCACCGCGTGATGCGCGCCGCGCAAGTGGTGTTCGACATCTCGCTCGACGACCGCGCTTGGTGGCGAGCGCAAGGCTTGCCGCAGGTCGAGTGGCTGCCCACCATCGTCGATGCCGGCTACGCCCAGGCGCTGAGCGTGCCCACCGAGCCGCGCTTCGACGTCGTCTACTTCGGCAACCTGCGCACGCCCAACAACGTGGACGCCGTGCGCTGGTTGATCGAAGCCGCGCTGCCGCTCATCAAGCGCCCCGGTCTGCGCGTGCTGCTGGCCGGCTCCGACCCCAGCGACGAGGTGCGGCGTCTGGCTGCCAGCGACCGCCGCATCGAGCTGCTCGCCAACCCGCCGGACATGGCCGCGGTGGTGCGCCAAGGCCGCGTGCTGGTCAACCCGGTGCGCGCCGGCAGCGGGGTCAACCTCAAGTCGGTCGAGATGCTCTTCACCCGCGCCGCGCTGGTGAGCAGCCGCATCGGCGTACAAGGCCTGCAGCCCGAGGTACAGGCCTGCTTCACCCTGGCCGACGAGCCCGCCGACTTCGCCCGCGCCATCGAGCAGGCGCTCGACCAACCCGTGCCGCCCACGCAGCTTGCGCAGCGTCAGGCCGTCAGCCATTTGTTCTCCGCCCCCGCCATGATCGACACCGTGTTCTCCACCATCGAGTGGCTGCGAGCTTCTGCTGATCGAGGTGCTCACCCATGAGCAACAAGCCACGGCGCCCTCGCATTGGCGTGGACTTCCACACCTGGGACGGCATCTTCCAGGGCTCGCGCAGCCACGTGCTCGGCTTGTATCGCCAAGCCATCGTGCAGGCGCCCGATCTCGACTTCGTGTTCTTTCTCGGCGACACCGCCTCGCTGCGCGCCGCGCACCCCGAGTTCGCCGCGCCCAATGTGCAGCTGGTCTCGATGCCGCACGGCCGGGCCGTCTGGCGCCTCGCGGTGCAACTGCCCTGGCTGCGCTTGCGCCACGGCATCGACCTGCTGCACATGCAGTACCGCCTGCCACTGCTTCCCCTGGGCGACTGCGCCGTCACCATCCACGACGTGCTGTTCGAGACCTACCCGCAGTTCTTCCCGAAGACCTTCGTGTGGCAATCGCAGCTCACCTTCCGCCACGCTGCGCGGCACGCCGACGTGCTGTTCTCGGTGAGCGAGTTCTCGAAGCAGGACATCGCCCGCCACTACGGGGTCGACGCGAATCGCATCCGCGTCACCTACAACGGCGTTGACACGCAGCGCTTTCGCCCTGCCTCGAACGACGACTCGCGCGACGCGCCACGCTTGTCGGCTCTGGGCCTGAGCTCGCGCGGCTACCTGCTCACCGTGGGTCGGCTGGAGCCGCGCAAGAACCACGAGACCCTGATCCGCGCCTACGCCCAGTTGCCGGCCGACGCGCCGCCGCTGGTGATCGTGGGGCAGCGCGACTTCACCTTCGACCGCATCTTCACCACCATCGACGAACTCGGGCTGCAGAGCCGCATCAAGCTGCTCGAGAAGGTCGGCGACGACACCTTGCCGATGCTGATGCGGCACGCCCGCCTGTTCGTCTACCCGGCGTTCGCCGAGGGCTTCGGCATGCCGGTGGCCGAAGCGCTGGCCAGCGGCGTGCCGGTGATCACGTCCAACACCACCTCGCTGCCCGAGGTGACAGGCGACGCCGCCTTGCTGACCGCCCCGCACGACGCCGGGCAACTGGCCGACCAGATGCGGCGGGTGCTGAGCGACGACACCCTCGCGCACAGCCTGGCCGCCAAGGGGCTGGAGCGCGTGAAGGCCTTCGACTGGGCGGATTCGGCTCGCGTGCTGGTGAGCACCTTCCGCGAGCACCTGCGACAACGCGGCAAGCTCTGACCGCCCGATGAATCTCGCCCAAGGTTTCTTGCTGGCCCTCACCGGACACGCCCTGCGCCTGGGCTCGGGCATGCTGGTGTTCGTGGTGCTGGCACGCGTGCTCGGGCCGACCGACTTTGGCGCGTTTTCGTATTGGCTGGCCATTGCCACGCTGCTCACCATCCCGGTGAACTACGGCTTCGGCACGATGGTGCTGCACCGCTTCGGCAGCGAGCCCGAGCACGCGCAGCGCACGATGGACGAGGTGCTCACCGCCCGCCTCACGCTGGGCGGCGTCGCACTGGGCGTGGGGCTGTGCACGCTGCCCTGGCTCAGCCCGCATGCCGCGGCGCTGTTCGGCGCGCTGCTGGTGGCGCAGACCTGCGAGTCGTTCAACGAGCTCTACACGCTGGGCTTTCGCGCCAAGTCGCAATTTCGCGAAGAGACGATCACCGCCTCGCTGGTGTCCGCCTGGCACATCGTGGTCATGCTGACCGTGACGCTGTGGCTGCACGACGCCGTGGCCGCTGCCTGGGCCTTCGCTGCCTCGCGCTGCAGCGGCATGCTGCTCACGCGGCTGCGCTGTCACCGCTACTTCGGCGCCGTCCGCCCGGCCCCGCTGCGCACCACCCCCGGCACGCTGCGCCGCTCGTGGGCCTACGCGCTGGAGCTCGGCCTGTTCACCACCTACAGCCAGCTCGACAGCCTGATCATCAACACCTTCATGGGCCCGGCGGTGCTGGGGCTGTATCAGGCCGGCATGAAGCTCAACCAGGGTGCCAGCCGCGTGGCGCCGGTGCTCGCACAGATCCTCTTGCCCGAGCTGTCGCGCCGCGCCGCGGCCGGCACGGGCAGCAACTTTGCCCGCTACGCCGCCCGCACGCTGGGTGTGTTCGCCGGCATCGGGGCCTGCGGAGCCGCCGTGCTGATGGTCAACCCGACCGCGCTGGCCAACCTGTTGTTCGGCCAGAAGTACACCGGCCTGGCCCCGCTGCTGCCGCTGTTCGGCTGCATGCTGTTCATGCAGTTCGTCGAGACGGGCGCCGGCCTGACGCTGGTGGCGCGCGGTCTGCAAAGCAAGAAGGTCTGGCTGGTGGCTGCTCAGTTGGTGGTGCTGCTGTCGGCCGGCGCGATGATGCTGCGACAGCATGGTCTGGCCGGCTGGCAGCTCACCAACATCGCCAGCGTGGCCGCCCTCGTGCTGGCTTATGGCTGGCTGCATTGGCAACACCGGCGTCGCCACGCCTGATCTCCCAACCCGACCACCACCCCCGAGGTGCTCACCATGCCCCGCATCAATTCGCTCGTTCGCGCCGCCCGGCAGGCCCTGCTCGCCGCCGCGTCGATCATCACGCTGGCCGCCACGCCGAGCTTCGCCGCGCCGCAAACCGGCGTCTTCTACTTCCCGGGTTGGCGCGACCACGAACTCGGTCTCGGCCACGACCTGCCCTGGGAGCCCATCAAGGCCTACCCCGAGCGCAAACCCACGCTGGGCTGGTACCACGAGGGCGACGACGCCCCGATGGCCCAGCACCTGGCCTGGATGCAGCAATACGGTATCGGCTTCGTGGTGTTCGACGCCTACTGGCTCGGCGAAGAGCACCAGCGCCCGCTGATGGCGCAGGCCGTCAACGCCTACCTGCGCGCCCCGGACAAGCGCGGCGTGCAATTCGCGATGATGTACGCCAACCACGATGGACGGCCGCGCCAAGGGCAAGACTTCTACGCCCTGATCGCCTACTGGCTCGACCACTACCTGACCCGGCCCGAATACGTGCGGATCGACGGCAAGCCGGTGGTCTTCATCATGGGCGGCGAAGACATCGACAAGAAGGCCCGCGCCTTCGGCGGCAGCGCCCGGCAGCTGTTCGACCGCGCCCAGGCCATGGCCCGGTCAGCGGGGTTGCCCGGCCTCTACTTCGTGGGCGGCACCGGCGCCGACGACCCGCTCACGCACGGCGCGGGCAGCCAGATGGGCTATTCGGCCTACTTTGCGTACAACTACCATGCGGCGCCGGCCCAGCCGCGCCTGTCGCACTCCTACGCCGAGCTCGACGCGGCCTACCGCGCCCACTGGCGCTGGTTCATGGCCAAGTCCGACCTGCCGTACGTGATCCCGACCACGTCCGGCTGGGACAACCGCCCCTGGGGTGGCAGCGCCGACCCCGCGCACGACCAGAGCGTGAGCACCCCGGCGCAGTTCCAGCAGCATCTGGCCGCCGCCAAGGCCTTGATGCTGGCCAACCCCGCCAAGGCCCCGCTGAGCGTGATCTGCTGCTGGAACGAGTTCGGCGAAGGCTCCTACATCGAGCCCACCAAGGGCACCGGCTTGAGCTACCTCGAAGCCGCCCGGGCCGTCTTCGGCACGCCTTCGCGCTGAGGCGACGTCGCCACGGCGGCGCAAACGCCAGACACGTCGCCGGCCCTTGCGGCGTGCACATGTCACGCCACCTCGGCAATCGTGCGCCGCACAAGGGTTTTGGCTCCCTTCGTTGTAGACAAGGGCAGCCGATAGTGACAACGAAACCACCTAGATGGGTGTCCCCCCGGGAACAACCCCAGGGAATCGCAAGCCTGTGCCGCCGCAGCCAGCTATACAGTTCGAGAACCATGTCGCGATACGCACAACGAACCCTGCGCCAGACATGCGATGTCTCATTGCCCGCTGCTGCGATGCAGATGCCTGCGGCAATTGAATGAGTCACCGGAAGTACTTCATGCCCTTTCTTCACCGAGCAAACACCCCCGCCAAGCGCCTGCGTATTCTTGGCATTCGAGGTGTCCCCGCCGCCCACGGCGGGTTTGAAACCTTTGCCGAGCAGCTGTCGCTCTACCTCACGGCACGCGGCTGGGACGTGACGGTCTACTGCCAAGAAGATGGCGACGGCCCGATCACCGAAGACAAATGGGGCGACGTGCGCCGCGTGCACATCCCCATCAAGCAACAGGGCCCGCTGGGCACCATCCTGTTCGACTGGAAGTCCACCATGCATGCCGGCGAGTCGGGCGAGCTGTGCCTCACCCTGGGCTACAACACCGCCGTGTTCTGCGGCTGGTTGCGCATGAAGGGCGTAACCAACCTCATCAACATGGACGGTATCGAGTGGAAGCGCGCCAAGTGGGGTCGCGTCGCCAAGACCTGGTTCTGGCTCAACGACTGGTTCGGCTGCTGGCTGGGCGACCACCTGATCGCCGACCACCCCGAGATGAAAAAGCACCTGTCGACGCGCGTGTCGCCCGACAAGATCGTCATGATTCCCTACGGTTCGCCCGTGGTGGAGTCGGCCCCCGACGAGCCGATTCGCGCGCTCGGCCTGGAACCCAATCGTTACTTCACGGTGATCGCTCGACCCGAGCCCGAGAACTCGATCCTCGAGATCGTCAAGGGCTTTTCAAGCAAGCCACGAGGCATGACGCTGGCGGTGCTCGGCAAGTACGACGGCAACCAGCCCTATCACCGTGCCGTCATGGAGGCCGCCGGCAGCGAAGTGCGCTTCCTGGGCCCGATCTACGACCAGAACACCCTCGCCTCGCTGCGCTTTCACAACCTCGCTTACGTGCACGGCCATCAGGTCGGCGGCACCAACCCTTCGCTGGTCGAGGCGCTGGGCGCAGGCAACGCGGTGATCGCGCAAGACAACCGCTTCAACCGCTGGGTCGCCGGCGAGGGCGCGGTCTATTTCAAAGACGCAGTCGAATGCTCGCTGCGCTTCGATCAGCTCATCCAGCACCCCGAGCAACTCGATCAGATGCGCAAGGCCAGCCGCGCCCGCCACACCGACAGCTTCCAGTGGGACATGATCCTCGGCCAATACGAGCGCCTGCTCGAAGCGCACACGCGCAAGGCCCCGCAACTGCATCCGCAAGTGACCAGCACACGCGGCACGATCCGCTGACAACCCACGCACCAAAACCAAGGGGGCCCGCAAGCCCCCTTGTTTCTTTGCGGATCAATCCGCCGCGACGGCCTGCCGCAGCGTGGTGGTCACTGCAGCGTCCTTGGCACCCAGCACCGGTGCCCCGTCGAGCGGCCAGCGGATGCCCACCGCCGGGTCGTTCCAGACCACGGCACGCTCGGCGTCCTTGTTGTAGTAGTCGGTGGTCTTGTACAAGAAGTGGGTGTCGTCTTTGAGGGCCAGAAAGCCATGCGCGAAGCCCTCGGGGATCCACAGCTGGCGGTGGTTCTCGGCGGACAATTCGGCGCCCACCCACAGCCCGAAGGTCGGCGACTCGGGGCGGGCATCCACGGCCACGTCAAATACCGCACCTTTGACCACCCGCACCAGCTTGCCTTGCGCATGCGGCGCAGCCTGGAAGTGCATGCCACGCAGCACCCCCTTGCTGGAGACGGACTGGTTGTCTTGCACGAAGGGGCGCGGCGTTGGCAGCCCCGCTTCGGCAAGCGCGGCCCGAAAGCGCGCGTCGTTGTAGCTTTCGGTGAACGAGCCACGCTCGTCCTTGAACACGGCCGGCTCGATGATCACCACATCGGGAATGTCGGTGCGAATGAGCTTCATGGCAGCACCTTTTCTTGCAGCATCTTCATCAGGTATTGGCCATAGCCGTTCTTGAGCATGGGCTGGGCTTGCGCCTCGATCTGCTCGGCAGAGACCCACCCCGATCGGTAGCCGATTTCTTCCAGGCATGCCACCTTCAAGCCTTGACGCTTTTCAAGCGTGGCGATGAACTGCCCGGCCTCGAGCAGCGAGTCGTGCGTGCCGGTGTCGAGCCAGGCGTAACCGCGACCCATGATCTCGACCGACAGCTCGCCCTTGTGCAGGTAATGCGCGTTGACGTCGGTGATCTCGAGCTCGCCGCGCGCCGAGGGCTTGATGCCGGCCGCGATGTCGCACACCTGCGCGTCGTAGAAATACAGCCCCGTGACGGCGTAGTTGCTGCGCGGCACCTTGGGTTTTTCTTCGATGCTGATGGCCTTGCGGTTGGCATCGAACTCGACCACGCCATAGCGCTCGGGGTCGTTGACGTGGTAGGCGAACACCGACGCGCCGCTGTCGCGGCTGGTGGCGCGCCGCAGCAGGCCCTGGAAGTCATGCCCGTAGAAGATGTTGTCGCCCAGCACCAGCGCGCTGTGGGCGTTGCCGATGAACTCGCGGCCGAGGATGAAGGCTTGCGCCAGCCCATCGGGCGAGGGCTGCACGCAGTAGCTCAGGTTGATGCCCCAGCGGCTGCCGTCGCCCAGCAGGGCCTGGAAGCGCGGCACGTCTTGCGGCGTCGAGATCAGCAGGATGTCGCGTATGCCGGCGAGCATCAGCGTGCTCAGCGGGTAGTAGACCATCGGCTTGTCGTAGACCGGCAGCAACTGCTTCGAGATGGCCAGCGTGGCCGGATGCAGGCGGGTGCCCGACCCGCCCGCGAGGATGATGCCTTTGCGTTGCACGCTCATGGTCTTGCTCACTTCCCGGAGATTTCAGTCAGCATGCGATGCACGCCAGCCTGCCAGTGCGGCAGGGTCAGATCGAAAGCCACGCGCAGCTTGCCGGTCGCCAGCCGCGAATTCAGCGGCCGCCGCGCCGGCGTGGGGTAGGCGCTGGTGGCAATCGGCCGGATGGCATCGGGCGCCACCTTGATGGCCTGGCCGTTCACGCCGCCGTTGGCACGCGCCCACTCGATCACGAAGCGCGCGTAGTCGTGCCAGCTGGTTTCGCCGGCGGCCACCAGGTGGTAGAGGCCGGCCAGCTCGGGCCGAGCCCGCGTGGCGCGGATCGTGTGCGCCGTCACGTCGGCCAGCAGATCGGCGCCGGTGGGCGCGCCCACCTGGTCGTCGATCACGCTGAGCATGTCGCGCTCGGCGGCGAGCCGCAGCATGGTGCGCGCGAAGTTGCCGCCGCGCGCCGCGTAGACCCAGCTGGTGCGAAAGATCAGGTGCTGGCAGCCGCTTTGCGCGATAAGCTGCTCGCCTTCGAGCTTGGTCTGGCCGTACACGCTGAGCGGGCCGGTGGCGGCCGACTCGTCGCGCGGCACGACGCCGCTGCCGTCGAAGACGTAATCGGTGCTGTAGTGCACGAGCAGCGCGTTCAACTCGCGGGCCGCGCCGGCCAGCGCGCCGGGCGTGGTGGCGTTGATGACGCGCGCCAGCTCGGGCTCGCTCTCGGCCTTGTCCACCGCCGTGTGCGCGGCCGCATTGACGATCACGTCCGGGCGCACCGAGCGCACCAGGGCGGCGACCTGATCGGGCTGGGTGAAATCGGCGGTATCGGCATCGTGGGCCACGACCTGCCCCAGCGGCGCGAGCGCACGTTGCAGCTCCCACCCCACCTGGCCGCCCTTGCCGAGCAAAAGAATGTTCATGCGGATCTCAACCGGCCGTGCGGTTGGCGTAGTTGGTGTCGATCCATTGGCGGTAGGCACCGGAGCGCACGTGGTCGACCCACTCGGTGTTGCTCAAGAACCATTGCACCGTCTTGCTGATGCCCGACTCGAAGGTCTCGGCCGGCTTCCAGCCGATGTCGCGCTGGATCTTGGTGGGGTCGATCGCGTAGCGGCGGTCGTGGCCGGGCCGGTCCTTGACGTAGGTGATGAGGCTTTCGTACTGGCTGCCGTCGGCGCGCGGACGCAGCGCATCGAGCTTGCGGCACACGGTGGTCACCACGTCGATGTTGCGGATCTCGTTGATGCCGCCGACGTTGTAGGTTTCGCCGAGCTGGCCCTTTTTCAGCACTTGGCAGATCGCCTCGCAGTGGTCGCGCACGTAGAGCCAGTCGCGGATGTTGAGGCCGTCGCCATAGACCGGCAGCGGCTTGCCGTCGAGGGCGTTGAGGATCATCAGCGGGATCAGCTTCTCGGGGAAGTGATAGGGCCCGTAGTTGTTGCTGCAGTTGGTGGTGAGCGTGGGCAGGCCGTAGGTGTGGAAGTAGGCGCGCACCAGATGGTCGCTGCCGGCCTTGCTCGCCGAATACGGGCTGTTGGGCTCGAAGGCCTTGGTTTCGCTGAACGCCGGGTCGTGGTCGCCCAGCGAGCCGTAGACCTCGTCGGTCGAGACGTGCAGGAAGCGGAAGGCCTCGCGCTCGGCGCCCTCTAAAGCCGACCAGTACAGGCGGGCCTCATCGAGCATGCTGAAGGTGCCGACCACGTTGGTCTGCACGAATTCGGCCGGGCCGTGGATGGAACGATCGACGTGGCTCTCGGCAGCGAAGTGCAGGATGGCGCGCGGACGATGGTGCGCGAGCAGGTGCCGCACCGTGTCGCGATCGCAGATGTCGGCCTTGACCAGGGTGGCGCGGCCATCGGCAATGAAGGGCGCAATAGTCTGCGCGTTGCCCGCGTAGGTCAGCTTGTCGAGCACGACCACGGGCTCCTGATTGTTTTCAAACCAGTGGTGGACGAAATTGCCACCAATGAAACCCGCTCCGCCTGTGATCAGCAACATGAGAAATCGACACCGTTATCTAGTCAGCCCAAAGGGCCGTGAATCATAGGGCGAACTATACGGACGTTTGAAATCCGCCTGCGCACTCGCCCGCTGTGGCTTACCCGCAGCCTTGGCCTTGCTGCCGAGATTCGCTGCCCGATTTCACGCGGCGCGCCCACCTCAATCAAGGGGGGTGACTGTGCACGGCTTACATGTTGCTGGTGGCGCGCACTTCTTCGATGTTGGTGATGCCTTGCAGCACTTTCTCGATACCGTCTTGCCGCAAGGTGTGCATGCCTTCGCGCAGCGCGCAGGCCTGCAGTTCTTCGGCACGGGCGCCGGTCTGGATCAGCCGCCGCAGGTCGCGCGAGATCGTCATCAGCTCGTGCAAGCCGGCCCGCCCCTTGAAGCCGGTGTTTTCGCAGCGGCCGCAACCCGGGCTGTGGTAATGCACCAGCTGGCCGTTTTGCGCAAAGCGCTCGTGCCACTCTTTCAGCAAGGCCTCGCGGGTGAAGCGCGGGTCGTCGGGCGGGCAGATGCCGAGGTAGTCCTCAACCAACTCGTCCAGCACCTCGGGTTTGAACGGCTCGGCCACCCGGCAGCTCGGGCACAACCGGCGCACCAGGCGCTGGGCCAGCACCACCAGCAACGAGTCGGCGAAGTTGAACGGGTCCATGCCCATGTCGAGCAGACGCGTCACCGTCTCGGGTGCGCTGTTGGTGTGCAGCGTGGACAACACCAGGTGACCGGTGAGCGAGGCCTCGATGGCCATGTGCGCGGTTTCTTCGTCGCGAATTTCGCCCACCATGATCACGTCGGGGTCGGCGCGCAAGAAAGCCCGCAGCGCCCGGGCGAAGGTCCAGTCGATCTTCGGGTTGACCTGCACCTGGCGCAGCCCCGGCTGGGTGATTTCGATCGGGTCCTCGGCCGTCCAGATCTTGCGCTCGGGCACGTTGATGTGGCTGAGCGCCGAGTGCAGCGTGGTGGTCTTGCCAGAGCCGGTGGGGCCCACGCAGAGCACGAGGCCGTAGGGGCGCTCCATGGCCTCCTTGAAGCGCGTGAAGTTGGTGCCGCTCAGGCCGAGCTTGTCGAGCGGGATGGGCTTGGCCGAGGCCAGGATCCGCATCACCACGTCTTCGAGGCCATTGTTGGTCGGGATGGTGGCCACGCGCAGCTCGATGCGGTGCTGCGGCGAGAAGCGCGCGAAGTTGATCTTGCCGTCCTGCGGCTTGCGACGCTCGGAGATGTCGAGGTCGCACATGATCTTGATGCGCGAGATGATGGCGTTGCGGTAGGTGTAGGGCAGCTCCAGGTAGGGCCGCAGGATGCCGTCCTTGCGAAAGCGGATCTTGATCTTGTCGCGCCCCGGGTAGCTCTCGATGTGGATGTCGGATATGCGATCGTTGTGCGCCTCGATGATCATCGTGTTGATCAGCCGCACCAGCGAGTTGTCGCTCTGCTCGATGGGTCGGTCATCGTCGTGCTCCGACTCCAGCCCCTCGCGCTCGAGCGTCTCGACCAATCGGCCGGAATCGTCTTGCTCGAATTCGATGGCATCGTCGATCGTCGCGCCACCGCGATAGGCCCCTTCGGCGCCGATCTTCGAGTAGGCGTCCTGCACGGCGCCGTCGATCTCGGTGTGCTGGGCGAGCACCGGCACCACCTTGCATTGGGTCACGAACTCCAGCTCGGCCAGCGCCAGGCGGCGCCCCGGGTCTTCGACCGCGACGATCAGCGTGCCTTCGCGCAACAGCAGCGGCAGCGCGCGCAGGCGATCGGCCACCACGAACGGCACCTTGCGCAGCGCGGCCGCCTCGACCGGGAACTTCTGCACGTCGACCAGCGGGTAGCCCATCTTGCGCGCCAGCGCGGTCTGCAGGTCTTGCCGCGTGACCATGTGGTGGCGCACCAGGATCTCGCCCAGCGGCACGGTGCGGTCGCTCTTTTGCTGCTCGAGCGCTTCGTCGAGCTGCGTCTGAGAGATCAGATCCATCGCGATCAACGCCTCGCCAATACGCACCATCGGCATCTTGCTTTGCTGGTCGATGGCGGACAGCAGCTGATCGGGCGAGACGATCTTTCTGGTCAGCAGGATGTCGCCCAGCTTCTGCGTGCGCAGCCGGCGCTGCAGCACGGCGGCCTGCTCGACCTGCTCGGGCGTGACGGCGTCGTGCGCCACGAGCACATCGCCGATGCGATCGCCCACCTCGTAGGCCACGAAGGCCTCGCGCGGCACGAACAGGCGACGGACGGCGCCGTCGTCGCTCTGGGGCGGAAACAGGAACAAGCCGAACTCTTGCTCGACGTAGCCGATCGTCTCGCCCACCAGCGTGCCGCCCGCCGCCAGATGCACCACGTAGGGCACGCGCGGACGCTCTTCGAGCATGGTGGCGTGCGGGTCGTGGGCATGCGAGGTATCGGGCCCGACGGGCTGGGTGACGGTGAGGGCGCGGAACTGCCCGAAGCGCAGCGGCATCGTCGTGCGGGCCGGCGGCACCTGCACGTGCGCCACCGACTCTTCGGGCACGAAGAAGATCAGCCGACCGCGCATCAAGCGGCCGTTCAGCCCCTCGATCTCGCACGGCAGGGGCTCGTGCTGCTCCAGCGCGGCCGGGTAGCTGGCGTAAGGCGGCATCGGCCACAGAAAGTGCCGGTGCTGCGTCTTGCGCTCGCGCGACTCGGCGGCGCGCACGTCGTGCGAAGCGCTCTCGAACTCGTTCGATCCAGGATCGTTCAGCGGCGGCACGGACAAGTCGGTCATGACATTCCTCTCTCGCCAAGACGGACTCGGCGAGGCATCAAGCATTGCGCGTCCAACGAAGCCGGCACGGGCTCCACGGGCAAGACGCACCTGATTTGATGCTAGGGCCTGTTGTCAGAACGAAGCGCCGGAATTGGCCGCCTGAAGCGGAATAGTTTCACGCTTTACGCGCGTGAAACGACGCCCTCGGACGGTGCTGAAACCGCCACCTCAGAGATCGCGCGGCCTGAACTCGATTTCCATGCTGGCGGGCACGCCGCCGTTGTCGTCGAGCGGCAGCATCTCGGTGCGATCGATGGCGCGCAGCACGGCCTCGTCCCACGCCGGCACGCCGCTGGACTGCACCAGGCGCCGCGCCAGGATGCGGCCATTGGGCGAGCAGCGCACCGACACCACCGCCGCCGGGTTGCCGTTGATGGCATCGGGGAACACCAGGTTGCGCTTGATGGCCGCCGCCACCTTGGCCGGATAGCCGCGCGAAATCGAGGCGCCCCGCCCCACGTTCGGGTTGCCGGACAACTCGTCGCTGCCCCCCACCCCGGCCAGCATGCGCTGCAGGTTTTTTTTGCGTGCCGCCTCAATGGCCGCCGCCTGGGCCTGCTCGGCCGCCGTGGGTTTGGCCGGCTTGGGCGGCTCGACCTTGGCGGGCTTGGGTTCGGGCTTCGGCTTGGGTTGCGGCTTCGGCTCCGGCTTGGGCTTGTGCTCGACCTTGGGCTTGGGCGGCGGCGCCTTCTTGATGGCGATTTCAGCCGGCTTGGGCGGCTCGGGTTCGGGCTCCGCAGCCGGCTCGGGTGGCGGGGGCTCGGGCTTGGCGGCTTCGGCGGGTGGCGGCGGCGGCTCGGGCGCCGGGGCCGGCGCAGCGGCCTTCGGGATCTCGGACCACAGCTCGGCCTCGCCGCCTTCGGGCGTCTTGATGTGCCAGCTCACGCCCAGGCTCAGCGCCACCACCAGCAGCGCGTGCGCCGCCAACGCCAGCAGGCCGCCGCGCGCCGAGGCGTCGATCGAACGCGGTCGCAGCGGGTCTTGAAGCAGTTGGGCGCTCATGCGTCGGCGAAGTTGGCGTCGTCGTGCCGACTCAGTTGCCGGTGGTACGCACGGCCAGCCCCACGCGAGGCACGCCGGCGCGCTGGAGCTTGTCCATCACCTTGACCACCTCTTCGTAGCGCACGTCGCGCTGCGCGCTGATGATCACCGGCACCTGCTCGGCCCCGCCCGCCGCGTCGGCCTGCGCGGCTTGCACCTGGCCGATCAGCTGGTCGAGCTCGTAGGTGCCGACGGCCTGGCCGTCCACCCGCATCTCGAGCTTGGCGCCGTCGCGGATCACCACCTCCACCACCTTGGGCGGCTGGGCCTTGGCGTGGCCCACCGAGGGCACGTCGACCATGCCGGTGGTGATGAGCGGCGCGCTGACCATGAAGATGATGAGCAGCACCAGCATCACGTCGATGAACGGGACCATGTTGATCTCGTTCATCGTGCGCCGGCGGCGGCTGCCGCCACGATTGGCCAGGGCGGCCATGCTCAGTGCGCTCCCGGCAACTGGCCGACGTTGCGTGCCAGGATGTTCGAGAACTCTTCGATGAAGGTTTCGAGCTGGATGGCGATGCGGTCGATGTCGCGCGCAAAGCGGTTGTAGGCCAGCACCGCCGGGATGGCGGCGAACAGGCCGATGGCCGTGGCCACCAGCGCCTCGGCAATGCCCGGCGCCACCGTGGCCAGCGTCACCTGCTGCAAGGCGGCGAAGCCGGTGAAGGCGTGCATGATCCCCCACACCGTGCCGAACAGCCCCACGTAAGGCGACACCGAGCCCACCGAGCCCAGCAGCGACAGACGTGACTCGACGGCATCGAGCTCGCGCTGGAAGCTGGCCCGCATGGCGCGGCGGGCGCCGTCGAGCAGCGCGCTCGAATCGGTGATGCGGCGCTCGCGCAGCTTCATGACCTCGCGCATGCCCGAGGCGAAGATGCGCTCCATCGGGGCATGGGGCCCGGCCTCGCGGGCCGCGTCGCCATACAGCTCTTGAATGTTGCGGCCCGACCAGAACTCGCGCTCGAATTCTTCATTGGCCGAACGCACCTGCGCCAGGCCGAAGAGCTTGGAAAAGATCACCGTCCAGCTGGCCAGCGAGACCAGCAGCAGCACGGCGATCACCAACTGCACCACGAAGCTCGCGTGCAGCACCAGGTGGACGATGGACAGGTCTTGATTCATGCGGAGGCCATCAGAGATGAGGATGAGTCGGGCGCAGCGGCCGATGCCGCAGTCTGCAAGCGGGCCAGCACGACGGCCGGGATGCGGCGCGGGCGGAAGTCGCCGGTGAGCGGATCGGGCTCGACCCAGCCGATGCGGATCTCGCCCTCGGTGAGCAGCGTGTCGCCGCGCCAGACTTGCTGCTCGAAGGTGAGGCTGGATCGACCCTGCTGCAGCACCCGCACCGTGACGCTCAGCAGATCGTCGAGCTTGGCCGGGCGCAAGTAGCGCGCGGTAGTCTCGCCCACCACGAACAGGCCGCCGGCGTCGCGCTTGAGCTGCATCTGGCCAAACCCCAGCACGCGCAGCCACTCGGTGCGCGCGCGCTCGAAGAACTTGATGTAGTTGGCGTAGAACACCACGCCTTGGCCGTCGGTGTCTTCCCAGTAGACACGCACCGGGAATACGAAGTCGGGCCGTGGGGCCGTGCTGTCGAACGAGGTCGTCATGCCCCGATTATGGCAACCCTGTCTGGCACCGCAGTCAGGCCCCCAACGCGTGGGCGATCACAGGCAATCGACCGACTGCACCGCCTGCAGCACCACCTGCCCCACGCCTTCGCGAACGCGGTAGCGCAACCACCACACCGCCGCCTTCTTGATGGACCAGGGTTGGTCGATGGCGCACAGCAGGCGCGAGGTCGCCCAACCCAGGGTGGGCTGGTGCCCCACGATCAGCACGGGCTCGTTCGAGTCGGGCCAGCGCGCGGCTGCCAGCAGGTCTTCGACCGTGCCATCGGGCGCCAGCGCCGGCAGCGTCTTGAAGCTGCGCCCCAGCGCGTGGGCCGTCTGCTGGGTACGCACCGCGGGGCTGACCAGCACCCGGGTGGACTCGGCCAGACGCTGGTTGAGCCATTGCGCCATGCGCTGCGCCTGTCGCTCGCCCTTGGGCGTGAGCGCGCGTTGCAAGTCGAGTTGCGCATCGAACAGCGCGCCTTCGCGCAACGGGTGCGCCTCGGCGTGGCGCCACAAGATCAGATCCATGCCCTGTGCCTCTTCTTTTCTGGTCGGTCCGGCGCGCCGGCTGCGTCACCGCGCGGTGTAGCGCCGCATCAAGGCCTGCTGAGCGCTGACTCCGGCATCGTCGATGCGCTCGTAGCGCCCGTCGGACCGCTGCAGCCAGCTGTCACGCCGGTCGTGGAGATA
Source organism: Aquabacterium sp. (assembly GCF_041915145.1). Lineage (GTDB taxonomy): Bacteria > Pseudomonadota > Gammaproteobacteria > Burkholderiales > Burkholderiaceae_C > Aquabacterium. Next base: position 14,307 of record NZ_JAYSBZ010000010.1, on the reverse strand, counting down.
GGGCACCAGGCATTCGTCGATCACGCGCTGCCGAATGGCCGCGTCGCGCACCGGCCAGGCGATCTCGATGCGACGCAGCATGTTGCGCGTCATCCAGTCGGCGCTCGACAGGTACAGCGCCTCGTCGTCGGCCCCGTCGCCCCAGCGGTAATAGAGCACTCGCGAGTGCTCGAGCATGCGGCCCACCACCGAGCGCACGCGAATGCGGTCGGTCTGCCCGGCCAGCCCCGGCGGCAACATGCAGGCGCCGCGCACGATGAGGTCGATATCGGCCCCCGCCCGGCCAGCCGCGACCAGCGCGTCGATCAGATCGGGGTCGGTCAGCGCGTTGATCTTGGCCACGATGCGCGCCGTGCGCCCCTTGCGGGCGGCCTGCTCCACCTTGCCGATCAGCTCGATGGTGCGCTTGTGCAGCTCGCCCGGCGCCACGAGCAGTTGGCTGGGCCTCTTGCCCCGCGTCAGGCTGGCCAGCTCCTGGAAGACCAGATCGGCGTCGTTGGTCAGGTCGGTGCTGGCCGTGAGGTAGCCCACGTCGGTATAGAGCCGCGCGGTCTTGGCGTTGTAGTTGCCGGTGGACAGGTGAGCGTAGCGCTTGAGGCGAAGGCCCTCGCGGCGCGTCACGAGCAGCATCTTGGCGTGGGTCTTGAGCCCCACGATGCCATACACCACCTGCGCGCCCAGCGCCTCCAGGCGGTCGGCCCAGTTGATGTTGGCTTCTTCATCGAAGCGCGCCTTCAGCTCCACCACCACCATCACTTCCTTGCCGCGGCGCACGGCCTCGAGCAGCAGCTCCATCAGGGCGGACTCGCTGCCGGTGCGGTAGATGGTCTGGCGGATGGCCAGCACGTTGGGGTCTTCGACAGCCTGGCGCAAGAACTCGACCACCGGGTCGAACGACTCCCAAGGGTGGTGCAGCATCACGTCGCCGCGCTTGAGCTGGTCGAAGATCGGCTCCTGCCGCGACAAGCCGCGCGGCCAGGCCGGCTCATGCGACTGGAAGCGCAACTCGGACGCATCGGCCTGATCGATCAGGGCGCCCAGGCGCACCAGATTCACCGGTCCGTTGACGGGGTACAGCGCCTCTTCCGTCAGACCGAACTGCTGCAGCAGAAAGCTCGACAGCTCGGGCGGGCAGGTGTCCACCACCTCCAGCCGGATCGCCTTGCCGAACTGGCGCGTGCTCATCATCGAGCGCAGCGCCTGGCGCAGGTTGGTGATGTCGTCCTCGTCCACATCGAGATCGGTGTCGCGCGTGACGCGGAACTGCGAGAACGACTCCACCGCGCGCCCCGGAAAGAGATCGTCGAGATGCGCCCGGATCACGCTGGACAGCAGCACGAAGGCCTGCTGTCCCCCGGCGATCGACTCGGGCAGACGGATCACGCGCGGCAGCACGCGCGGCACCTTGACGATGGCGATGGAGTTGTCGCGCCCGTAGGCATCGGTGCCGCCGAGCTTGACGATGAAGTTGAGCGACTTGTTGGCCACCTGCGGAAAGGGATGGGCCGGGTCGAGCCCGATGGGCATGAGCAGCGGGCGCACCTGCTTTTCAAAAAACTGCGCCACCCAGCGGCGCTGCTCGGCGTTGCGGCCGTGGTGATGCAGCGCCACGATGCCCGCCTCGCGCAGCGAGGGCATGACCACGTCGTTGAACAAGGCATATTGCTCACGCACGAGTTGATGCGCGGCCGACGAGGCTTCGAGCAGATCGCGTTGCGTCAGCCCCGAGTGCGGCGAGCGCACCGCCTCGACGTAATCGGCATAGCGCACCTCGAAGAATTCGTCGAGGTTGCTCGACACGATGCAGATATAGCGCAGCCGCTCCAGCAGGGGCACGTCGTCGCGCCGGGCTTGCGCCAGCACGCGGCGGTTGAATTCGAGAATGGCGCGCTCGCGGCTGAGCAACCGCAGCGGTTCGTCGGCAAGCTGAATCGGCTCGACAGCGATGGACTCGTCAGGAGCAGCCCGGTCGGACTGCTCGGTCGATGTGGCGGTCGATGCAGGCGGCTCGGACGCGATGGCGGCGGGCAAGGAATGAGACGACATTGGGCTGAAGCACCTACCTGTGATGTGACCTGCTACGGTACATCATCCGCGTGACAGCTGCCAGCGCAAGGCCAGCGGCGCGCGTGGCGGCAAACCGCCTCAGTCGGACTGCCTGGGCATGTGCATCACGCGCTGCGGGAACGGGATGTCGATGCCCAGTTCGGTGAGCTTGCGCAGGATGGCGAGGTTGACGTCCGAGCGCACGCTCGTGTGCCCGCCCTCCAACGCGAGAATCCAGAACACCACGGTCAACTCGAGGCCGTCGGCGGCAAAGGCCGTCAGGTAAACGGCCGGCGGCGGATCCTGCAGCACGCGATCCACCGCCCGCACCACCTCGACCAGCCGAGCGCGCAGCGCCTCGATATCGGTGCCGTAGGCCACCTGCACCACGGTGGACAGCAGCAGGTTCGGGTCGGCCAGCGAGGCGTTTTCGATGCGCTGGGTGATGAGCATCTCGTTGGGCACGATGGACTCGCGCCCGCTCAGCGAGCGGATCTGCGTGTAGCGCGTCTTGATGTCGGTGATGCGGCCCTCGAAGTTGTCCACCTTGACGAGGTCGCCGATGCGCAGCGAGCGCTCGGCCAGGATCACGTAGCCGCTCACGTAGTTGGCCGCCAGCTTCTGCAAGCCGAAGCCCAGGCCCACGCCAACCGCGCCGCTGAGCACCGACAGCGCCGTGAGGTCGATGCCCACGGCCGACAGCGCGACGAGCAGGCCAATGAACATCAACCCGGCGCGCGTGGCGTTGGCGGCGATCTTGCGCATCGAGAGCTCGTCGCTGGTCGCGCCCTTGAGCAGCCGCGCCTCGATGGCCGACGACAGCCACAGCACCACCACCATCACGATGCCCGCGCTGAACGTGCCCTCGATCAGGTTGCGCACCGACACATGCGCGCTGCCGATCTTGAAGGCGACGTCGTCGAGCTCGTCGAGCACCAGCGGCAGCACGCCGGTGATCCACAAGACCACGCCCCCCCAGGCGAGCCACGAGATCGTTCGCTCGGTGGCGCGCATGAGCTGCGAACGCGGAAACACCGCCTGCAACACGCGCACGCACAACCGGATCAGCGCCAGCGACACCAGCACGGGCACCGCCAGCCGAAAGACTGCCATCGGCACCAGTCCGACGAGCGCGCGGCGCGCCACGAAGGCCAGCAGCAGGGCCAGCACCGGAAACAGCACGCCATCGACGATGCGCCGCCCGAACCAGATCGAACCCGACCGATCGGCTGCCCCTCGCAACGCGCGCGCCACGAGCCACGACAGCGCCAGACAGGCGGCCAGCACCCCGGCCTCGATCAGGGCGGAAGGCTTGAGCAGGTTGCCCAGCAGAGCTTGCAACTCGTCGGGGCTGATGGCGTGGTTCATGTCAATCTCGCGTCAACGCTTGCAGATGGGCCTCGACGCTGCGCGCCAGCGGCCCCAGGTTGTAGCCGCCCTCGAGGCACGACACGATGCGCCCCTGGCAATGCCGCCGGGCCACCTCGACCAGCCGCTGGGTGATCCATTCGTAATCGGCCTCGGTCAGGCCCAGCTCGGCCAGGCCATCGTCGCGGTGGGCGTCGAAGCCGGCCGAGATGAAGATCATCTCGGGCTTGAAGTTGTTGAGCACCGGCAGCCAGTGGGTTTCGATCTGCGCCCGCACCTCGATGCCGCGCGTGCGCGCCGGCAGCGCCAGGTTGTGCATGTTGGAGGCCGCAGGCGGCGTGCCGCTGTGAGGGTAGAGCGGGTGCTGGAACAGGCCGACCATGATGACGCGGTCGTCGCCGGCCAGGATGTCTTCGGTGCCGTTGCCGTGGTGCACGTCGAAGTCGATCACGGCCACGCGCTTGAGGCCGCGCACGTCGAGCGCGTAGCGGGCGGCGATGGCCACGTTGTTGAAGAAGCAAAAGCCCATGGCCTCGCGGCGCGTGGCGTGGTGACCGGGCGGGCGCACCGCGCAGAAGGCGTTGGTGACCTCGCCGTCGAGCACCGCGTCGGTGGCCGCCACGGCCGCGCCGGCCGCGTGCACGGCGGCCGACCAGCTGCCGGGGCAGACCCAGGTGTCGGGCTCGATGGCGCGCGTCTTGCCACTGGCGGCCACCTGCTGCATGAAATCGTGCAAATTGGCGATGTAGCCCTCTTCGTGGGCCAGCCGCACGCGGCGCAGGTCGATTGCCGGAGCCTCGCGGCGAATCAGCTTGGCGTTGAGCGCGGGCGACTCCTTGAGCATGTCCTCGATCGCCACCAGGCGCTCGGGGCATTCGGGGTGGCCGTCGCCCATGTCGTGATCCAGGCAGGCCGGATGGGTGAAGTAGCCGGTGGTGACCGCCCGATGACGCCGCGGTGAAAAGAAACGAGCCAGACCGAACATGGAGTCAAACCTGCGGACTCAAGTTATGCGAGAGCCAGCCGACACAGATCAAGCCTGATAAGGTATGAATCCATGACCACACCCTTGCATGCCTCTTTGTCGACCCTGATCGATCAGGTTAGCACGATCATCGTGGGCAAACGCCCGCAGATAGAGGACTCGATCACGTGTCTGTTGGCCGGCGGCCACTTGCTGATCGAAGACGTGCCGGGTGTCGGCAAGACGACCCTGGCGCACACGTTGGCCGCGTCGCTGGGGCTGCAATTCGCGCGGGTGCAGTTCACCGCCGACTTGCTGCCGTCCGACTTGACCGGCGTCACGGTTTACGAGCGGCCGAGCGAAGCCAACGGCGGTTCGGGCAGCGGGCGCTTCGTCTTCCACCCTGGCCCGGTCTTCACGCAGGTGCTGCTGGCCGACGAGATCAACCGCGCAGGGCCCAAGACGCAAAGCGCGCTGCTCGAAGCGATGGAAGAAAAGCAGGTGACCATCGAGGGCCAGTCGCATGCCCTGCCCGAGCCGTTCTTCGTGATCGCCACGCAGAACCCGAGCGACCAGCTCGGCACCTTTGCGCTGCCCGAGTCGCAACTCGACCGCTTCATGATGCGCGTCACGCTCGGCTACCCCGATACGTGGTCGGAGCGCCAGTTGCTCGCCGGGCGCGACCGGCGCGAGGCCGTTGCCGCGCTGAAGGCCGTGATGGCGCCCGAGCAACTGATGCAGGCGCAAGAAGCGGTGCGGCGCATCTTCGTGTCCGACGCCCTGCTCGACTACGTGCAGGCCGTGATCGCCGCCACGCGCAGCGGCCACTGGTTCACGCAGGGCCTGAGTCCGCGCGCCGGGCTGGCGCTACTCAACGCGGCACGCGCCCGTGCGCTGCTCAAGAAGCGCGAGCACGTCTCGCCCGACGACGTGCAGGCCGTGGCCGCCGCGGTGATCGCCCACCGTCTGGTACCGGTGGCCCAAGCCGGACGCGGCAGCGTCGAGCAGACCCAGGCCATGCTGGCAGCCATCGCGTTGCGCTGACCCGCCCGACGCCCCGCCGCCGCCTCGACCTCGCGCCATGCCGCGCCCCGCCACGCACCCTCATCCGCCCATGGGGCTGCGCGCGCGCTGGGAGCGCTACTGGCAAAGCCGCCACCCGCGCCGCGAGCGCAGCACGCTCACGCACCGCAATCTCTACATCCTGCCCACCCGGCCCGGCTGGCTGTTTGCCGTGACCTTGCTGGTGCTGCTCATTGCATCCATCAATTACCAGCTCAACCTCGGCTATCTGCTGACCTTTCTGCTGGCCGGTTGCGGGGCGGTGTCGATTCACATGACGCACGACGACCTGCGCGGGCTCAGCCTGCACCTGCGCCCCCCCGCATCGGTGCATGCCGGCGAAGCGCTCTGGATCGAAGTCGTGCTCGACAACCCCGACACCCGCCCGCGCTACGGCATCGGCCTGTACGCCGGGCTGCCCGCCGCAGGCCAGCAACGCCACGTCTGGACCGACGTGCCGGCCGGCAGCTCCAGCATCGTGCGCCTGGGCGTGACGGCCACGCGACGCGGCTGGGTCGAGCTGCCCCGGGTGACGGTGCTCACGCGCTATCCGTTCGGGCTGTTTCAAAGCTGGTCGCTGTGGTACCCGGCCGCCCGCGTGCTGGTCTATCCCCACCCCGAAACACCTGCCGCGCCGCTGCCACCCAGCACGTTCACGCCCAGCCCGCATCCGCACCGCGCCACCGTGGCGCAGGGCGAGCTCGACGGTGTGCGCGACTACCAACGCGGCGACGCGCTGCGCCAGATCGCCTGGAAGAAGTCGTCCCGCACGCTGGAGGCCACCGGCTCGCTGGTCAGCCGCGACCGCGATGCCCGCCAGCGTCCGCAGTGGTGGCTCGACTGGCAGCTGGCCGGCGGCCCTGGTGGCGAATCGGGCGAGGCGCGGTTGTCGCGCCTGACCGCCTGGGTCCTGCTGGCCGACCGCAGCGGCGCCGCCTACGGCCTGCGCCTGCCCCACGCCGAACTGCAGCCCGACTCGGGCGACGCGCACCGCCAGCGCTGCCTCGAAGCGCTGGCCCTGGCCCCCGAGGGGCGCTGACGCCATGCCGAAGCTCGCCCCGGCCCGCGCCCGCTTCAGCCACGTCAGCCGTGACAGCCGCGACACGCTGTTTCTGCTGGGCGTGGTGGCCTGGACGCTCGCGCCTCACGCCGCCCGCCTGCCGGGCTGGGCCGTGGCGTTCGGCGCCCTCGCCCTGCTGTGGCGCGCCTGGCTCGCCTGGACGGAAGGCCCGCTGCCCAACCGCTTCTGGCTCACGGCGGTGTTGCTCACCGCGCTGGGCCTGACCTTCGTGAGCCACGGCAGCCTGCTCGGCCAGGGGCCGGGCATCACGCTGGTGGTGTCGCTGACCGCGCTCAAGACGCTCGAACTGCGCGCGCGGCGCGACGCCTTCGTGGTGTTCTTCCTCGGCTTCTTCCTGATCCTGACGCAGTTCATGTATTCGCAGTCGCTGCTCACGGCGCTGGCCATGGTCGTGTCGATCTGGGGCTTGCTGACGGCGCTGGCCCTGGCGCACCTGCCCGCCGGTCGGCCGCCGCTGAGTCTGGCCGCCGGCCTGGCTGCCCGCGCCGCCGCCATCGGGTTGCCGATCATGGTGGTGCTGTTCATGCTCTTCCCGCGCATGGGGCCGCTGTGGGGACGCCCGGAAGACGCGCCGGGGCAGATGGGGCTGTCGGGCCACCTGAAGCTCGGGCAGGTGAGCGAGCTCGCGCAAGACGACTCCATCGCGATGCGCGTGCGCTTCGGCGGCGGCCCCGTGCCCAAACCCAGCTCGCTGTACTTTCGCGGGCCGGTGTTGGCCTTCACCGACGGCGTGCAGTGGCGCGAAGCCTCCACCGAGGAATGGCTGGCCCTGGCCCCCGCCGACCAGCCCATTCGCCTGGCCGGCGAGCCCGTGAACGTCGAGGTGACGATCGAGCCCTCGCGCATCAGCACCGTGGCGCTGCTGGAAGCCTCGCCCAGCCCGCCGCAGGTCAACGCCGTCAGCCCCTCGCTCGCAGTGGCACCACTGGGCCTGGGCTGGCGCGCCAACCAGCCCATCACCGACCGCGTGCGGCTCAGCACCCACGCCTGGACGCACTTTGCCCACGGCCCCACCCAGATCACCCCGGCGCTGCACACCTATCTCGACCTCCCCCCTGGCCGCCACGCCCGCGCCCGCGCCTGGGCGCTGGATCAGCTGCACCAGCTCGACCACCCCAGCGCCCGCGACGCCGCGCAGTTGCTGCTACAGCACATCCGCAGCGGCGGCTACAGCTACACGCTGGCGCCAGGCGCTTACGGCGAGAACGGCGCCGACGCCATCGACGAGTTCTGGCTCGACCGCAAGACCGGCTTTTGCGAACACTACGCGGCCAGCTTCGTGGTGCTGATGCGCGCCATGGGCGTGCCAGCCCGCATCGTCACCGGCTACCAGGGCGGAGAGTTGAACCCGGTGGACGGCTACTTCGTGGTGCGCAACCGCGATGCCCACGCCTGGGCCGAATACTGGCAGGCGGGCGAAGGCTGGGTGCGCGCCGACCCCACCGCCGCCGTGGCGCCCGATCGCATCGAGCACGGCCGCAGCCTGCGCCCGCTGCCGGGCTTCGTGGGCGGCGCCCTCGGGCGCGTCAACCCGGCCTGGGCCGACCACCTGCGAGCCTGGTGGGACGCCGCCAACAACCGCTGGAACCAGTGGGTGCTCAACTACTCGCAAGGCAAGCAGCTCGATTTGCTGCGCAAGCTGGGCATGAATTCGCCCGACTGGACGGACCTGGCCTACCTGCTCACCGGGCTGTTCAGCGGCATCAGCCTGCTGGCCGCCGCCTGGGCCTGGTGGGAGCGCCGTCAACACGACCCCTGGCTGCTGGCCTACGCCCGCATCGTTCGCACCCTGAACCGCGCCGGCGCCCAGGCCGCCGAAACCTGGCCCCCGCTCACCCTGGCCCACTATCTGCACGAACACCTCAACCTGACCGCCCAGCCGCTGATGCGGCTGCTGCGCGAGCTCGACGCCCAGCGCTACGGCGCGCCTTCGCGGCCCGGCAAGCAAAAGTTCGATACACGTCAGGCACGCGCCACCCTGCGCGCGGCGCGTATGCTTACCCAGACCGCAGCGTTCCAGGCTGCCTTCCGTGCCACCGAACCACCCCGCTCGCACGCCTGACGCCCGCTCGGCAAGGCCCGTGCGCGGCATCGCCCTCGATTGCTTCTGCCCATGACCACACCCTGCCTGCCTTCGCGCCTCGAGCCCTCTTGTTCGACCCACATCGGCGCCGCGCTATCGGCCGCTGGCGTGGCCGCGCTCATCGCGGCCCTGGCCGGCTGCGCCTCGTCGGTATCCCTCGATCCGACGACCCCCGTCGCCCCGGCACCCGACCGCGCGGCCGCCAGCGCCCCGGCCGTCAGCCAAGCCCCGAGTGCCCCCGGCGACGCCGCCAGCAGCCCCACCCCGGCAGACGAGCCCGGCAACGAACCGGTCGCCGCCGCCGTCACCAACGGCAGCGCGGCAGCCGCCACCCTGCCCCCCACCGCCGAACCCGGCAGCGTGCCCTACGCCGAGCGCGCCGATGTGCAAGCCTGGATCCACGACGTCGCCCAGCGCACCGAACTGCCGGTGACCTGGCTGCAGGCCGCCTTCGCCGAAGCGCGCTACCAGCCCGGCGTCGCGCGCCTCATCCTGCCCGCCCCCGCTGGCACGCCCAAGAACTGGACCGTCTACCGCGCCCGCTTCGTCGAACCCAAGCGCGTCAAGGCCGGCGTGGCCTTCTGGAACGACAACGAAGCCTGGCTCAAGCAGGCGCAGCGCGAATATGGCGTGCCGCCTGAAATCATCGTCGGGCTGCTCGGCGTCGAAACCATTTACGGGCGAGACATGGGCCGCTTTCGCATCCTCGATGCGCTCGTCACGCTGGGTTTCGACTTTCCGGCCAATGCCCCGCGCGACCGCAGTGCGTACTTCCGCAACGAGCTGGAGCAGTACTACCTGCTGTGCCGCGATATTCACGCCAACCCGCTCGAAATCAACAGCTCCTACGCCGGCGCGCTGGGTCTGCCGCAGTTCATGCCGAGTTCGTGGCGCAAATACGCGGTCGATTTTGACGGCGATGGCCGCATCGATTTGATCCACAGTCCGGCCGATGCCATCGGCAGCGTGGCGCACTATCTGGCCGAATTTGGCTGGACGCGCGACATGGCCAACTATTACTCGGTGCGCGCCCTGCCCCCGGCCAGCGCCAATCTCGACCACCTGCTGGCGCCCGATATCGTGCCGAGTTTCACCGCCGCCGAAATGCAGCAACTGGGTGTGCAACTCAGCGCATCAGGCCAGCACCACGAAGGGCTGCTGGCACTGGTCAAACTCGAAAATGGCGCCAACGCGCCCAACTATGTGGTGGGCACCGACAATTTCTACACCATCACGCGCTACAACCAATCCAGCCCATACGCGATGGCGGTTATTGAGCTGGGCAAGGCGGTGGCGCAGGCCCGGTAAATCAGGGCCACAAAACCCAATAAGCTGCGGCATATTCCTCATGCGGCAGCTTATTCCCCCCTCAGGCAGGGGTTTGCGTCAGCAAGTTGGCAAGCACAAATTGCACAGCCATTTGGGAAATCACTATAATTTCTCTGTATTCATCGGGTTTAATGGGGTGTACGATCCCATTCGGTCACATTCAGGTTCATTCAAATATCGATGAACCGCCGATATCCGATACTCCTGCCGCACGGCGTGCCCCCAATCATTACCTAGTCGTCTTGAGGAAACCCATGAGCTCATATCAAAGTCTGCTCGCACAAAAAGCCGCGCTCGAGAAGCAACAGGTCGAGCTTGAAAAGCAATTGCAAGACGCTCGCCGTGCCGAGCGTTCCGGCGTGATCAACCAGATCAAGTCGCTGATGGCCGAGCATGGCCTGACGATGGCAGATCTGGGTGGCAAGGTCGCGGGTAAGTCGGCCAATGCGGGCCGCAAGGTGGCCCCCAAGTACCGCAACCCGGCCACCGGCGAAACCTGGACAGGCCGCGGCCTGCAACCCAAGTGGGTGCAAGCCGCCGTGGCGTCGGGCAAGAAGCTCGAAGACTTCGCAATCTGAGCTTCGCGCTCCATTGCAATCAAGCCGGCCCCGTGCCGGCTTTTTTATTTATTTCGCCTGCTCGGCCGGCACCGCAGCCAAGTCTCCCGCCACGGCCCACACCATCCGCTCGGGTTTGATATAGCGCCGCAGGGCTTCGTTGACCTGAGCCAGGGTCACCTTGTCGATGGCGGCATCAACGCGCGCCGATTCGGCATACGTGCGGCCCAGATGCAGGTTTTGCACCAGCCCGGCAGCCAAGCGCGGGTCTTGCGCCCGAGCCAGGCGCCGGAAACTCAGCAGGCTGCGTTTGCCGGCATTCAATTCCTGCAACGTGAACCCTTGCGCCAGGGCACGAGCGATTTCATCGCGCATGGCCTTCTCGACCCGCTCGCGGTTTTGCGGCGCAAATATCGCCGACGCCAGCCAAGTGGAATGCGCGTCGAACGGATTCCACTGCACCGAGCTTTCCACGCTGTACGACAGGCCTTCCTTTTCGCGCACGCGGTTCCACAGGCGCGAATCGCCGCCAGCGCCCAGCAGATGGTTGGCGAGCATCAGCGGCACGTAGTCTTCATCGCGGTCGGTCAGCGGCAAGGGCAACGTGATCGACAACGTGGCGTTTTGCTTGTCCGGCGTGCGAAATTCAAGCCGGGTGCCCGCCACGGCGACGAGCGGATCGGGCACCCGCGTGTAGGCCGCCGCGCTGCTCCAGAGGCCAAAGGCGGCCTCCAGCGCCTGGCGGGTCTGCACTTCGTCGAGATCGCCCACGGCACCGAACTGCGCGTAGTTGGCGCCGTAGAAGCGGGCATGAAACTCCTTCACCCGCTCGATGGTCACGGCCTTCAGGTCGGCGCCGATTTCGTCGAAGCTGCGGGCATAGCGCACGTCGCCCGCCGGATAGGGGTTGCCGTAGCGGCCCAGCGCGTTGTCCACGATGGCCTCGGGCTCCTTGCGCTGCTGCTCCAGGGTGGACAGCGACTGGCGCCGCACTTCTTCGAGCACGGCCGGCGGCAAGGCGGGCTGGCGCAGCATGTCGCCGATCAGCGCCAAGGCTTGCGCAAAATATTCGCGCCGCGAGGTGATGTTGAGGGTGACACCGCCCGGCTGGCTGCTCACCGCCACCTCGGTGCGCAAGGCGTCGAGCTGGTCCTGCACCGCCTCGCGGTCGAGCGTGGCCGTGCCCTTGTCGAGCAGGGCCGCCAGCATGGCCGGGGCATCACCCCAGCCGGCTAGCGATTTCTCGTCGCCGAAGCGCAGCGTCAGGCTGGCGTGCACCGCCGCGCCGCGCGTGGGTTTGGACAGCAAGGCCACCTTCATGCCGTTCGACAGCGCAAAGGTGCGGGTGCGGGCATCAATGTTCGCGGGCGAGGTATCAAAGGTTTCCGCCGGCGCCGACGCCGCCTGCCCCTGGTAGTTCTTGAACATCGCGGCCACGTCGGGCCGTGCCGGCAGCGGCGCGCGCTCGGGCGACTCGGTCGGCTGGTATTCGCCGAAGGTGCGGTTGGCCGGTCGCAGATAGGCCTGTGCCACGCGCTGCACGTCTTCGAGCTTGAGGTCGCGCACGCGGTCGCGCGTCAAAAAGAACAGGCGCCAGTCGCCCTGGGCCACCACCTCCGACAGGGCCACGCCCACGCGCTGCGGGTCGGCAAAGGCCAGGTCCCAGCTCTTGAGCCACTTGGCTTTGGCGCGTTCCAGCTCGCGCTGGGTGATCGGCTCGGTCTGGATCGACTCGAGCGTGGCCAGCAGCGCCTCGCGGGTCGCCTGGCTGTCCTGCTTGGCGCCCAGCTCCGCGCCGAACAGCATGAACCCCGGCTCGTAGAGCCCTTCGGTGAACGAGAACACCGACGCCGCCAGATGCTGCTCGGTCAGACGCTTGTGCAGGCGGCCCGATGGCGTGTCGGCCAGGATCACCCCCAGCGCCTTGATCGCGGCGTAATCGGGGTCGGCCGCCGCCGGCACGTGGTAGCCGACAAACAGCAACGGCACGCCGCCCACGCGACGCAGCATCAGGCTGCGTTCGCCATCCTGCACGGGCTCCTGGGTGTATTGACGCGGCAGCGCGCGGGCCGGCTTCGGGATCGGGCCGAAGAACTCGCGCACCCAGCCCAGCACCTGGGCGGGCTCGAACTTGCCCGACACGATCAGCGTGGCGTTGTCGGGCTGATAGTAGGTGCGGTAGAAGGCCTGCAGACGCGTGATGTCGACACCCTCGACGTCGGAGCGCGCGCCGATGGTGGCCTTGCCGTAGTTGTGCCAGTGGTACATGGCCGCCACGGTCTTTTCGAACAAGACGTTCTGCGGGTCGTTCTCGCCCATCTCCATCTCATTGCGCACCACCGTCATCTCGCTGTCGAGATCGCGCTTGGCGATGAAGCTGTGCACCATCGCATCGGCCTGCCAGGCCAGGTACCACTTGAGGTTGTCGTTGTTGGCGGCGAAGCTGGCGAAGTAGTTGGTGCGGTCGTACCAGGTGCTGCCATTGGCACGCAGGCCGCGCTGGTTGAATTCGGACCACACCTGCGGATGCTTGGGCGAACCCTTGAACAGCAGGTGCTCCAGCAAGTGCGCCATGCCCGTCTCGCCGTAGTTCTCGAAACGCGAGCCGACGCGGTAGGTCACGTTCACCGTGGTGGTGGGTTTGCTGGCATCCGGGATCAGCAGCACCTGCAACCCATTGGGCAGACGGTACTCGGTGATGCCCTCCACCGACGCCATCGGCGACAGCCCTGCCGCGCCAACCGGCGCCGCCGGACGTTGCAGCGCGGGCGCCCGGGCTGCGGTCGCCGGAGCTGGCGCGCCAGCCGCCGCTACCCCCGCCCCCAGCGCCCCCCCGAACTCACAGCCCCACCCCAACACCAGCGGGCCAACCACCCATGCAAACCGTTGAATCGAATTCATAAGCCCCTTACCCATCTGCGCATGCGCGCCCCAGCGACAAGCGGGCGAGTTTAGGGTACCCATTCATTCGCGGGGTTTTGCGCCTCGTGAGCCGCAAACCGAGAACTGGGTCACGACTCGTAGGCACCCTCCCGCTCTCGTTACATTCTGAAAAGATGTAATCTCCGTTTACAGATACCTAGCGTGGAGACACAACATGAAGTCGATCATTGCCACCCACAAGCCCGCCCCCAAGATGCTGGACGCGCTGGACTTTGAACCCGTGGACGTCGAAGAGGCCAAGAAGGCTCTCGACCGCGAGGGCCTGATCGGCAACCTCGCGCCCACCCGGTCGCAGATGCAGTCGTCGAAGCCGGAGGTGATGCGGCAGGCGCCGGCGCGCCAGGAGCTGCCCACCGGCACCGTGCGCTGGGCGCTGACGCTGCCCACCGAGAACCGCCCGCTGTTCATCCTGACCCACTACCCGAAGATCGCCAACAAGCTGGCCGAGATCTGGTCGGACCGCGCCAGCGTGCAGGCCTATTTCGACGAGCTGATGCTCGACCACCGCGGTGACCGCGCCGGCTTCCCGCAGGAGGCGTTCAACGACCTGATGCGCTTGCAGCAACTGCTGCTGCCGGCCAGCGTGACCTTGGCCGAGATGGATTTTGAAGCGGAACCAGAGCCCTCGTTGCCCGAAGATTCACCCCTGGCGCGCCTGATGGCCCGCCTGGGTGCCTCGCCAACCGCCGGCAAGTCCAACGCCTGAGCGCTGTCCGCCCCAACAAAAAGGCCGCTTGTTCAGCGGCCTTTTTTTTGGTTCATCGAAGAATTCCGTGGGCAGCTGAGAGCCGTTCTTTATGCTGATGCCGGTAACGGCAGAAGCGGGAGGACGGGATGCTGGATCACAAGACGCTGCAGGCGCTGGGCTGCTGGA
>NZ_JAYSBZ010000009.1:0-64474 GCF_041915145.1 Aquabacterium sp. | reverse complement strand
GTCGATCAGCGCGAGGCCGAGGCGCTCGAACACCACCTGGTCCTGGATCACCGCATGCGTGCCCACCACCAGCCGCGCGGCGCCGCTGGCCACGCGCTCGAGCATCTGCGCGCGCTGCTTGCTGCGCTGGCTGCCGGTGATCCAGGCGACCTCCACGCCCAGCGGCGTGAGCCAATCGACCAGCTTGCGAAAGTGCTGCTCGGCCAAGATTTCAGTGGGCGCCATCAGCGCGCATTGCCAGCCGGCGTCGATGGCCACCGCCGCCGCCAGCGCCGCCACCACCGTCTTGCCCGAGCCCACGTCGCCCTGCAGCAGACGGTGCATCGGGCGCGCCTGGGCCAGGTCTTGCGCCACCTCCTCGCTCACGCGCTGCTGGGCGCCGGTCAAGGCAAACGGCAGCACGCCGAGCAACTTTTCATGCAGACCACCCGGCCGCGCCACCAGCGCCGGCGCGCGCAGCACGGCCCGCTCGCGGCGCGCCTGCAACTGCGACAACTGCTGCGCCAGCAGCTCCTCGAACTTGAGCCGCTGCCAGGCCGGGTGGCTGCGGTCTTCGAGCGCCGCCAGCGACTGATCGGGCGTGGGGTGGTGCAGGCTGTGCAGCGCCGCGCGCAGGCTGGGCAGCCGCGCGTGCGGCAAGGTGGGCAGCAGCTCGGGCGGGATCACTTCGTCCAGATTGGCCCGCGCCAGCCCGCCCGCCACAGCCTTGCGCAAATAAGCCTGCGGCAGCGCGGCCGTGGTGGGGTAGACCGGCGTGAGCGCCTGCGGCATGGGCGTGTCGTCTTGCACCACCTTCACGACGGGGTGGACCATCTCGCGGCCCACGAAGCCGCCGCGCAGCTCGCCGCGCACGCGCAGCAAGGCACCGGGCGCCATCGTCTTCTGCTGACTGGGGTAGAAGTTCAAGAAGCGCAGCGCGAGCTCGTCGGTGCCATCGTGGAGCGTGACGATCAACTGCCGCCGCCCGCGGCCCTTGAAGCCGCCTTCGACGCGGCAATCGGTGACGCGCCCCTGCACCTGCACGGCCTGACCGTCACGCGCCTCGATCAGCGGCGTGATGCGGGTTTCGTCTTCGTAGCGCAGCGGCAGGTGCAGGGCCAGGTCGATGTCGCGCACCAGGCCGAGCTTGTCGAGCGCACGGGCGGGGGCGGACTTGGCGGCAGGCGAGGCGACATGCGAAGCAGCAGGCATGAAACAATTCTGCCCTCGCTTGCCGTTTTTTCTTTCAACGTTGGAACGGGCCGGTCCAGCCCTCAACCGTCATGCCGCACACCGCTTCTGCCTCTGCCCCCGCCCCCGTCTCTGATCGCGACCTCAGCGTCGCCGACTTCGATTTCGTCCTCCCCCCCGAGCTGATCGCCCAGCACCCCGCGCCCGAGCGCAGCGGCTCGCGCCTGCTCGACGGCAGCGGCCCGCAGCCGGTGGATCGCGCGTTTCGCGACTTCCCCGCCCTGCTGCAAGCCGGCGACCTGCTGGTGTTCAACGACACCAAGGTGATCAAGGCACGGCTCTACGGCGCCAAGGCCACCGGGGGTGCCGTCGAAGCCTTGGTGGAACGCGTGCTGCCGGGGCCGGACTGCGAGGTCTGGGCGCACCTGCGCGCCAGCAAGTCGCCCAAGGCGGGCAGCTTGGTGCGGTTTGGACATGGTGGTGGCGAGGCCGGCGGTGACGGTTTTGACGCCGAGGTGCTGGGCCGCTGCGGGCCCGACGACGGCCTCTTTCGCCTGCGCCTGCCGAGCGACCCGTTCGCGCTGCTCGACCGCTTCGGCCACGTGCCGCTGCCGCCCTACATCACCCACGCCGACTCGGCCGAAGACGAGCGCCGCTATCAAACGGTGTTCGCCGCCAAGCCCGGCGCGGTGGCGGCCCCGACGGCCTCGCTGCATTTCGACGAGGCCGTGCTGGCCGAGCTGGCGGCGCGCGGCGTGCAACGCGCGAGCGTGACGCTGCACGTGGGTGCGGGCACCTTCCAGCCCGTGCGGGTGGACAAGATCGCCGAACACAAGATGCACAGCGAATGGTTCGAGGTGCCCGCCGACACGATGGCCGCCATCGAGCGCACCCACACCGCCGGTGGCCGCGTGATCGCCGTGGGCACGACCACCTTGCGCGCCCTGGAATCGGCCGCGCTGGGCGGCGCCTTGCAAGCCGGCGCGCGCGAGACGGACATCTTCATCACGCCGGGATTCAGCTTCCGCGTGGTCGATGCGCTGCTCACCAACTTCCACCTGCCCAAGAGCACCTTGCTGATGCTGGTGAGCGCCTTCGCCGGCTTCGAGCCCGTGCGGGCGCTCTACGCCCACGCCGTGGCGCAGGGCTATCGCTTCTTCAGCTACGGCGACGCGATGTGGTTGACGCGGCTCAGCGCGCCACGCGTTCGAGATTGAGCGTGCTGGCGTCGGCCAGGGTGAGTGTGAGCGTGCGGCCGTCGCCCGAGAGCGTGGCGCGCGCGATCTGGCGGCTGACGCTGCTGCACGACGTGGTGTGCTGCGTCAGCTCGTCCACCTGAAAGACGCCGCTGCCGCGGCTCCAGGTGTAGCGCCCCTGCTCCATGCCTTGGCGGGCGCAGCGCAGCCCACCCGCGCTGGCGATCACGAAGCGGCCGTCTGGCAGGAAGCCGAAGATCGGGTCTTCGGCATTGCCTTCGAGCGGCAGGCGCCACGCCCCCACCAGGCCCTGCGGGTCGTTCGGGTGGCGCACGTAGTGGTAGGTGCTGCCGCCCTCGGACAGATCGAGCGCCGCGCCGTTGAGTCGCAAGGTGCGCCCGGACATGCCGCCTTCCGCCGCCAGGGTTTCGCGCGCGGCAGCGTCGGCATCCGCGGCCACCGGCTGGTAGCCGTTGGTCAGGGGGTTCCAGGCCATGCCGCCCGAGTCCACCCCCGAGAACCCCGGCCCCGCCGCCTCGGCGTAGCGCGGCATGGCCAGCTCGGCGCTCAGGAAGTTGGGCGCATGCGGCATCGGCTCGCCCGAGAAGTACGCCAGCGCGCTGTATTCGCGGCCTTCGAGCAGCCACACGCCGGCGGCCTGCTTCCAGAACATGCGGCGGGCATGCGCCTGCGCCTGCTCGGCGCTGACCACGCCATGACCCAGCCCCAGTTGGCGCACGATGGCGTGCAAGGCGGGGTTGCTGCCAGGCTGCCCGAAGGCCCCCGGCTGGTCGGTCAAGTGCACGCCGCTGAAGTCCAGCTGGTTCACGTCGGCGGGCAAGGTGATGGTGTTCGGATCGCGCCCGGTGTCGAGCGACTGCAGCAGCACGTAGAGGTTGCTGGCCTTGTCCACGTTGCCGTCCGACAGATCGACCGGCGACAGCGTGCCGCTGGCCGCGCCCTGCCCCAGCGTGAGGTTGCCCAGCTCGAAGGTCACCCGGTCGCCCGTCTTGAACCGGAACTGGCCGTGCGCGTCGGTCACGCCCGCCACGCCCGAGCTGGTGTGGTAGCGCAGACCGGCCACGGGTGCGTCGTTGAACACCCCCGTCTGCAAGTCGTCGGCCCATGCCGACGGCATCGCCAGGCACGACACCGCCGCCGCGATCGCCGCGATCGCCCCTTTTGACTGGCCCGTGAAGGGCCGCTGACCCAGGCTCGCTTCAAACATGACACGCTCCAGACGAACTGTGATGGAACGTCAGATTACGGCGCGGCGGGCCCGGGCTGCAGGGTCAAAAATGGTGCGTCGCATCATTTAGCCCGCTCGCGTCAACCCCGTCACGAATCGCGCGGAATCGCCGCCGACAGCATGGTGCGCCACACGACACGCCCCGCGCCCTCGGCGTTTTTTGCTCACTGACGCCGGGCCTGTCTCGCGCTTGAGACAATAGCGCCCCATGAGTTCCGCCCCCACCCTGACCCGCGGCCTGCACTTCGAGCTGCTGCACGCCGAAAGCCCGCACGCCCCGGCCGAAGCCGACCGCTCCCACGCCCGACGCGGCCGCATCACGCTCAACCACGGCGTGGTCGAGACGCCGATCTTCATGCCGGTGGGCACCTACGGCACGGTCAAGGGCGTGCTGCCGCGCTCGCTCGACGAGATGGGCGCGCAAATCATCCTGGGCAACACCTTCCACCTCTGGATGCGTCCGGGCCTCGACGTGATGAGCCAGTTCGGCGGGCTGCACCGCTTCGAGAGCTGGCACAAGCCCATCCTCACCGACAGCGGCGGCTTCCAGGTCTGGAGCCTGGGCGGACACGACGGCAAGGGGCGCAAGATCAGCGAGGAAGGCGTGCGCTTCTCATCGCCCGTCAACGGCGACAAGCTGTTTTTGACGCCCGAGGTGAGCATGCAGATCCAGACGGTGCTCAACTCCGACATCGTCATGCAGTTCGACGAGTGCACGCCCTACGAGACCAAGGGCCACATCACCACCGAGCGCGAGGCGCGCGTCTCGATGGAGCTCAGCCTGCGCTGGGCCAAACGCTGTCAGGCCGAATTCACCAAGCTCGCCAACCCCAACGCGCTGTTCGGCATCGTGCAGGGCGGCATGTTCGAGCACCTGCGCGACGAATCGCTGGCCGCGCTGGTCGAGATGGACTTCCCCGGCTACGCCGTGGGCGGCGTCAGCGTGGGCGAGCCCAAAGAAGACATGCTGCGCATCATGAACCACACGGTGCACCAGCTGCCGGCCCACAAGCCGCGCTACCTGATGGGCGTGGGCACGCCCGAAGACCTGGTCGCCGGCGTGCATGCCGGGGTGGACATGTTTGACTGCGTGATGCCCACCCGCAACGCGCGCAACGGCCATCTGTTCACCCGCTACGGCGACCTGCGCCTGCGCAACAGCCGCTACAAGAGCGACGAGCGCCCGGTCGACCCGACCTGCACCTGTCACACCTGCCAGAACTTCAGCCGCGCCTACCTGCACCACCTCGACCGCTGCGGCGAGATGCTGGGGCCGATGCTCACCAGCATCCACAACCTGCATTACTACCTCAACCTGATGCGCGAAGTGCGCGAGGCGCTCGACGCGCGGGCCTTCACCGCCTTCCGCCAGCGCTTTGCCGCCGACCGCGCACGCGGCGTCGATGCCTGAGCCCGCACCAGGGAACCAGACCATGCCGCTGCGATCACACCCCCTCAGCCTGAATTGCCTGTCATGACCGAAGCCTTGTCGTCTCTTCGCTCGCTGCCGTCGCCCACGCGGCGCACCTTCATCGGCACCTCGGCCGCCCTGCTCGCCAGCAGCCTGGCCCAGGCGCAGTTCCGCATCGAGGTCAACGGCGTGGGCGCCACGCAGATCCCGATCGCCATCGCGCCCTTCCGCGACGACGGCCGCAGCCCGCAACCGCTGGGCGCCATCGTGCAGGCCGACCTCGAGCGCAGCGGCTTGTTCCGCTCGGTGGCCGGCGGCGCCGTGCCCATCGACGAAATCGCCCGCCCGCACCTGGCCGACTGGCGCGCCAAGGGCGCCGACGCCCTGCTCACCGGCTCGGCCACCAAGCTGGCCGATGGCCGCTTCGACGTGCGCTTTCGGCTGTGGGACACCATCAAGGGCAAGGAGCTGGCCGGCCAGAGTCTGCTCGTCACCGCGGCCGATCTGCGCCTGGCCGCGCACCGCGTCGCCGATGCCGTCTACGAGGCCCTGACGGGCGAAAAAGGCGTGTTCTCGACCCGCATCGCCTACGTCAGCAAGGTCGGCAAGCGCAGCACGCTATGGGTGGCCGACGCCGATGGCGAAAACGCCCAATCGGCCCTGGGCAGCCCCGAGCCCATCATCTCGCCGGCCTGGTCGCCCGACGGCCGCTCGCTGGCCTACGTATCGTTCGAGCGCGGCAAGGCCATCGTGTTCGTGCAGGACGTGTCCTCCGGCCAGCGCCGCGTGGTCGCCAGCTTCAAGGGCTCGAACAGCGCGCCGGCCTTCTCGCCCGACGGCCGGCAGCTCGCCGTGACGCTCACGCGCGACGGCATCTCGCAGATCTACGTGATGGGCATCGACGGGCAGAACATGCGCCGGCTGAGCCAGTCCGACACCATCGAGACCGAAGCCGCGTGGTCGCCCGATGGCGGCAGCCTCTATTTCGTCAGCGACCGCAGCGGCGGCCCGCAGGTCTTCAAGATGAGCGCCAACGGCAGCAACGTGCAGCGCGTCACCTACCAGGGCGCCTACAACATCAGCCCGTCGCCCAGCCCCGATGGCAAGTGGCTGACCTACATCACGCGCCAAGCCGACGGCGCCTTCCGCGTGCAGCTGCTCGAGCTCGCCTCTGGCCAGGCGCAATCGCTCACCACCAGCCGCGACGACGAGAGCCCCAGCTTCTCGCCCAACAGCAAGCTCATCATCTACGCCACCCGCGCCGGCGGCCGCGACGTGCTCACGACCACCAGCCTCGACGGCCGCATCCGCGCCCGCCTCAACGCTCCGCAGGCCGACGTGCGCGAGCCGATGTGGGGCCCGTATGGGCGGTAAAGTACGCCGCAACCCGATCTCATAACCAAAGGAGTGCCTGCCATGAAAACCATCCGTCCCCTGCTGCCTCTCGCCAGTGCCGTGCTGCTCGCCATGGCCGGCTGCGCGTCCAACACGTCGCTCGACCAATCGGCCAACAAGGCGCCCGTCGAAGACGCGCGCACGACCAACTCGAACGCCAATGCCAACGCCAACACCTCGCGCGTGGCACCGGTTGAAGTGGCCACCAGCAATGTCGCCCAGACTGCCGACCTGCCGCGCCTGGTGTATTTCGACTTCGACAGCTTCGTCGTGAAAGACGAGGCCCGCGGCACCATCGAGGCCCACGCCAAGCGCCTGAACGCCAACCGCCAGCTGCGTGAAGTGGTCGAAGGCCACACCGACGAGCGCGGCGGCAGCGAATACAACCTGGCGCTCGGCCAAAAGCGTGCCGCCGCCGTGGTCAAGTCGCTCACCCTGCTGGGCGCGCAAGCCGACCAGCTCGAAGCCGTGAGCTTCGGCAAGGAGCGCCCCGCCGCCGAAGGCCACACCGAAGAAGCGTGGGCCAAGAACCGCCGCGCCGAACTGAAAGACCGTTGATCGCCATGCCTGCCTCCAGCCTGCCCACCTTGCGCCACGCGCGCGGCGCCGCGCAACGCTTCGTCAAGCTCCTGATCGGCCCGAGCTTCATGCTGGCCATCGGGCTGATGGCTTTCAGCTCCATCGCCCGCGCCGGTTTGTTCAGCGATGACGAGGCGCGGCAGGCCATCCTCGACCTGCGCCAGCGCGTCGACAAGCTCGAGGAGGGGCAGAAAGGCAAGGTCAGCGATCTCAACGAACGCGTCGATCAGTTGCGCCGCAGCGTGCTCGAACTCAACAGCCAGATCGAGCAGCTGCGCGCCGACCTCGCCAAGCAGCGCGGCCAAGACGAGCTGCTCGCCCGCGACGTGGCCGAGCTGCAGCGCAAGCAGAAAGACCTGATGCAAGGCGTGGACGAACGCGTCAGCAAGCTCGAGCCACAAACCATCACCCTCGACGGCAAGACCTTCCAGGTCGACCCCGAAGAAAAGCGCGCCTACGACGAGGCCATCAGCCGCCTCAAGCAGGTCGACTTCGATGGCGCGATCACCGGGCTGTCCGGCGTGCTCAAGCGCTTTCCGGGCACGGGCTATCGTGAGTCGGCCCTGTTCTGGCTGGGCAACGCCCAATACGGCAAGCGCGACTACAAAGAAGCCATCGCCAACTTCCGCGCGCTGCTGACCAGCGCCCCCGACCACGCCCGCGCCCCCGAAGCGCTGCTGGCCGTGGCCAACTGCCAGATCGAGCTGAAAGAAACCAAGACGGCTCGCAAGACGCTGGAAGAGCTGATCAAGACCTATCCCAAGTCCGAGGCGGCCGGCGCCGCGCGGCAGCGCCTGAACGCCGTGCCCAAGTCCTGAGGCTGCGCTGATGCAGTCTGTGCTCCCGGCCACCGAGGCCGACCTCGAACGCCGCTTCGGCGGCCTCAAGCGCCTCTACGGAGAAGCCGGCTACCAGCGGCTGCGCCAGGCCCGCGTGGCAGTGGTGGGCGTGGGCGGCGTCGGCTCCTGGGCCGCCGAGGCCCTGGCACGCTGCGGTGTGGCGGCCCTGACGCTCGTCGATCTCGACCATGTGGCCGAGTCCAACGTCAACCGCCAGATCCACGCCCTCGATGCCACGCTCGGCCAGGCCAAGGTGCTGGCCATGCAAGAGCGCATCGCCCAGATCCACCCCGGCTGCACCGTGACTTGCATCGATGAATTCGTCGACGCCAGCAACTGGCCCGGCTTGCTGCCGAGCGCCGTCGACGTGGTGATCGACGCCTGCGACGACCCGCGCGCCAAGCAGGCGATGGCGGCCTGGTCGCTGCGCGAGCGGCGCCCGCTGGTGATGGTGGGCGCGGCAGGCGGCAAGCGGCAGGCCCACCTGGTCGACGTGGCCGATCTGATCCACGTCACCCACGACCCGCTGCTCGCGCAACTGCGCCAGCGCTTGCGGCGCGACCAGCTCATCCCGCGAGCCGAGGGCAAGCCGCGCGACTGCGGGCTGCGCTGCGTGTTCTCGCGCGAAGCCATCAGCCGCCCCGAGCTCGGCGCGGCCTGCGCCACCGATACGAGCGGCGCCACGCCGGCCTTCGACGCCAACCTCAACTGCCACGGCTACGGCTCGGTCGTCACCGTCACCGCGAGCTTTGGCCTGGTGGCGGCCAACGAAGCCATCCGCCTGCTGCTGGCTTGACGCCCCGCGCGACCAACCCGGCCAAAGTTGCGGCCTGATGAAATTTCGGGTTAAAATCTCCGGCTTCGCGGGTCGTTAGCTCAGTCGGTAGAGCAGCGGACTTTTAATCCGTTGGTCGCAGGTTCGAATCCTGCACGACCCACCAGAACAAGTGCCGCCGCAGATCTGCGCACGAACCTGTTTGGGTCTGTGCAAAATGGTTCACAAAGGCTGATGCAAATCAGCGTTTTTGCACCTTGAGGCGCAAACAAGCCATCAAGTCAGGCTAAACTGGCGGGCTTGAAAAGTTCAAAGGGCTCTTAGCTCAGTTGGTAGAGCAGCGGACTCTTAATCCGTTGGTCGTAGGTTCGAATCCTACAGGGCCCACCAATCAAAACAACGGCCTGGCAGCGATGCCAGGCCGTTTGTTTTTGGTCGGCGTAATTTGCCCGCAGGATGCGGTTGTCAAATTCATGCTTCCTCCGATCAGAATCATGAATCGGTCAAGCCCCGAAACTTGAATGGACACCCCACTATCGGCGCCCTTCCCTCAACGATGGGTCGCGCACCTCGACATGGACGCGTTCTTTGCCTCCGTCGAGTTGCTGCGCTACCCCGAGTTGCGCGGGCAGCCGGTGGTGATCGGCGGGCGCTCGCAGCACGCTCCGCGCTCGATGCCCGATGGCACCCGGCAGTTCTCGACCCTGCGCAGCTACGCCGGTCGCGGCGTGATCACCACCGCCACCTACGAGGCGCGCGCCCTGGGCGTGCACTCGGGCATGGGGCTGATGAAGGCCGCCGCGCTGGCACCCGACGCCGTGCTGCTGCCGATGGACTTCGAGGCTTACCGCCTGCAGTCGCGCCGCTTCAAGGCTGCCGTCGCCGCTATCGCCCCTGTCGTCGAAGACCGCGGCATCGACGAGATCTTCATCGAGCTGACCCCCTTGCTGCTCGGCGTGGCCGATGATGCGGTCGGCCGCTCGGCAGCCCACGCGTTGGCCACCCGCCTGCAAGATGCGGTGCAGGCCGCCACCGGCCTGAGCTGCTCGATCGGCGTCACGCCCAACAAGCTGCTGGCCAAGCTGGCCTCCGATCTCGACAAGCCGCACGGCATCACGGTGCTCACCCATGCCGACCTCGCCGAGCGCGTGTGGCCGCTGCCGGCGCGGCTCATCAACGGGATCGGGCCCAAGGCCAACGCACGCCTCGCGGCACGGGGCATCGTGACCATCGGGGACCTCGCCCGCACGCCGCCGGCCGAGCTGATCGACACGTTCGGCTCCCACTACGGCGCCTGGCTGCACGCCGCGGCGCACGGGCGCGACGACCGCCCCGTGGTAACCTACCGCGAGCCCAAGTCGATCAGTCGCGAAACCACCTTCGAGCGCGACCTGCACGCCCGCGATGACCGCGCGCAACTCGGCGAACACTTCACCAGGCTGTGCGAGCAACTGGCCGCCGACCTGCAGCGCAAGGGTTACGTGGCGCGCACCATCGGCATCAAGCTGCGCTTCGACGACTTCAAGACCGTGACGCGCGACCTCACGCTGACCGCCGCCACCGATCAGGCCGACGTCATACGGTTGGCCGCCGGGCGGTGCTTGAAGAAGGTGGCGCTGGAGCGCCGCCTGCGCCTGCTCGGCGTGCGGGCCAGCACGCTGGTCAAGGCCACGGACGCCACCGAGCCCGCCGCGTCGGCGTCGGGCGAATCGCTGCCCTTGTTCGATTAGGGCTTCAGAACCTCAGGGCGTAGCGGTAGCCCCGAAAGCGCAGCACCGCCTCCTTGAGTTGGATCTGCTCCAGCGTGAGCTCGGAGGTGAGGCGGTCGCCCTCGTGAAACACCTGTCCGTTGACGATCAGGATGCGGCTCGACGGCGCCTCGGAATATTTCGAGCCGTTCACCATCAGATTGGGCAACTGCCGGCGCACGTCGTCGGGCAGCTCCTCGACCGACAGCACCCGCGACGGCGGACGCGCCCCAGCCGGGGCAACCGCAGGCACGGCCGACAACGCACGGGCCCGCTCGGGCGGCGGATCGATGCGAACGGGGGGCGGCGGCGCGACGATGGACGCCGGAGCTGCGGAAGGCCGAGGCGCGACAGGCTGCATCTGCAGCGACAGCGCCGGCGCCGGGGGAACCGGCGGCGCGGCCGGGGCTGGCGGCGGGGTGTCGCGCCCCATCAGCATCCAGCCCAGCAGACCGGTCACCAGCACCGACAGGCCGATCACCGCCCACATCAGCGTCGGCGGGCCGCCACGCTCGTCGTCGTCGGGCGCCGGGTTGCCGCGCGATGACGCGGGCTGGGCGTGCAGATCGGGCACCGCGCCACGTTCGCGCTCCCGCTCGGAGTCGGCCTTGCGCAAGGCATCGAGGATGTAGGACATGACAGGAGCTCCTCGTGTCAATGATGGGCCGGCAAGACCTGCAGACGCGGCTCGTCCACGCCCAGCGCGCGGTTGAGCTGCATGAACGTCGTCGGCCCGGCCTGGCCGTCGGGCTTGAGCCCCTGGGCCAGTTGGAAAGCGGACACCCGCGAACGCAGCGCCGCATCGTAGGTCTGGCGCGTGGTGGGCCCGGCCTCGCCTTGCAGCGTGGCCAATTGCGTGGCAAGCCAGTCCACCACGGGCCCGCTGTTGCCCTCGACCGCCTTGGCCGCATAACCCGGCGGCGCGCGCCAGTAGGTGGCGTAGTCGCCGCGCCAGACCTGAGCCAGATCGGCGAGCGACACGGCGCGCAGCACGCCGCCCAGACTGAGCAGCGCGTGCTGGGTGTTCAGACCGGTCAGCAAAACGTATACCGGCCGATCGTGCTCGATGTAGAGCGTCAGGATGCCCGGCCGATCGAGCTGCCGGATCGTGGCCAGCGTGTTGCCACCGCGATAGCAGCGCAGCTGTTGCTGCTGCACCGACGCGCACGGGTCGCCATCGCCCAGTTGCAGGCCCCAGGCTTGCGCGAGTTCACGCCACGCGGCCTTCTCGCTGAACAGCGCGGCGCCCGGATCGGTGGCCAGCCGATGCAGCTCGGTCGTCAGATCGGTCAGCGGCACCGCGACAGGCGCCGATGCGGCAGAGACCGGTTCGACCACTGACGGCGCATTGGGCACGCTCATGCGGGCCGCGGCCGGGTCTGGCGCGCGGGCCGCACCACTGGCATGGGCGGCCGCCTCGGCCGACACGGCCCGCCGCTGCCAGGCCAGCGCGCCCCAACCCAGCCCCGCCACCACCACGGCGCCAGCCGCCATCCCGGCCATCCAGCGCACGGCATGTTGAGGCCGATCGCCGCGTGACGAGGCGGGCGCCGGCGTGCCGAACACCTCGCTCGCGGCCTTTTCGACGATGGCGCGATCCACCTTGCTCTTGCCCTCCACGTAGGCCCCCAGCAAGGCGCGGTCGCACAACAGATTGATGCGGCGCGGCACCCCGCGCGCCAATTGATGGATGCGCCGCACCGCCAGGCTGCTGAACAACCGGCCGCGACGCCACCCCGCGACCTGCAGGCGATGCGCAATGTAGTGCGCCGTCTCGGCCTCGCTCAAGGCGTCGAGGTGGAAGCGCGCGATCACGCGCTGCGCCAGTTGCTCAAGCTCGGGCTGGGCCAGCATCGTGCGCAACTCGGGTTGGCCGATCAGGATGATCTGCAGCAGCTTGCGCTCGCTGGTCTCCAGGTTCGTCAGCAGCCGCAATTGCTCCAGCACGTCGGGCGAGAGGTTTTGCGCCTCGTCGATGATCAGCACGTTGTTCTGCCCCACGGCATGCGTCTTGAGCAAGAACTCGTTGAGCGGGTCGAGATAGTCCTTGATGGTCGCAACCCCCGGCCCCTGGTGCTCGTAGGGAATGCGGAACTCCTCGCACACCGACTTCAACAGCTCCGTGACCGTGAGCTTGGGGTTGAAGATGTAGGCGACATTGCAGCGACGCGGGATCTGCTCGAGGAAGCAGCGGCAGACCGTGGTCTTGCCCGCGCCGATTTCGCCAGTGAGCAGCACGAAACCGCCGCCACCCCCCACGCCGTACAGCAGATGCGCCAGCGCCTCGCGATGCCGCTCGCTCATGTACAGATAGCGCGGATCAGGCGCGATCGAGAACGGCTCGTGCTTCAGGCCAAAGAATTGCGCATACATGGGCGCGAAGAATACCGGAGCACCACGGCCACGAAGGCAAAGAAAAAGGCGCTGCAACCTTGCGGCTGCAGCGCCTTCACCGCGCGTGCCCAGAACGGGCGCGGCGTGCGATCAGCGAATGTTCAACGCGCGATCAGGCTTGAGCGCGACGCTTGCGAGCCACGAAGCCCAGCGCGCCCAGGCCGGCCAAGGCCAGCACGCCGACGCCCGGCTCGGGCACGGCGCCCATGGTCTCGTAATAGAAGATCAGCCCGTTGTTGTTGTTCGTGTCGAAGAACGGCGCCGACACCATCACCTTGGCGAAATTGCCGGCGTTGGTCTTGACCGCGAAGACGTCACCGAAGGTCAGCTGATTGCCGACATTGCTGCCGTTGATCTGGCCCAGGCCGTAGGACAGGCTTTGCAGATTGGCCAACGACAGGCTGGCGAAATTCACGGCGCCGAGGTTGACGATCTGGGCACCGTTCTCGGGCACCACCGCACGAGTCGTGGCTGTGAACTGCTCCCAGAAGATGTCCATCCCGGGGTCGGTGATGAAGTTTCCTTGGGTGCCGGTATCGAAATCGAAGCTCCAGGTGCCGGTGACATCGGCGACGCCCGACGACACAATGGCCGCCGACGCCGCAACCGGCATTGCAGCAGCCACGACGACTGCGCCCAGAACCTTGGTCAGGGTCTTGTTCATATGCTCATCCCGCTTTGATTGATTTGTTGGGGCCGACGCACGGGTGAATACCGTGCATGCAGACCAAGCCGAGACTAAACCCGACGATGGCGCTCCACACCCCTCAAACAAGGGGTCAACCCCCATCAGGCCCATCGAAATCGTATGCAGATGCAACCAGCCCGGTTTGCGCACCTTCAAGGTGCCTCCGAGAGGCTTCAGGAGACCGGGCGGCAGTCGCGCAGCCAGGCCAGCGCCCCCTGCCCGGCGGCCCGTCCGGTGGCGAAGCTGGCCGTGAGCAGATAGCCGCCGGTCGGAGCCTCCCAGTCGAGCATTTCGCCGGCGCAGAACACACCGGGCACGTCGCGCAGCATCAAGTTGGCATCGACGGCGTCAAAGCGCACCCCGCCAGCGGTGCTGATGGCTTCGTCGATTGGACGTGGTGCCGCCAGGCTCAAGGGCAGCGCCTTGAGCGAGCGGGCCAGCGTCGCCGTGTCGGCCAGCTGCTCGGGCGTTAACAACTCGTGCAGCAGCGCCATCTTCAAGCCTTGCACACCCAACCGGCTCTTGAGGTGGGTGGACAAGCTGCGCGAGCCGCGCGGGCGGCGCACTTCGGCCAGCACCTGCTCGGCGCTGTGCGCGGGCAGCAGGTCGAGCGTGATGGCCGCCGTGCCGCGCGCCTCGATGGCGTCGCGCAGGCGGGCCGAGAAGGCGTAGACCAGGCTGCCTTCGATGCCGGTTTCGGTGAGCACGAACTCGCCTTGCTGGCTGTGGCAGTGCCCGGCTTCGTCGACCCAGCTCAGCACCACGGGCTTGATCGGCTGCCCGGCGAAGCGGGTGCGCAGGTGCTCGCTCCAGCCCGCACGCCCTGGCGCGGTGGGCGCCACATCGAACCCGCAGTTGGCCGGCCGCAGCGGCGCCAGCGTCACGCCACGCCCGCGCAGCAGCGGCACCCAGGCGCCGTCCGACCCCAAACGTGCCCAGCTGGCGCCCCCCAAGGCCAGCACGGTGGCGGCAAAGCGCTCGCGCCGTTCGCCGCCTGGCGCGTCAAAGCGCAAGCTGCCATCGTCCGCCCAGCCCAGCCAGCGGTGACGCATGTGAAACCGCACGCCGGGGCCGCCGCCGGCCGCAGCCGGCTCGCGCAGGCGGTGCAGCCAGGCCCGTAGCAGCGGCGCGGCCTTCATGTCGACCGGGAAGACGCGCCCCGAGCTGCCGACGAAGGTGGCCACGCCCAAGCCGGCCGCCCAGTCTCGCAAGTGCTCGGGCGAGAAGGCGCGGATCAGCGGCTCCAGCGACGCCCGCCCGGCGCCGAAGCGGTCGAGGAACGGCTCGATGGATTCGGAATGCGTGAGGTTGAGCCCCCCCCGCCCGGCCAGCAGGAACTTGCGGCCCGCCGAGGGCATGGCGTCGAAGACCTCGACCTGCGCGCCCCCGGCCTGCAAGGCTTCAGCCGCCATCAGACCGGCCGGGCCGGCGCCGATGACAGCCACGCGGGGGGCGCCCTGCGGCGCCGGCGAAGTGGAGGTGGCAGACGAGACGATGGCGTGAACTCCCGCGATCAGGGCTGACGGGTGTAGGCCGGATCCGGCACGAAGCTGCTGTCGCTCACGGCCTTGATGCCGAGGCTCTTGACTTCGTAGCTGTAGGTCAGCAGGGCGCCGGTGGCGCTGCTGCGCGCCATGTCCTGCGCCTTGTCGGCCATCAGGCCGCCCAGCAGGCCGCTGACCGAGGTGGGCGTGCCGCGCTTGGCGGAGGAGCCGCCCGCGTCGTCGGCGCACGCATTGCCCTCGGCATTCCAGGACAGCGTGAGGACGATGGGGTAGCCATGCACCTTCTTCATCTCGGTGGCCCAGGCCGCCAGCCCCTTGGTGCCGCCGGGCGCGCGCATCAACCCGCCCAGCGAGGCCATCACGTCGCGCGGCACGTAGTGGGCAAAGGGGTGATCGGTGGCGCCCAGCGCCGCCAGCCAGCGGCGTTGAAAGGCGTCCTGCACACCGCGCACGTCGCGCACCGGGCCCGCTTCGGGCGTGGTCCACATGTCGAGCACGACGCTGTTGACGGTGCCGCGCTTTTGCTTGTCAACCATCTCGACCGTCCAGGTGACCAGAAAGCGTTCGGTGCCGAATGCGTTGATGGTCTTGCGCTCGCCGGTGGCCTGCACCTTGAACTCGTTTCGCTTGAGCGTGAGCGGGCAGCTGGACTCGGCCGGCTCCTCGGCACGCTCGCGGCGCGCGGGCTTGTCGGTGCTGGTGGAACGCGGCGGCGTGCAGCCGGCGAGCGGGCATTCGCGGTAGGTCTGCTTGGCCGGATGCAGCGTCCAGACCAACTTCTTGTCGAGCCGCACGATCTCGCCGCTGCGCGTGTCGCCGACCATGGCGTTCAGCAGGCGGTTGTCCAGCCCCATGACCGAATCGGTGCGACGCATGTCGGCGCGGGTTTCGATCAGTTGCTGACCGCGCATCACCGGCATCACCCGGCCGTCGATCGAGTAGCTGGTGAGCTGCACGGCCGTGGCCGCATTCGGCGGCGCGAGGCTGGGCTCGGGGAGCGTGGCGCCGCTGGTGGGCGCGGCAGCCGGTGCCGCGGTTGGCGCGCCCGACTGGGCCGGCGCATCGGACGAGCCCGGCAGCTTGGGCACGGCGCAGCCCGCCAGCAAGGCGGCCGACAGGACGATGAGCGAATGAGAACGGTGGTTCATGGGCACCTCTACAGAAAGCGTTCGAGCAAACGTTGCGAAGCGCGATCGAGCGCGAAGCGATCACGCACGAAGAACTGCACGCCGTGGCTGCTGGCAATCAGCAACCGACCCTGGCCGAGGCGGCGGATGTCGTCTTCGCTCTTGAGCACGAAGTGTGTGTCGCCCCGGTCGGTTTCGACATCCCAAGTGCTGGGGGTGGAGAAGGTGGACACATGTTTCAGGCGCAGCACCTCGGGCGCGAATTCGCGGCTGGCCAGCTCGTCTTCGAGCAGGCGGCGCGGGGCGTCCGGCAGCGCGGACAGGCGCTCGATCCAGAGCAACTCGTGCCCCTCGGTGCTGACCAGGGACACGCCCTCGTCGGGCGCGCCGATCGGGAAGGCCCGCACCGGCGTCACCCCCGCATGCCGCTCGCCGGCGGCGCTGGTGTAGAGCAGCTTGCCGAAGGCGTCGCGCTCGATCTGGAATGTCGCAAGGCTCATGGCGCCCCCTCTCAAGACTGACCCGCCGGGTGGGCAGCGTGCAAGCCTCCCCCCAGCAGCACGCGACCTTCGTCGTCGCCCTCGCCCTCGACGCGGCGCGCCTGGGCTTCATACAGGCGCCAGTAGGCGCCCTGCCTGGCCATCAGCTCGTCGTGCGGCCCCACTTCGACGACCTCGCCACGGTCCATCACCACCAGGCGGTCGGCCTTGCGCAGCGTGGACAGGCGGTGCGCGATGGCGATGGTGGTGCGCCCCTGCACAAGGTTGTCGAGCGCCTTCTGGATCTCCTGTTCGGTCTCGGTATCGACCGCCGAGGTGGCTTCGTCGAGGATCAGGATGCGCGGGTCGATCAGCAGCGCGCGGGCGATGCTGATGCGCTGGCGCTCGCCGCCCGACAGGCCCTGGCCGCGCTCGCCCACCAGCGAGTCGTAGCCGTGCGGCAGCCGCAGGATGAACTCGTGGGCATGCGCGGCGCGGGCGGCAGCCACGATCTCGTCGCGCGTGGCATCGGGCTTGCCGTAGGCGATGTTCTCGGCGATGGTGCCGAAGAACAGGAAGGGCTCTTGCAGCACCAGGCCGATGTGGCGGCGATAGTCGGCCACCTTGAAGCGGCGCACGTCGGTGCCATCGACCAGGATGGCGCCGTCCGTCACGTCGTAGAAGCGGCAGATCAGGTTGACCAGCGTGCTCTTGCCCGAGCCGCTGTGGCCCACCAGGCCGATCATTTCGCCGGGGCGAATGCTCAGATCGAGCCCGTTGATCACGCCGCGGTTGCCGTAGCGGAAGCCGATGCCGCGCATCTCGATCTGGCCCTTCAGCGGGCCGGTGGGCGCGGGCTGGGTGGGGTCGGGCACGTTCGAGACGTGGTCGAGGATGTCGAAGATGCGCTTGGCCCCGGCCGCCGCCTTTTGCGTCACCGAGACGATGCGGCTCATCGAATCGAGCCGCCCGTAGAAGCGCCCAATGTAGGCGATGAAGGCCGTCAGCACACCGACGGTGATGTGCTTTTGCGAGACCTGCCAGATGCCGAAGGCCCACACCACGAGCAGGCCGATCTCGGTCATCAGCGACACGGTCGGCGAGAACAGCGACCAGGTCTTGTTGAGCCGGTCGTTCACGTCGAGGTTGTGGCGGTTGGCCTCGCGGAAACGCGTGGCTTCACGCCCCTCTTGCGCAAACGCCTTGACCACCCGGATGCCCGGGATGGTGTCGGCCAGCACGTTGGTGACGTCGCCCCACACGCGGTCGATCTTCTCGAAGCCGGTGCGCAG
Organism: Aquabacterium sp.; assembly: GCF_041915145.1. Taxonomy (GTDB): domain Bacteria; phylum Pseudomonadota; class Gammaproteobacteria; order Burkholderiales; family Burkholderiaceae_C; genus Aquabacterium. Next base: position 46,627 of record NZ_JAYSBZ010000009.1, on the reverse strand, counting down.
CCGGTCGCGCACCACGTGGATGAGCCAGCCGATGAAGGGCAGCGGCAGCAGCGTGACGATGGCCAGCCAGGGGTTGATCGAGAACAGGATCACCGCCGTCATGACGATCATCAGCACGTCGGTGATGAAGTCGAGCGCGTGCAGCGACAGGAAGACGCTGATGCGGTCGGTCTCGGAGCCGATGCGCGACATCAGATCGCCGGTGCGCTTGCCGCCGAAGTAGTCGAGTGACAACTGCAGCAGGTGCTCGAAGGTGGCGGTGCGCAGGTCAGCCGCGATGCGCTCGGACGCCAGCGCCAGGATGTAGGTCTTGGCCCAGCCCAGCCCCCACGACAGCAGCGCGGCCAGCAACAAGCCGCCGAGGTAGAGCCCAACTACCCAGGGGTCGATGTGCTGCCCGTTCTGGAACGGGATCAGCACGTTGTCCATCAGCGGCATGGTCAGGTAGGGCGACACCAGCGTGGCGGCGGTCGAGCCCAGCATCAGGGCGAAACCGGCGAACAGCTCCTTGCGGTAGGGCTTGGCAAAACGCCACAGGCGCAGCAACACCCAGGTGGACGGCGGCGTGTGCAGCTCGCGCGTGCAAACCGGGCACTCGTCGCTGTCGGGCGGCAGCTGGGCCTTGCAGGTCGGGCACAGCGAGGTGTCCGGCCAGGCCTCGGCCGCCCCGGTCTGCGCGCTGGCCTGCTGGCGCTCGAACTGCTCGACGAAGCGCATGGCCTGCACATTCACTTCGAGGGTGAAACGCCAGGCGGCCAGGCGCTGGCGGGCATCGACCAGCTCGATGGTGCCCACCCCGGCGTGGTCGAAATGGCGCAAGGCCAGATCCGGGCTGAGCGGCCACTCACTCCACTGGTCAGCCCCGGGTTCTCGGGCCAGCAGGCGCCGGTTGGTGAGCACGAGCAGGCCGCGTCCGAAACGAAGTTGACCGCTCAGGTCAACCTCCAGGCTGCTTGAAACGTTTTCACCCGAAGCAAGCGTGGCTTGCACGGAAGCGAGCAAAGCGTCGCGCTCCGGGTGGTGGGCGCCATGAGCGGCCCGGCCCTGAGCGTCAACAGGATGGTGATGGTGCATTGTGTTGAGGTGAGGCCAGCAGGCCGCGAGCGAGATGCCCGTTTCGTCAGACGGGCGATTTTCGCCGATGCCGCGGCCGCGGCACAGGCACAATTTCGGATTGCCTCGCGCCGGGCCGGTCGCCACGCCCCCCACCCCGCCGCGCCCCGTCCCGCCGTGCCCCACCCAGGTTTCTCAGCCTCGTTGAACATGACCAAGAAAAACGACCTCCAGCTGTTGCGCATCAATTACCTGCGAGGCCCGAACATCTGGACGTACCGCCCGGCGCTCGAAGTCTGGCTCGACCTGGGCGAGCTCGAAGACTGCCCGTCCAACCTGCTGCCCGGCTTCACCGAGCGCCTCGTGGCCTTGCTGCCCGCCGTGGCCGAGCACCACTGCGGCGTGGGCGAGAAGGGCGGCTTCATGCAGCGCCTGGTCGAAGGCACCTGGGCGGGGCACATCCTCGAACACGTCGTCATCGAGCTGCTCAACCTGGCGGGCATGCCCACCGGCTTCGGCCAGACGCGCAGCACCTCGCAGCGCGGCGTCTACCGCATGGTGTTCCGCGCCCGCGACGAGCAGGTGGCGCGCACCGCGCTGGCCGAGGGCCACCGCCTGCTGATGGCCGCCATCAACGACGAGCCCTTCGACGTGGCCGCTGCGGTGGCCGCCGTGCGCGACAAGGTCGACGACTGCTACCTCGGCCCCAGCACCGCCTCGATCGTGGCCGCCGCCACCGACCGCAGCATCCCGCACATCCGCCTCAACGAGGGCAACCTGGTGCAGCTCGGCCACGGCGCGCAGCAGCGCCGCATCTGGACGGCCGAGTCCGACCTGACCAGCGCCATCGCCGAAGGCATCGCCCGCGACAAAGACCTCACCAAGACGCTGCTCAAGTCCTGCGGCGTGCCGGTGCCCGAGGGCCAGGTGGTGTCCAGCGCCGACGAAGCCTGGGAGGCCGCGCAGGACATCGGCCTGCCGGTGGTCGTCAAGCCCAGCGACGGCAACCACGGGCGCGGCGTCGCGCTCGATCTGCGCACCCGTGAAGACGTGGCCGCCGCGTTCGCCATTGCCGAGAAGCACGGCAGCGACGTGCTGGTCGAGCGTTGCGTGCCCGGCCACGAGCACCGCCTGCTGGTGGTGGGCGGCCGGGTGATCGCCGCCGCGCGGGGCGAAGCCGCCTGGGTGACCGGCGACGGCCACTCGACAGTGCGCCAGCTGATCGACGAGCAGATCAACACCGACCCGCGTCGCGGCCTGACCGAAGACTTCCCGCTCAACAAGATCCTGGTCGACGACGACGCCAACGTGCTGTCCGACCTGCAGCGCCAGGGGCTCACCCCCGATGCCGTGCCGGCCACCGGCCGCCCGGTGCTGATCCAGCGCAACGGCAACGTCTCGATCGACTGCACCGACGACGTGCACCCCGAGGTGGCGCACACCGTGACGCTGGCCGCCCGCGTGGTGGGCCTCGACATCGCCGGCATCGACCTGGTGGCCGAAGACATCTCGAAGCCGCTGCAGGCCCAGGGCGGCGCGGTGGTCGAGGTGAACGCCGGCCCCGGCCTGCTGATGCACCTCAAGCCCGCCGAGGGCATGCCGCGCCCGGTGGGCCGCGCCATCGTCGATCACCTGTTCCCCGACCAGGACAACGGCCACAGCCAGGGCCGCATCCCCATCGTCGGTGTGGCGGGCTCGCAAGACACCCACCTGATCGCCCGCATGGTGGCGTGGCTGATCCAACTCAGCGGCCGGCACGTCGGGCTGGCCTGCCGCGAAGGGCTGTTCCTGAGCGGCCGGCAAGTGGAACGTTCCAACGGCGCCAACTGGGCCGCCGGGCACCGCCTGCTGATCAACCGCGAAGTCGAGGCCGCCGTGATGGAAAACGGCGCCGAAACCATCTTGCGCGACGGCCTGGCCTACGACCGCTGCCACGTCGGCGTGGTCACCGATCTGGGCGGCGCCGAACGCCTGGGCGCGTTCGACATTCAAGAGTCCGACCAATTGTTCAAGGTGCTGCGCACCCAGGTGGACGTGGTGCTGCCCGAAGGCGCCGCCGTGCTCAACGCGGCCGATGCGCGGCTGGTCGAGATGGCCCAGCTGTGCGACGGCGACGTGATCCTCTACGCCGCCGACGGCGCCCACGCCCACCTCGCCGAGCACCGCGAGCAGGGCGGGCGCTGCGTCTTCATGAAGCACGACCACCTGATGCTGGCCACCGGCAGCGACGAGACCCCCTGCGCCGACCTGGCCAAGATCCGCCGCCGCCGCACCTCGGGCACCGCCGAATCCAACGAGACCCTGCTGGCCGCCGTGGCCGCGGCCTGGGCGCTGGGCATCGGGCCCGAGCTGATTGCCGCCGGCATCGAGACCTTCGAGCCCGACATGCCCGCCCGCCCGGCCACCTTCGCCAGCGCGCCCTGAGCCGCCGGCCCCTGGCTCCCAGATAGACACCGTCGCCACCGATCACGCCTTTCGCCTCGACATATATGGACGTATCCCGCATCCGAGCCCTGCGCGGCCCCAACCTCTGGAGCCGCCACACCGCCATCGAAGCCATCGTGGCCTGCGAGCCGCAAGAGCGCTCGGTGGCCGAATGGAGCGGCTTTGAAGCCCGCCTGCGCGAGCTCTTTCCGGCCATCGGCGCGCTGCGCCCCGACGGCCGCCCCGGCCAGATCTCGCTGGCTCACGTGCTCGAAACCGCCACGCTGGCGCTGCAGGCACAGGCCGGCTGCCCGGTCACGTTCAGCCGCACGGCCTCGACCGTCGAGCCGGGTGTCTACCAGGTCATCGTCGAATACAGCGAAGAACCGGTGGGGCGGCAAGCGCTCGATCTGGCGCGCAAGCTGATCGACGCCGTCGTCAACCAGACCGACTTCGACGTGGACGCCGCCATCGCCCAACTGCGCGACGCCGACGAAGACGTGCGCCTGGGCCCCAGCACCGGCTCCATCGTGGACGCCGCCGTGGCACGCGGCATTCCGTATCGCCGCCTCACGCAAGGCAGCCTCGTGCAGTTCGGCTGGGGCTCGCGCCAGCGCCGCATCTGGGCCGCCGAGGTGGACAACACCAGCGCCGTGTCCGAATCGATCGCGCAAGACAAGGACTTGAGCAAGCGCCTGCTGCAGGCCGCCGGCGTGCCGGTGCCCATCGGCCGCCCGGTGACCGACCCCGACGACGCATGGGTGGTGGCGCAAGAGATCGGCCTGCCCGTGGTGTTGAAGCCGCAGGACGGCAACCAAGGCAAGGGCGTGACGGTGAACGTGGCCACGCGCGAGCACCTCGACATCGCCTACAAGGCCGCCGCCGAGATCGGCGAGGTGATGGTCGAAAAATACCTGCCGGGCAACGACTTCCGCATGCTGGTGGTGGGCGACAAGCTCATCGCCGCCGCCCGCCGCGACCCGCCGCACGTGATCGGCGACGGCGTGCACACCGTGCGCCAGCTGGTCGACAAGGTCAACGCCGACCCGCGTCGCGGCGAGGGCCACGCCACCTCGCTGACCAAGATCCGCTTCGACGACATCGCCATCGCGCGGCTCGATGCGCAAGGCCTCCAGCCCGAATCCGTGCCTGAAAAGGGCCGCCGCGTGATCCTGCGCAACAACGCCAACCTCAGCACCGGCGGCACCGCCACCGACGTGACCGACGACGTGCACCCCGAAGTGGCCAAGCGCGCCGTGGCGGCCGCGCAGATGGTCGGCCTGCACGTGTGCGGCGTCGACGTGGTCTGCGAGACCGTGCTGCGCCCGCTCGAAGAGCAAAGCGGCGGCATCGTCGAGGTGAATGCCGCGCCGGGGCTGCGCATGCACCTGTCGCCCTCGTTCGGCAAGGGCCGCAACGTGGGCGAGGCCATCATCAACCACCTCTACGGCCACGGCGACGATGGCCGCATCCCGGTGGTGGCCGTCACCGGCACCAACGGCAAGACCACCACCACGCGGCTGATCGCGCACCTGTTCGCCACCAGCGGTCTGCGCGTGGGCATGACCAACACCGACGGCGTGTACGTCGAAGGCCGCCAGATCGACAGCGGCGACTGCTCCGGCCCCAAGAGCGCCCGCAACGTGCTGATGCACCCCGACGTGGACGCCGCCGTGTTCGAAACCGCGCGCGGCGGCATCCTGCGCGAAGGCCTGGGCTTCGACCGGGCGCAGGTGGCGGTGGTCACCAACATCGGCGCGGGCGACCACCTCGGTCTCAACTACATCACCACGGTGGACGACCTCGCCGTGCTCAAGCGCGTGATCGTGCAGAACGTGGCCGCCAACGGCTATGCCGTGCTCAACGCCGCCGACCCGATCGTGGTGGCGATGGCGCCCAAGTGCCCCGGCCAGGTCATCTACTTCGCGCCCGACCGCAACCACCCCGTGATGGCCACGCACCGCGCGCAGGGCAAGCGCACCGTCTACGTGGACGGCGACCACATCGTGGCCTCCGAGGGCGCCTGGCGCGAGAGCGTGGCGCTGCGCGACATCCCGATCACGCGCAACGGCACGATCGGCTTCCAGGTCGAGAACGTCATGGCCGCCGTGGGCGCGGCCTGGGGTTGCGGCCTCGATTGGGACGAGATCCGCGGCGGGCTGGCCAGCTTCGTCAACGACGCCGACAACGCGCCGGGTCGCTTCAACGTGATGGACTACCGCGGCGCGACCGTGATCGCCGACTACGGCCACAACCCCGACGCGATGCGCGCGCTGGTGGCGGCCGTCGAAGCGATGCCCGCCCACCGCCGCTCGGTGGTGATCAGCGGCGCGGGCGACCGCCGCGACGACGACATCCGCGAGCAGACCGCCATCCTCGGCGGCGCGTTCGACGACGTGATCCTGTTCCAGGACGCCTGCCAGCGCGGTCGCGCCGACGGCGAGGTGATCGCGCTGCTGCGCGAAGGCCTGAAGGACGCCGCGCGCACCCGCCACGTCGAAGAGATCTACGGCGAGTTCATCGCCATCGACCGGGCGCTCGACCGCCTGCAGCCGGGCGACCTGTGCCTGGTGCTGGTCGATCAGGTCGACGAGGCCCTGGCCCACCTGGCCGCGCGCGTCGAGCAGGCCGCAAACTAGCGCACGCCCGAGCCCCGCCGAGTCACGTTGCCTACACATTCAGCGTATACACTGCGGGCTCGGCCGAGGGTGGAGGGTGGCCGCAACCAGCTTGTCGCAGCGCCTCGCTGAACCGGCACCGGTCAGAGTGTTCGCCCCGACCAGATTGAGGTTCCGCGGCACGCCCGCCGCCTGATTCGTTTTCCGCACACCAGCCTGGCCGCGTGGGCCAGCACGAAAGCCTGACGATGCGACTGCGCCTGCGCATGTTGATCACATTGATCCACGCCCTTTTCTTCCGCTCCCGAATCGGCGTCTTCGATACGTCCGTCGTGAATCTGGTCGTGTGGCCGAACGACGTGGACGTCACCCAGGTCACCAACGACCGCTACCACGCCTACATGGACATCGGCCGCTTCGATTTCATCGCGCGCGCCGGCCTGATCCCGACCATGGCGCGCAGGGGCTGGGGGCCGCGCTCGCGTCAGGCCATCATCCGCAACCGCCACCCGCTCAAGCTGATGCAGCGCTTCCAGCTCCACACCAGCCTGCAGTGCTGGGACGAGAACTGGTTCTGGTTCAAGCAGGAGTTCGTCTACAACGGGCGCACCACCTCGATCTCGTACAGCAAGGTCGGCGTATCGACCAAAGGCAAGATGGTGACGACCGCGATGGTGCTGGCCGCCGCGAATCAGCCGGCGCAAAGCCCCGACTGGCCTTTGCTGAAGCAGCTCGACGCGGTCGAGGAAAGCCTGCGCCTGCATCAGCGCTGAGCCGCCCCGGTCTCGATCGACAGACTGCCGTCAGTCTGCCGGGGTAGCCTTGCGGCCCGCAGCGCCAGCCTGGTCGAATGCCGACAGGCCGCCGGCGTAACGCACCGGCACTCGTCAGACGCAAGCCCTGGACCGCGATGAACCGCAACCGACATTTCTTTCCGCGCCAAGTCATGGAAGCGGGCGGCAACCGCTGGGACTGGGCGCTGCTGCCCCTGGTGCTGGCACTGCTCGTCTTGCTGGCCTACGGCGCCGCGCAGATGACGCACCCGTATCAGGTCGGTGCCCCGCTGCTCGTTTCGCTCGACCCCACCGCGCTGCCCTACTACCTGCTGCGCACCACCTTGCGCATGTTCATCGCGCTGGCCTGGTCGCTGCTGTTCGCCTGCGCCTTCGCCGCCCTGGCCACCAGGTTCCGCGCCGCCGAGAAGGTGCTGGTGCCGATGCTCGACATCCTGCAGTCCATCCCGATCCTGGGCTTCTTGTCGATCACCGTGACGGGCTTCATCGCGCTGTTCCCCGGCAACCTGTTCGGCGTCGAATGCGCGGCGATCTTCGCGATCTTCACCTCGCAGGCCTGGAACATGGCCTTCAGCCTGTATCAGTCGATGCGAACCGTGCCGGGCGAGCTGCACGAAGCCGCGCGGGTGTTCCAGCTCTCGGGCTGGCAGAAGTTCTGGCGGCTGGAGATGCCCTTCGCCATGCCCGCGCTGCTGTGGAACATGATGATGTCGATGTCGGGCGGCTGGTTCTTCGTGGTGGCCTCCGAAGCCATCTCGGTGTCGAACCAGAACATCAAGCTGCCGGGCATCGGCAGCTACATCGCCACCGCCATCGAGGCGCGCGACATGGGCGCCATCGCGTGGGCCATCCTGACCATGCTGGTCGGCGTGCTGCTGTACGACCAGTTGTTCTTCCGCCCGCTGCTGGCCTGGGCCGACAAGTTCCGCTTCGAGGAAACCGGCGGCGAGACGACGCAGCAGTCGTGGCTGCTGGTGTGGCTGCGCCGCACCGAGCGCCTGCAGCAGTGGGGCACCGCGCTGGGGCGCCTGCTCGATCGCAGCTTCGTGTGGTTCAAGCGCGATTTCGATGGCACTTCGATCCGCGCCCGCCAGCAGTCGTTGCACGTGGGCTTCGAGCGCGCCTGGGACGCCCTGGTCGCGGCGCTGGTGCTGTTCGCCACTTGGCGGCTCATCACCTTCATTCACACCGAGGTCGGCTGGGCCGAGGTGGGCCATGTGTTCGTGCTCGGCTGCTACACCCTGCTGCGCGTGCTGGTGCTGATCACCCTGGCGGCGCTGGTGTGGGTGCCGGTGGGCGTGTGGCTGGGCATGAACCCGAAGGTGGCGGCGCGCACGCAGGCGGTCGCGCAGTTTCTGGCGGCCTTTCCGGCGAACCTGATGTTCCCGGTGGCGGTGGTGGTGATCGTCAAGCTGCACCTCAACCCGCACATCTGGCTGTCGCCGCTGATGATCTTCGGCACGCAGTGGTATCTGCTGTTCAACGTGATCGCCGGCGCCTCGGGCGTGCCCACCGAGCTACGCTACGCCGCGCAGAACTTCGGCCTGACCGGCTGGCTCAAGTGGAAGCGCTACCTGCTGCCCGCCGTGTTCCCGAGCTTCGTCACGGGCGCCATCACGGCCAGCGGCGGCTCGTGGAACGCCAGCATCGTGTCCGAGTACGTGACCTGGGGCGACACCACCTTGCAGGCCGACGGCATCGGCAGCTACATCGCCCACATGACGGCGATCGGCGACTTCCCGCGCATCGCGCTGGGTATCGGCGTGATGTGCATCTTCGTGATGGGACTCAACCACTTCGTCTGGCGCCGGCTGTATCAGCTGGCCGAAGACCGCATGCATTTCTAAGGGGCCACGCATGAACACCCCCATCCTCGAACTCAAGGCGGTCGGCAAATCGTTCCGCCGCGCCGACGGCAACCCGCGCGCCGTGCTGCAAGACGTCGACTTCACGCTGCGCGAGGGCGAGATCGTTGCGCTGCTGGGCCAGTCGGGCTCGGGCAAGTCGACCCTGCTGCGCATCATGGCCGGCCTGATCGGCGCCGACGCCGGCAGCGTCACCTACCGCGGGCAGCCGCTCTACGGCCCGGCGCGGGGCGTGAGCATGGTGTTTCAATCGTTCGCGCTGTTCCCGTGGCTCACGGTGCAGCAGAACGTCGAGCTGGGCCTGGAGGCGCGCGGTGTGAGCGCCGACGAGCGTGCCGAGCGCGCCACCAAGGCGATCGAACTGATCGGGCTGTCGGGCTTCGAAGGCGCCTTGCCGCGCGAGCTGTCGGGCGGCATGCGCCAGCGCGTGGGCATCGCCCGGGCACTGGTCGTGCAACCCGAGGTGCTGTTGATGGACGAGGCCTTCTCGGCGCTCGACGTGCTCACCGGCGAGCGGCTGCGCGAAGACATCCTGGAGCTGTGGGACGGCGGGCAGATGCCGACCAAGGGCATCCTCGTGGTGTCGCACAACATCGAAGAGGCCGTGATGATGGCCGACCGCGTGCTGATCTTCGCCAGCGACCCCGGCCGCGTGCGCTTTCAGATGAAGATCGGCCTGCCGCGCCCGCGCAACGCCGACAGCCGCGAGGTGCGCGCCCTGATCGACGAGGTCTACGCCCTGATGACCGCCGGCTCGGGCCGCGCCGGCCGCAGCGGCGGCGAGGCCCCGCGCCTCAACCTGGCCGACCGCCTGCCGCTGGCCGACATCAGCCGCATGGAGGCCATTCTCGAACTGCTGCACGGCGACCCCTTCAACGGCCGCGCCGACCTGCCCAAGCTGGCCGAGGACACCGAGCTCACCGACGACGAACTGCTGCCCGTGGCCAGCGCGCTGGCGCTACTCGACTTCGCGCAGGTCGAGCGTGGCGACCTGAGCATGACGGCGCTCGGCCAGCGCTACGTCGAGAGCGACAACGCCCAGCGCAAGCTGCTGTTCGGCCGCCAACTGCTGGCCCGCGTGCCGCTGGCGGCGCACATCCGCCACAGCCTCGAACAAGAAGAATCGGGCGAGCTGCCCGAGAAGCCCTTCCTGAAGCTGCTGCGCGAGGGCATGGATGCGCCCGAGGCCGAAGAGGTGCTGAAGGTGGCCATCGAGTGGGGCCGCCACGGCGAGGTGTTCGAATACAACTACAACACGCGCCTGATCCACTTGCCCGAGTGAGCCCGGACAAGTCGGCGCCGTCGAATCACTGGTCTTCGTCGGCGCCGGTGAAGTAGTAGTCGAAGGCGCCGAGCCGCTCGGCATGCGGGGCGGCCATGTCCACGAACACCGGGCTGGACTCGCGTGGCGCAAAGCCGGCTTCGGCCAGCGCCGCGCGCACGTCCGGGTGGCCGAAGAACGACAGCGACACCGTGGCACAGCCGGCGCGATCGGCTTGCCGCTGCACCCGCAGCAGCAGTTGCACCAGCAACGGCCGGGCCTCTCGCGGCGAGCGAGCATCGACCAGAAAATCGCGCACCGCGACCGTGGATGCAGCCGCGCCGAAATCGAAGTCGCACACGGCGTAGCCCAGCAGGCGCTCGGTGCCGCGCTCGACCAGGGCCAGGAAGCGCGCCGCCCCGGCCGGCCGCGCGACAAAGCGCCAGTTCAGGAAACGGCTGTCGCGCGCGCCCATCAGCACGCCGGGCCAGGCCGTGCGCTGCCACAGGTCGTCGAAGCGCGCGTCGGCCTGATCCAGCCAGACGGCATCGACCCCGCGCAGCCGCAGCAGGCGCGCCCAGGTGCGGGCTCGTTGCAGACCGTTCACCGCCGGGGCCGCCAGCGCGGCCAGCCAGGACGGCATCACGCGGGCCAGGTAGGTTCGCCAGCGCAGGACGCGGGCATAGCGCACGAAATCATGGCGCTGGGTGAAGCCGATGCGCTCCACCACCTTGACGGCCTTGGTGTTGGGCAAGCCGTAGAGCACGTCGAACTGATCCATGCCCGACTGCCGCACCGCCCGCTGCAACTGCAACGCCGGGAACAGCGTGCGATGCGCCGCGTCCACCGCCAGATCGACGCGGATGCCGGCCCGCACGGCTTGTTCACCCAGCCGCATGCGGCGCCCGCCGTTGGCGGCCACGCCGACCGGCTGCGCCTCGGGGCCATGGCACAGCAGCAGGACCGTCGGCGCCCCCTCGGGGTGCTCGGCGTAATACCACTGGAACTTCGCCGCCAGCGCATCGGGCGCCCCGATGTTGTCGCGCCAGAGCTCGATGATGGTGTCGCGCTCGGCACCCGCGTTCGCCGGGCGAACCGTGTATCGAGGCGCCGTGGCAGGCGCGGGCGACACATCCGTCATGGCCGGCCTCCCTGCCCGCCTGACGCGTCAGCCGCGCTCGCCGCAGGCCGGCTTGCAGATCATCTCGACGCGGCCCAGGATGCGCTTGGTTTGCAGCGCGTCCATCGGGCGATGCTGGCCGCACTTGAAGCAGGACCGCGTGTTGGCCGCCTTGCCAAACGGCGAACCGCCCGCCTTGGAGCGATAACGCAGACCATCGTCGTTGATTTGAGTCGTTACGGGTTTGTTCATGGCTCCATTTTCGCCGATTTGGCGACGAGCCCCGCGCACATCAGATCCAGCATGGTTCGATAGCGCGACAAGAGCAGCTCGCGCGGCCAGCTCATGCGGGTCTGCGCGATGAAACCCAGGTACAGCGAAAACAGCGCATCGGCCACCGCCGCCCGATCCACGGGCAGGAACACCCCCGTCTCGACGCCTTCGGCGAGCACGCCTTCCATCATCGCCACCGAGTCGCGGTGGATGGACGCGAAGGGCTCCTTGACGACGAGATCGGCGTAGAAATCGGTGTCGGCATGGATGAGCGCCAGCAGCTCGTCGTGCCCCAGCAGGTACTCGAAGGCCGACAGCGCCATCGCCCGCAGGCGCTGTTCGGGGCCGCTGACCTCGATCGCGGCGTCGCGCACATGCTGCTGCCACTCGCCCAGCGCCCAGGCGGCGGTCTTCTCGAAGAGATCCTGCTTGTTCTTGACGTAGAGGTACAGCGCGCCCTTGGTCAGCCCCAAAGCGCCCGCAATGTCTTCAACTGTCGTCTTTTTGTAGCCATATCTTGCAAACAGCTGCAAGGCCGTCTGCAAGATCTGCTCGCGTCTATTACCACCTGCCAACGGGATACCCCTGTGATCCACCCGCTGGACAAACGCGGGGGCCTGTTTCTAGAATTTGAACAATTAAACGATTTGTTCAATGTATCAGCCCGCCCCGGTTTTCGCAAACGAACCCGGCGCGGCAGTCGATCATCATGCAGCAACCCTTGCGCCCCCCTGCGTCATCGCCTCCCGACGGCGCTGCCGCCCCCGACCCGAACGGGTTGCCGAATGGCACCCGGGTGCGCTGGCAGGCCGGGCAGCGCGGCCACGTCGAGAGCTACTTTCTCAAGCTCAACAGCCCGGCGCAGCGCTTTGCGGCGTGGTTCAAGTTCACCTTTCTGGCGCCGCTGCACGGCGAGCCGCTGGCCGAGGTGTGGGCCGTGTGGTTCGACATGGACGACCCGAGCCGCACCCGCGCCTGGAAGGCCAGCGTGCCGCTCACCGGTGGCGTGATCGTCAACGACGATATCCACCTGCGCATCGCCGGCTGCGAGCTCACGCCGGACGGCACGCGAGGCTCGCTCAGCGTGCAGCGCGATGGCGCCGCCCACACCGACCACATCGACTGGGACTTGCGCTTCACCCCCGGTGCCGCACCGCTGGTGCACCTGCCCTGGGCCTGGATGTATGAGCGCAAGTTGCCCAAGTCGAAGATCCTCGCGCCCCACCCCGCCTCGCGCTTCGACGGCAGCATCCACCTCAACGGCGAACGCTTCACCGTGCACGACGCCCCCGGCACGCTGGGCCACAACTGGGGCGCCGAGCATGCGTGGTCCTATGCCTGGGCGCATTGCTCGGCCTTCGACGGCTTTGGCGAGGACACCTTTTTTGAAGGCTTTTCGACGCGGATCAAGCTCGGCTGCTGGGTGACGCCCGTGCTGTCGGTGGCGCACCTGAGCCTGGACGGCCACCGCCACGCCTTCAACCGCCGGCGCTCGATGGTCAGCCGCCCGGTGAGCATCGGCCTGCAGCGCTGGCAGTTCCGACTCGATGGCGACGATCACGCCTTGGTTGGCGAATTCGACGCGCCGCGCGACGACTTCATCTGCCTGCACTACGGCAACCCCGACGGCTCCACCGCCTACTGCCTCAACAGCAAGTTGGCCAGCGGCGAGCTGCGCCTGCTCGACCACCGCGACCGCGTCGTCGCCCGCCTCACCACCGCGCGCCAAGCCGCGCTGGAGGTGCTGACCCGCAGCGCCGATCACGGCGTGCGCTTCGGCGCTTGATCGCGCCGCCCGCCGAGTCCACCATGCCCACGCCACCCCGCTTCAGCGACCACGAAAGCACCGTGTTGCGCGCCCTGGCCGCCGTGCTCTTGCCGGTCGGCGGCCCGATCGCGCTGAGCCATGCCGATGTGGACGTGCTCGCCTTTGCGCAGCGCTTCGTGGCCGATGCCCCGCCCCACGCCCGCTGGCTGATGAAAGGCACGCTGCACCTGTTGGAGCGCCTGGGCTGGCTGTGGTGCCAGCCGGTGCCCCGGCGCTTCACGCGCCTGAGCGCCGCGCAACAGGCCCGCGTGATCGATGGCTGGCGCACCAGCCGTCTGCCGACGCTGCGCAGCGCATTGCAAGTGGTGTCGCTGCTGGTGCTGGTGCCGTTCTACCAAGACCCCCGCGTGCTGCGCGCCTTGGGCGTGGGCCCCGGCCAAGCCCCCGGCGTGCTGCCGGCGCTGGAGCAACCATGAATGCACGCACCCCACTCACGCCCGAACCGGGCTGCGCCACCCCGCCGCCCGCCGGCCTGATCGACACCCGCACGCTGGGCCCGACGCTGCACGTGCAAGCCGATGTGGTGATCGTGGGCTCGGGCGCCGGCGGTGCGCCCATGGCCCGCGAACTGGCCCGTGCCGGCTGGCGCGTGGTGGTGATCGAAGAAGGCCGACACTACACGCAGCACGACTTCCAAGGCGACCCGATCACGGCCACGCGCGAGCTGTATCGCGACCTCTCGCTCACCGCCACGCTCGGCACGCCGCCCATTCCGCTGCCCCTGGGCGTGGCGGTGGGCGGCACCACGCTCATCAACTCCGGCACCTGCTTTCGCACCCCCGAAACCTTGTTCGACGAGTGGCAGCGCACCGTCGGCCTGGGTGACCTGCGCTACGCCGACCTGCTGCCGCACTTCGACGAGGTGGAGCGCACGCTGCACGTGGCCGACACGCCCATCGAGCTGATGGGGCGCAACAACCAGTTGTTCGCCCTGGGCGCGCAACGCCTGGGCTACTCAGGGCGCCCCCTGCGCGGCAACCGCCGCGACTGCCGAGGCGCCGGCGTGTGCGTGTGGGGCTGCCCGAACGGTGCCAAGCAAAGCACCAACCTCAACTACGTGCCGCAAGCTCTGGCAGCCGGTGCGCAGGTGTTCACGTCGGCCCGCATGAGTCGCGTGCGCCTGAGCCCCGACGGCCGCCGCGCCACCGGCATCGACGGCGTGCTGCTCGACGACGCCCGCACCCCGCGCGGCACCTTGCGCGTCGACGCACCCGTGGTGGTGCTGGCTTGCGGCGCCATCGGCACGCCCGACCTGCTGCTGCGGCAAGGCTTGGCCAACCGCTCGGGCGACGTCGGCAAGCACCTGCGCCTGCACCCCTGCGCCAAGGTGGTCGGCCTGTTCGACGAGCCCGTCGAGAGCTGGCACGGTGTGCCGCAAAGCTACTTGGTCGACGAGTTCGCCGACGACGGCATCTTGATGGAAGGCTTCTGGGTGCCGCCGGGCTTCTTGTCGATTGCCCTGCCGGCCTTTGGCGAGCGGCTCAAGAACCTGATGCACCGCTACCGCCACATGGCCGGGTTTGGCGTGATGGTGAGCGACACCAGCGCTGGCCGCGTGCGCCCCGGGCCGGCCGGTCGCCCGCTCATCACCTACAGCCTCAACCGCCCCGACACCGCCGCCTTCGCCAAGGGCGTGGCGCGCGCTTGCGAGATCTACCTCGCGGCCGGCGCCCGCGAGGTGCTGCCGCCGATCCACGGCCTGCCGTCGGTCACCACCGTGGAACAAGCCCGCGCCATCGAGCAGCGCCGCCTGCGCGCCAGCGAGCTGGAGCTGGTGGCCTTTCACCCCATGGGCACCTGCCGCATGGGCGACGACCCGCGCCGCAGCGTTGTCAACGCCCAGCTCGAAAGCCATGACGCGCAAGGCCTCTACGTGGCCGACGCCAGCATCTTCCCGACCAGCCTGGGCGTGAACCCGCAGATCAGCATCATGGCGTTTTCGAGCCTCGCCGCGCAGGGCCTGATTGCGCGCCAGGGCCGCAGCAGCCGCCATTGACGCGCCCGCCACATCACGCATCGAACCGACCGCTTCCGCACACCATGAACACCACCACCGCCCCCGCACTCGCCACCGCGCTGCGTCGCCTGCAACTCACCGGCCTGGTCTACACCGTGATGTTTCTCGGCGCGGTGCAGGTGTTCGTGTTCGCGCCGTCGCAACTCATCGGCGTGTTCAATGCCGTATCCGCACAGCTGCTGCCGAGCTGGCCGCTGGCGCGCGATGCCGGGCCGTTCTGGCTGAGCCTGGCCGCGTCGATGATGTACTGCATCAGCACCCTGAGCTGGATGCTGTGGCGCAACCCGGCACGCTGGGCCGACATGGCCGTGCCGCTGGTGGTGGCCAAGTTCGCCTCGTCAGCCTGTGGATTCGGCTTTTTTGTGGCGGGCTGTTTGCGCCCAGAAACCGGCTGGGCCACGCTGCCCAACCTCACGATCATGCTGACCGACTTGCCGCTCGGCCTGTGGCTGGCGTGGGCCTACGCGCAGGTGCTGCGGCACCGCCCCGCCGACGTCGCCCTCCAGGACACTCGCTGAGCGGGCGGACTCAACTGGCCACGCGCGCCATCACGACACGCGTCTGGCCGTGTTCGTCTTCAACGGTTTCGCTGCAGTCGTAGCCACCGGTCTTGGCCAGCCACTGCTGGATCGCCGGCCCTTGCCCGAGGCCGACCTCGAAGGCCAGCCAGCCGCCGAAGCGCAGGTAGCGCGGCGCCTCGCGCATCAGGCGCTGCAAGATGCGAACGCCGAACGGCCCGCCATCGAAAGCCAGGCGCGGCTCGTAGGCGATGATCTCGCTGGGCAGCGTTTCGAGCTTGCCCGACGAGATGTACGGCGGGTTGCACACCAGCAGATCGACCCGCCCATAAAAGGCCTGCTCGTTGAACGGCGCCAGCAGGTCGCCGCACCGAAACTGCACGCGGTCTTGCAGGCCGAGAAAGTGCACGTTGCGCTGCGCCAGCCCGATCGCGTCTTCCGACAGGTCGGCGCCGTAGACCATGGCGCGCGGCTCGTAGTGGGCCATCGCCAAAGCCAGGTTGCCGCAGCCGGTGCACACGTCGATGGCGGCCACGTCGGCATGCTCGTCGGCCAGGCTCTTGAGCTTGTCCACCACGGCGCGGCCGAGCAGCTCGGTTTCGCGACGCGGGATCAAGGCCTGCGGGCCGGCCAGCAGGTCCAGCCCCATGAAGCGCTGACGGTTCGTGATGTAGGCGAGCGGCTCGCCGCTGACGCGCCGCGCGATGAGGTCTTCGAGGTCGATGCGCTGCACGGTGTCGAGCTCGGGCAGCACTTCGTCGCACGCGGCCTCGACGGACAGCGCGCGGCCCGACGCCAGATGCCACAGCGCCCGCAGCGCGGCCGCCGGCGTCTCTTCGGGCTTGTCGGGCAGGATGTGCAGCGCGCCTTCAAGGTGTGCGAGCAGCTTGGCGAAGCGGGCGCGGCCGGCATCGCCGATGCTGCGCGAATCGGCAGCGGTGAGCGCCAGGCTCAGGGTGGTGTTGATGTCCACGTTGTGATGTTCAGTCGGTGATCGACGTGACCGGCTCGACCAGCGCCGGACGGGCATGCAGATAGGCCGTGGCGCGGCGCTTGGCGTCGATGTCGGCGTACACATGCCGGGCCTGCGCCTCGCTCAGGCCCAGCGCCTGCGCCAGCTCGGCCGCCGGGCGCCCGTGGTTGTGTGCCCACAGGGCGAGGTCCATCTGCTGATAGGGCAGCGCGAAGTAGAACTCGTCCTGCCCTTGCTGCAGGCTGTAGGTGTCGGTGGTGGGCACCGCGGTGCACACGGCCTCGGGCAGGCCAAGGTGGCGCGCGAGTGCGTAGACCTGGGTCTTGTACAGATGCGCAATGGGTTTGATGTCCGCCGCGCCGTCGCCGTTCTTGACGAAGAAGCCCTGGTCGTACTCCAACCGGTTGGGCGTGCCGATCACCGCGTAGTTGAGGCGGTCGGCATGGAAGTACTCGACCGTCTTGCGGATGCGCTGCTTGTAGTTGGTCGCCGCCACGATCTGCAGGTACTCGCGCAGGTTGAGCCGCGCCTCATGCATCTGCCCGTCGGGCGACTGCACGATGAGCTTGAAGAAGTTGATGCGCCCATCAACGCCGCCGGCAATCGCGATCTTGCTCTTCCAGGCCTCGGTGTAGTCGGGGAAGACCACGCGCATCGCCTCGTCGCGCCATCGGTAGCAGCCGATGGCCTCCACCGTGGGGCCGATGTTTTCGAGCTGCCAACTGATGCCCAGCTGTTCTGCCACCACCTGGCCCAGGTCGGCGCTGCTGCTCTTGGAGTCGCGCTCGGGCATCAAGAGGCCGAACACCTTTTTCGGCCCCAGAGCCTTGACGGCCAGCGCGGCGCACACCGAGCTGTCCACCCCGCCCGACAAGCCCAGCACCACGCCGCGCTTGTGAAAACGGCGCAGGCTCTCGATGAAGTGGCGGCCAATGCGGGCCACTTCGGCGTCGCACTGCTCGGCGGTCAACGCCAGCACGTCGGCAGTGAGGGTCATGATCAGGATGCCTTCTTGCGGCCGACGTAGGCCTCGATGGCGTTCAGGCTGTCGAGGTTCTCGGGCACCATTTCTTCTTCGGCCACCTGGATGCCGAAGGTCTCTTCGAGAAACAGGATCAGTTCGAGAAAGCCGGTGGAGTCGACGATGTGCATCTCGAGCAGCGAATCGGCGTCGGTGAACTGCACGCCGTCGGAGCCCATGATGAAGTTGTCGGTGATGTAGGCGCGAACCTGCTCTTTGATGCTGGACATGACGATCAAACTCTCTGAAAAATGAAACTGGAAATCACGACAGGCCGGTCTTCTTGATCTTGCCCGTGTCGGTCTTGGGCAGGGTCTCGACGAACTCGACGTATTTGGGAGCCATGAAGCTCTCAAGGTGCCCCAGGCAATGCTTGATCACCTCGCGCTCGGTGTAGTGGACGCCGTCTTTCAGCACCACGAAGGCCTTGACGGCCTGGCCGAGCAGCTCGTCGGGCACGCCGACCACGGCCACCTCGTAGACGCCATCGAGCGCGTGCAACGCGTTCTCGACCTCGCGCGGGCTGACCTTCTCGCCGCGGCTCTTGATGATGTCGTCCTTGCGTGACACGAAGTAGAGATAGCCCTCGGCATCGGTGCGAAACAGGTCGCCCGACAGCAGCACCATCTCGCCGGCCGGCCCGCCGACGCTGGAGCCTTCACGCAAGCGCTTGGCCGTTTCATACGGCTTCTCCCAATAGCCGCGCATCACGTTCGAGCCGCGGATCACCAGCTCGCCCGTGCTGCCGTTGGGCAGACGCTGACCGGCCTCGTCGACGAGCCAGACTTCTTCGTTGGGCATGCCCCGGCCGACGCTGGTCGGGCGCACGTCGAGCTGATCGGGAGGCAGGTAGGTGACGCGCTTGCACTCGGTGAGACCGTACATCGAGAACAGCGTGGCCTGCGGGAACAGTGCGCGTAGCTGGCGGATGTGCTCTTCAGACAAGGCCGCCGCCGTGTTGGTGATCATGCGCAGCGTGGTCAGATCGTGCTCGGCCAGCGTCTTGATGGCCATGAGCATCGAGAACATCGTCGGCACGCCGGGGAACACGGTGACCCGCTCGCGCGTCATCGTCTCCAGCACCTTGACGGGGAAGGTGAACGAACGCTCCAGCACCACCGTGGCACCCACGCGGGCGGCCATCAGCACCTGGTAGAGGCCGTAGTCGAACGCCAGCGGCAGCGCGCACAAGACGACGTCGCTCTCGCGCAAGCCGAGGTAGGTGCTCACCGAGCGGTTGGCCGACACCATGTTGAGGTGCGTCAGCATCACGCCCTTGGGGTCACCGGTGGAGCCCGAGGTGTAGATGATCGCGGCCAGATCCTGGTCGATCAGACCGGGGTCGCGCGGCGCCGCCTTGCCCGCATCAGCCGACGTATCACCATATGGCAGCACGCGCTCGGTGGCCGCGTCCTTGAGCCCGACGACCAGCGCGGTGTGCACCGTCGTGTTGGCGCTCAAGGCGTGCTGCCAGACCGGGCCCAGCGTGGCTTGCGAGATCAGCGCGCTGGCTCGCGAGTCGTTCAGCAGGTAGGCGAGCTTGTCGTGCTTGGTCAGCGGGTTGATCGGCATGAAGACCGCGCCGGCCTTCAGCGCCGCCCACACGCTCACCACCATCTCGACCGAGTTGTCGAGGAACAGCGCCACGCGGTCGCCGCGACGCACACCGTGCTGCTGCAACGTGGCCGCCAACTGATTGGCGCGCTGATCGAGCTGCGCCCAGGTGTGGCGCTGGCCGTCGGCCACCAGCGCCACGCGGTCGGGCAGGCGCCGGGCGGTGTCTTCAAAAAAGTGATGCAACAACATGATGGCCGATCAAACCGTGGCGGCAAGCGGCGCGGCAACCGAAGCCGGCGCCTCGGCAGCGGGCGCGGCGGGTGCATTCGACGCGATGAACTGGTCGTGCAGCAGCATGGTCGACACCACGCCCACGAAGGCCATGTTGTCGCCAAAGCCGATGGCCCGACCGGCGCGGCACTTGGCCATCAGCTTGCTCACGGCGACGGGGTCGAAGTAGCCGGCATCTTTGAGGCGCGCCTCGCTGAGCAGATCGGCCACGTAGTCCACCGGCTCGCCGCCCTCGAAGAAGCTGGCGCTGTCGGGCGCGCGGTAGGGCTGCTTGGTGCGGGTGCGGATGCCCTCGGGCAGCAGGCCGCGCATGGCGTGCTTGAGCAGGTATTTTTCAGTCAGGCCCATGAGCTTGTAGCGCGGCGGCAGGCGGTTGGCGAACTCGATCAGGCGGTGGTCGAGGAAGGGGAAGCGCCCTTCGATGGATTCGGCCATCGCCACGCGGTCGCCCTGCGAGCTGAGCAGGTAGCCCGACATCAGCGTGTGCGCTTCGATGTACTGGTCTTGATTGAGCGCCGCCCATTGGCCGATCTCGGCCGGCAGGTGCTCGGCGATGGCGGCCAGATGATCGGTGCCGCCCAGCTGCGCGCGCAGCTCGGGCGTGAAGAACTGCCAGACGCGGCGCGTGGTGGCCCAGCGCGGGCCGTGCGCAAAGTGCGGCTGCCCCAGGTGCTCGCTGCCTTCGGCGAAGAAGCGCTGCGCCATCACGCGGCTGGCGGCGGGCGAGTGCTTGAGATAGGGGTAGAGCCGGTCGATCAGGTGGCCGCGCATCTTGGACTGCGGCGCGCGCGCCATGAAGCGGCGGATGCGCGCTTCCTTGAACAGGTCGTAGCCGCCAAAGACTTCGTCGGCGCCCTCGCCCGTCAGCACCACCTTGTAGCCGGCCGATCGCACGTGGCCGGCCAGCAGCATCAGCGGCGCCGGGGCAGTCCGCACGATGGGGCTTTCGGCATGCCAGATGGCGCGCGGAAAGGCCGCCGCGATGTCGCCGCGCTTGCAGCGCAAGGCCGTGTGCTCGGTGCCGAGGTAGGCGACCAGCTCGTTCTGGTAGGCGCTCTCGTCGAACTCCTCGTCTTCGAAGGTGAGCGAGAAGGTGCGCAGCGGCACGTCGGTGTAATGCTTGATCAGCGTCGTGACGATGGACGAGTCGAGCCCGCCGCTCAGGTAGGCGCCCACCGGCACGTCGGCACGCAGTTGCAGGCGCACCGAGTCGATGAGCAGCGCGCGCAACTCGTCGGCGTAGTCGGCGGCCGAGCGGGTGGCGGGCTGGGCCGTGGTCGGGAAGCTCCAGTCCCAATAGCGCTCGATGCGTGGCATGCCCCCCTCCACCACCATCCGGTGCCCCGGCGGCAGCGCCTGGATGCCCTCGAACACCGTGTGCGACGGCAGCGGCGCCCAGTAGGTGAAGACCTCGCCAAGCGCATGCGCGTCGAGCCGGCGCGGCACCTCGGGCAGCGCGAACAGCGCCTTCACTTCTGACGCGAACGCCAGGCCGGCGGCCCCCTGGTGGTAGAACAAGGGCCGGATGCCCACGCGGTCGCGCGCCAGCACGAGGCGCTGGCGGCGGGCGTCCCACAGCGCGATGGCGAACTGGCCGTTGAGGTGCTGCACGAAGTCGTCGCCGTGCTCTTCGTAGAGGTGCACGATGACTTCGGTGTCGGACTGCGTGGCGAAGCGATGCCCCCGCGCCAGCAGCTCGGCGCGCAACTCGATGTGATTGAAGATTTCGCCGTTGAAGACGACCCAGACGCTGCGGTCTTCGTTGGCGATGGGCTGATCGCCCCCCGCCAGATCAATGATGCTCAGGCGGGCATGGGCCAGGCCGATCGGGCCGTCTAGATGAAAGCCGCGGCCGTCGGGCCCGCGGTGGTGCAGTCGGCCGATCATGGCGGCGAGCAACTCACGCGCCACGGGCCGTGACCGACTCAAGATACCTGCAATGCCGCACATAAGACTGAGAGCCTCCCCAATTGGGCTTGCACACCCGCAGACGCCCGAGGTCAGCGCGGCAACCGACACCGCAAGATCGACCAAACAAGCCTCATCGTAGCGAGCACCGCCCCGTTCAAACAGCCCTGGATCAAGTGTTCGGGCGGCCCGATCTCAAGGGTTACCACCCAGAACGGGGTGTCGCATCGGGATACGTGCGAGCTCCCGCGCGCCCCTCATTCAAGGGTCGCGTACTGGTTTCTCCCACATGTCGTCATCGGGGCGTGAACGTGGTTTATTTGAAAATAAAAATAGTCAATTCAGTACAGCTGGTGCAGTGCGCAACATGAAATCCGATGTCGAAGCCCGCGAAGGTGCCGCCGCTACCGATCTGATTCCGTTTCTGGCGCCCGCCACCTGGATCAAGGCTGCGGTGCGCTGCGGCTTCAGCATCGAACCCCTGTTTCGTGCCGCCGGCATCGAGGCCGACCTCCGCCAGCACGCGATCCCGATGATCCGCCCCAGCACGCTGTTGTGGCTGATGCGCGAGTGCGTGGCGCACACCCATGCGCCGCACCACTTTCCGTTCGTGCTGGGCGAGGCGTTCGCCTTCGAGAACCTGCCCGCGATCGACACTTTCATCACCACCAGCCCCACGTTGCGCGACTCGCTGCGCATTCTCGACTGGCTGCAGACGCTGATCCCGCTGTGCACCATGACGGTCGAGGAGCACGACGACGTGGCGGCGCTGCGCGTGACCCTGTCGCAATGGCTGGCCGACATGCCCGGCGCCGACTACCTGGTCGAGATGGAATTCGCCTCGATCAACAAGTTCGCGCGCATCCTGGTGGGCGACGAAGCCCGGGCCGAGCGCATCTGCTTCAAGCACGGCTCGCCCGCCCGGCTGGCGCAATACGAGCAATTGTTCAAGAGCCCGATCCGCCTGAACCAGCCCTACAACTGCGTGGTGTTCAGGCGCGCCCTGCTCGACGCACCGCTCAAGGGCGCCTCGCCGTCGCTGCACAAGCAGGCCGAGTCGGTGGTAAACGAATACCTCTCGAAGAACCATGGCAAGGTCAGCCTGGTGGACGCGCTCTACAAGGTGTTTGCCGAGAACCCGCAACTGCTCGGCCAGGGCATCGAGCGCACGGCCGCGCGCTTCCAGCTGCACCCGCGCACCTTGCAACGCCGCTTGCAAGATGAGGGACACCGCTTCGCCGACGTGCAGGCGCGCGCGCGCTTCAACCTCGCCTCGGACTGGCTGGCGCACGAGCAGACCGACGTCGAGACGGTGAGCGAGCGCCTGGGCTTTGCCGACCGCCACAGCTTCACCCGCGCGTTCAAGCGCTGGGCCGGGCTCACGCCCAGCGAGTTCCGCCGCCAGGGGCGCACGCCCAACGGGCGCGCCGACTGAGCCTCGGCCCGGGCGCCGACACGCCCGGCCACCACGCGTCAGCGCAGATCGAGCAAGGCACGCACCCGCAGGCGTTCATCGAGCTTGAAGTGCGCCTGGACGTACTGCTCCATCGCCTGCTGGCGCTGGGGCGCGGACAACTCGGCCGCGTTGCTCAAGCGTCGCCACTCGGCCTGCGCCGCATCCCGGCGACGCTCCCAGTCGGCCCACTCCGCGTCGGCCCGCTCGAGGCGCTGCGCGGCGGCCTCGCCATACAGCGCCACCCGCTCGGCCCGCACCGAGGCGGCGTCCTTGCCCGGCGCCATTTGCGGCACGGGCTGACCACCCGCCACCGAGCGGTCGACGCCACCGGGGTGATCGACCTGTGCCACCGTCTGCTCAAAGTAAGCCTCTTCGTCCGCAAAGAAAGCCTGCGCCCACTCGGGCCCCAGAAACTGGCGCCGCACCGCCTTCTGCTCGGCCAGGGCAGCGCCCCAGGTGCTGCGGTCGAGCGGGTTCAAGGGGTAGCGCGGCTGCTGCATGCGCAAGGCCCAGTACTGGTCGAAGATCGCCATGATGGCGGCAGCCAGCTTGGGGCCGTGCGCGGCGCGCGCCTCTTCTTCGATCAGGGCGCGGAGCTCTTGCGGGCTGGCGTCGCCCAAGCCCAGCAGGTAGTACTCGAAGCGCTGACGCAGCGCCACGCTGGGGTGCAGCCGGCCATCCGCCCCCACCGCCCAGTCGCCCGCGACCTGCGTGCCCTGCAGCACGCCGCTCTCGAGCACCTTGGCGCGCACCGCCGCGAGCGGTCGAGGTGGTGCCGATGCGCCCCCCGGCGCGGCGCCCATCAGGCTCCAGCTCGGGCGAGCCGCCAGCACGGCCGCGTCGCCCCCACCGGCGTAGAGCTTGATGCTCCACCAGGCCGCGGCGAGCAACACCAGCGCGGCGGGCACCCCCCGGCGGAGCCACCGCGCATCGAGCGTCCGGTCTGCAACCATGATGGCTGGACGACCGCCTGCCACGCCCATCACAAGCCCGACATCTTCAGACGGTTGGCCATGGCCGAGTAGAAGGCCAGGGGGTCGGGTGCGCCCCAGCCCACCAGGCCGAACACATGATTGATCTCGTCGATGTGGTTCCAGGGGTAGTTGTCGCGCAGCACCTGCCCCCAGTGCGACGAGCACACGCTGACGAGACCGTCGTTGGGCGTGGAGCCGAAGGGCTGAGCCGCCACGCCCATGATGGGGTCGAGGATGTCCAGGAAGTTCGTGAACACCTTGTTGCCGCTGACCGAGTAATACGCGATGCCGTTGACCTTGGCCGGACCGCTGCCGCACGGCGTGGTCGGCGCGCCTTGCGGGAACTTGGCATTGAAGAGCGCCTGCCCGGCCGAGTTGAGCGAGCTCAGCGCGGCGAGTGCGTCAGTCTGGCTGGCGTCGGTGCCGCCGTAGATCACGTTGAGCACGCGCAGCAAGCCGGTGGCCAGGCTGTTGGCCCAGCTGTCGGACGGGAAGGCGGACACCCAGGCGTCCGCCGTCGTGCTGCCGAGGTGGTCGCCGGCCACGGTGGTGACGCTGGCAATCATGTCGGGCACCACGGCGGCCGGGTAGCGCACCGTGGGGCCGCCCTGGCTGTGTCCGATCAGGTTGAATTTGGTGACGCCATCGCGCGCCGCCCATTGCTTGAGCTGCTGAATGAGCTGCTCGCCGCGGTACTCGGTGGTCTGCCCCGGGTTGACCTGCGCCACGTACACGGTGGCGCCATCGGCACGCAGGCGCTCGGCCACGCCGTAGAAGTAGCTGATGCCGAGGGCACTCTTGAACCCCAGGAAGCCATGCACCAGCACGATGGGGTATTGGGTCTTGGCATAGGTGGAGGCAGCCTGCGCGGCGGGAGCGCTCGCGAGCATGGTCAACACCAGACACGAGGCCGCCAACATGCGGCGCAAGACGGAACCAGAAGACGGCATGCAAACCTCCTGTGTGCGTTGAGAGCAATCCGGGGACATCCGTCGTTCAGCTGCGCGCTGATCACGACCGATCGGACTGTTCCACGCGGAGGTTCATGCGGTCAGCGGACTTTCCCCTCATGGGGACTACCGAGAAAGGCCATGGACGCAGAGCGGATTCGCGTCAAGCGGTGCGCCTGTTGAGCGAGGCGCGCTCAGTGCGCGAGCGGCACGCGGGCGGCGGCGGCCCCGGTCGGCCCGCCCAGGCTGGCCTCGAAGAAGCGCTGCCAGATCAGGTGACCGGCGTGGTCGAAGCGCACCACGGCGTCGAAGAAGGCGCGGCGCAAATCGACATCGACCAGCGGGTGCGGCAAGAAGGGGTCGAACACCACTTGCCGGATGGCCTTGCGCCCGAGCAGGAAGCACTCGCGCGCCGCCACGTCGGGCTCCAGCTCGTCGGCGCGCCCGAGCCAGGCATTGAGCTGGTCACGCGTGCGGCGGTAGCTGGCGTTGAGGGCGTTGGTGTCCCACAGGGCATGCACGCGGGCCTGCGTGGGCACGTCGAACTCGCTGGCCACGAAGACGGCGCAGTTCGTGCCCAGGCCGAGCATGCGCAGGCGATCCATGAGCGGCTCCACGCCGCCGTCGAGGTTGTCGGGGCGCACGTGCAGGCCGCGCTCGAGCTCGCCGAAGCCCAGCAGGTGAAAGGCGCGGTTCGCGCGCTGCACCGCCGTTCGCTCGACGCGCGCCGGCAGGCCGCCATGCACGACGACATACGAGCCGGTCCAGTCGTGGCGCAGCCGATCCAGCGCCGAACGCCACGCCTGCACCTCATGCGCCAGATCGATGCCGCCGGCGCCCAACTGGTAGGCGCCGCGCCCCGACGCCTCGACCAGGCTCGCGGCCGACAGCCGCACCAGGGCCACGCGGATGTTGTTCTCGCTGATATCGAACAGCTTGCCGGCCACCACCGCCTCGCGTGCCGATATGGGTGTGTCCTTGCTGGCCATCAGCAGTTCGAGGATGAGGTTCTTGGCTGTCGGTTGCATACAGCCGGCATGCTACGTTCTGAAAATATTTCGTGTCAACGAAGTAACGGCGCTCCATCCGTCGCCCCACCCGCCAGGGGGAATCGGCATCGCGCGTCAAGCGTCGGGCAGGCGGGGAGCAAGAGTCGGTCGAACGATGAGCCCGCCGCCCAACAGCAGGTCGGTGCGCCGGGTGTCCACGGCATGGCTCAGGGCGCGACGCCCGCTGCGGGCGTGTTCCGTCAGCACCGCCTCGGCGCGCCGGGTGTCGCGGCTCGCCAGCGCTTCGACGAATTGCCGGTGCTGCTCTTGCGCGGTCAGAAAGGCCAGGTGCGCGGCCGGCATCCTGGCTCGGGCATGGACGAAGGCGCTGGGGTCGCCGAACGGCGAGGACGTCAGTTGGCGCAGCTGGCGCCGGATCACCTCGCTGCCCGACATCTCGCCGAGCAGCATGTGGAAGGCCCGGTTGCGCTCGGCGTAGGCCTGCACGGCGCAGGCGTCCAGTTGAGGGCGACTCAGGATGGCGTCGAGGCACATCAGCAGCTCGCGCGCCTGCACGAGTTGCTCGGCCGACACGCCGCGCAGCAAGGCCCGATGCGCGGCCAGGCCCTCGAGCGTCGCGCGGGTTTCGACGAGGTCTTCCACATCGGCCACAGAGAACGCACGCACGACGAAACCGCCATCGTCGCGCTGCATGAGCAGCCCCTCGAACTCCAGCTGCCGGAGTGCGGCGCGAATGGGAGTGCGAGACAGGCCCAGCAGATCGCAAAGCTTGAGCTCGCTGACCTTCTCGCCCGGCGCGAAGGTGCCGTTCAAGATGTGGGCCCGCGTCATGCCCAGGGCCCGGCTGCTCTGGCTCGGGCCGGACAGCGCGGCGATGTTGCCCGCCGGCTGCGGCACGCCGTTGCGCGCAGGCACGACGGCCTGATCGGTGCAGTCGAAGGGCGCCGCCGCCCGGGCAGCGCCCGGCCCGGGCAACAGCATGCGAGCGTCGCTCGTCACAGCCCGCCGATGTTCGACCAGAACCAGTACGACAGCTGATCGAACAGGCTGTTGTTGGGCGTGTTCTGCGCGTTCTTGGCGGTTTCCCAGGCGCGGATCGGGGTGCCGGTGCCGCTGATGAGGTTGTCCGCCACGGCGCCGACGTCCTTGATGTTGGCCTCGTTGATCGCGGTGCCGCCGAAGGTGATCAGCGTCAGCGTGTGCGACTTGATGACCTCGCGTTGGTAAGGGATGTAGTAACCCACGTTCGAGTACGGCTTGAGCGCGTTGACCCAATTGCGGACTTCCGGCACCCACTTGGCGTTGATCAGCGCGTCACGCGTCGGGCCCGACGTCGCGGCGGCGATCTCGGGGAAGAACTTCGTGTACGAGAAGGCCGAGAAGATGCCGTCCATCTGGAAGGTCGCGAAGCTCATGCGGTCTTGCGGATAGGCCTGCGCCAGAGCCGTGGTCAGCGAACCGAGGTTGTTGATGTCGCCCTTGCCCGGGTACTTGGCGATCAGCTCGGTGGCGATGCCGTTGGGCACGTCATAGCCCCACTTCACGCGGATCGTGTTGTGCAGCAACACCGACGGGTAGTCGTTGGGCGAACCGTCACGCGGAGCCTGCATCAGCGGGCCCGAGTCGGCCAGCAGCGCCGACTTCTTCGGCTTCATCGCGGTGCGGATGGCATCGTAGGCCGCGGTCGAGCCCACGCCGCCGGCCGAAAAACCGGTGACCAGCACTTGCGATTGATTCGGCAGGTTCTTGCCCAGCCACGCGGCCAGCGCCTTGCTGTTGGGGTAGCCGCGGTGATAGAAGGTTGTCGGGTTAGCCGCATCGGCGTCGGCATACACGTTGACCTGGTTGCCGGTGTGCACGTCGCCCGTGCAGTAGGGCACGTAGACGATGTTCCAGCTCTGCGTCTGCACCGACTGGAACGGATCGAGCCGCATCGAGAACGGCGTGATCAGGCCGCCCATCGCGGCACCCTGGTTGGCCACCGAGCCGATGATGTTGGTCATGTAATCGGCGGCGATGCCGTTGGGGTTGGTCGCCCCCAGGATGCCGACCTTGAAGATGCCCTTGCAGGCGTTCTGTTCCCAGCAAGCGCCGCCACCTTCAAACACCACCACGGTCTTGGTGGTGAACAAGGCGCGGTTGACGAAGAAGCGATAGGGCGTGCCGTTGCTGCACGCGGCGCCGGTGGCGGTGTCGGCCGTGACGGTCTCCCAGCTGTAGTAGCCGGCCGAGGCGAGCATGGGCGTGAGGCTGAGGGCCGCAACCGCCGACCAGGCCTTGAGGCGTCGAGCAAGCGTGGACATGAAGGTCTCCTAGGATCGTGATGAAGCCTGAATCCTAGAAATCGACTCGCCGCGCACCAATAGCCGAGATGACCAATCTATTGACCGCGATGGATCAGACTTTCCCGGCCGCCCGATCAAGGGGACGCGGGATACAACGCCATCAATCGGGCACGTTCGTTCGCTGATCGCGCCACTCGGACGGCGTCCGTCCCGACCAACGGCGGAAAGCGCGATGGAAGCTGCTGACCGACGCGAACCCGAGCGTGTCGGCGACCTGCTTGAGCGACACCTGCCCATCGGCCAGCAGGCGCTCGGCCATCATGCGCTGGCACTCTTGCGCCAGGTCGGCGTGGGTCACGTCGAGCATGGCCAGATGCCGCCGCAGGCTGCGCTCGCTCAGCTTGAGATGCTCGGCCGTCTCGGCCGTGGTGGGCTGCCGAGGGAACGCCGACAGCAGCCACTGGCGCACCCGCTCGGCCATGTCGGAGCGCGCCCGCATGGCTGCCAGCGCCGACTCGGCACGCGTGCGCGCGGCCACGTAGGCCACGGGGTCGTGCGTCAGCATCGGGGAGTCGAGCAAGGCCGGATTGAAGTGGATGGCGCACTCGCGGGCACCGAAGCTCACGCGCGGCCCGAACGTGGCCACGTAGCGCGGCAGGTGTTCGGGCGCGCAGTCATACGGAAACTCGACGCGATGCACGTCGGCGTTCGAGCCGCCCGCCAGGCGCAGCATCTGCGTCGCGCTGGTGGCCACCATTTCCATGCGGAAGTGCCGGCTCGCCCCGCCATGCACCACGGGCTGCACCATGAGCCGGGCCGCGGAGAGGCTCTCGACCAGCTCCACCTCGGCCCGCTCCAGCAGCAGCGGCGCGAACTGGCGCACATCGGCCAGCGATTGCCGCAGGCAGGGCGACGGCAGCACCAGCGGCACCATCGGGCCATAGCGCATCAGGGCGATGCTCTTGCCCGCCACCAGGCCGAAGGCCGGGTCGGCGGTCAGCTCGAGCGCGGCGGCCATCATGCGATCGAACAGCTCCACGTCGATCCACTCGCCATCTTCTTTCAAGGTGTCGAGCGACTCGATGCCGCAGCTGCGCAGCGCAGCCCCGGAGTCGAAGCCTTCCACATCGAGCGTGGTGGCCAACGTCATCAGATGAACGGGAGAAATATGCATGAAACGCTGCGAAGAACTGATGCGCCATCGGACGCGAAAAAAACGTTGGAGTGTCGTGCCCATTCAAACGAAAGCGGCCCCGCAGCCCCGAGGGCTTTCCCCCGAATGTGCATCAAATGTTAACGATTGGCCGCTCGCGCCAACCTGCCGCGCCGAACCCCGCGTCTCCCGCCGCCTCATCAGCGTCACGGCCGGGACACACGCACGCCGTAACTTGCCTGGATTTGGCGCGAGCAGCAGGAGGCAGGCAAGGTGACGATTCAGCAGCGATGCCGGCAGATGACCGTGGCATGGACGATGGCGCTGTGCGCGGGCGCGTCCACCGCCGCGACGCTGGTTGACGCGGAGCTCGCCACCGCGCTGCGCGCCACCGCCGAGGCCGGCTCGGCCCCGAGCGTGCGCGTCATCGTGCAATACCGCGACAGCGACGCGCCCCGCGCTGAGTCGGCCCAGGCCGCGCGCGCGCGCCGCAGCAGCCACAAGCAGACCGTCGAGCGCCGGCTGAGCCAGCTCGTCGGCGCCCAGGCCTGGCGCCGCACGCACGACTTCAGCGAACTGCCCATGAACGCGTTCGAGTTGCGTGATGCCGCCGCGCTCGACGCCCTGCTGGCTCACGCCGACGTGGAAGCGGTGTTTGCCGACCGCCCCGTCCACCTCTACACCGATGCGTCGCTGACCCTGGTGCGCCAGCCGCCGGTCGCCAACACCATGCATCGCACCGGGTCGGGCCAGACCATTGCCGTCATCGACACCGGCGTGGACTACACCCAGGCCGGGCTCGGCTCGTGCACGGCGCCGGGCACCGGCAGCGGCTGCAAGGTCGTGGCGTCTTACTACACGGCCACCGGCACATCGAGCCCGCCGTCGGGCAGCGGGCTCGACGACATCGGCCACGGCACCGAGGTGTCGCAAGTGGCGCTGGCGGTGGCGCCCGACGCGCGCATCGCGGCCATCGGCGTGTTCAACGGCGGCACCGCCACGTCGTCGGACATCATCGCCGGCATCAACTGGGCCATCAGCAACCGCAGCACCTACAACATCGTCGCCATCAACATGAGCCTGGGCGACAGCGTGCAGCACACCAGCGCCTGCACCACCTCCAACAACGCCTTCGCGTCGCCCATCAAGACCGCACGCAGCAAGGGCATCGTGGTGGTGGCGGCCTCGGGCAACGACGGCTACAGCGGTGGCATCGGCGCCCCGGCCTGCGTGACCGAGGCGATCGCGGTGGGCGCCGTATACAGCGCCAACTGGGG
Organism: Aquabacterium sp.; assembly: GCF_041915145.1. GTDB lineage: Bacteria > Pseudomonadota > Gammaproteobacteria > Burkholderiales > Burkholderiaceae_C > Aquabacterium. The sequence continues at coordinate 16,001 of NZ_JAYSBZ010000009.1, read as the reverse complement.
CGCCATCAGCTGGGCGCCCTGCACCGACAGCAGCACCGCCGCCGACCAGGTCACCTGCTTCTCGGACAGCAGCGCGCTGCTCGACATCTGGGCGCCCGGCGCCTTCTACAACCTGAACGGCAGCAACATCGCCGGCACCTCGTTCGCGTCGCCCATGGTGGCGGGGGCCGTGGCGGTGCTGAAGGCGCAGTTCTCGTCAGACACGGTGAGCACCACCGAGTCGCGCCTGCTCACGAGCAGCACCACCGTGACGGACTCTCGCAACGGCGTGAGCCGCCCGCGGCTCGACCTGGTGTCCGAGCAAGGCGCACCGGCCAATGACGCGTTCGCCAGCGCCACCGCCCTCAGCGGCCTGAGCGTGGGCGGCAGCATTGCCGCAAGCGGCTGGAACTACAACGCCACCAGCGAGAGCGGCGAGCCGCTGCACGCCGGGGTGGCGGGCGGGCATTCGGTGTGGTGGAGCTGGACGGCGCCCGCCGACGGCGTGTTGACCGTGAGCACCGGCGGCAGCGATTTCGACACGCTGCTGGGCGTGTACAGTGGCACGTCGGTGTCCGCCTTGACCACGCTGGCCAGCAACGACGATGCGGGCGCGGGCACCACCAGCAGCGTCACGCTGGCCGTCACGTCCGGGCAGACCTATCGCATCGCGGTGGATGGCAAGAACGGCGCGCTGGGCGGCGTGGCGCTCGGCTTGAGCCTCGCCGCGCCACGCGCCGATCTGAGCGTGGGTGTGTCGTCGAGCAACGCCACGCCGAGCGCGGGCAGCAGCGTGACGGTGAGCGCGCTCGTGCACAACGCCGGGCCATCCAGCGCGGCCAGCACCACGCTAACGCTGACCTTGCCAGCCGGACTGAGCTACGTCAGCGGGCCGGCCGGTTGCAGCGCGAGCACCAGCAACGGCATCACCACCGTCAGCTGCGCCATCGGCAGCCTGGCAGCCAACGCCAGCCAGACGCTGAACTTCACGCTGACCGCGCTGCTCGACGGCACGCAAACCGCCTCGGCCAGCGTGAGCGCCAGCACCGCCGATGCCGCCAGTGGCAACAACGTGGCCAGCGTCAACCTCGACGTCATTGGTGACGGCGGAGCCGACACGCCGCTTCCGGTCTGGGCGCTGGCCTTGCTGGGCGGCGGACTGCTCGGAGCCATCCGTCGCAAGGCCTGATCTGGTTCGCCCACCATGCCGCCCCCTTGGCGGAACGGGCTTCGTCACGCAGACGCCACGGGGCCGCACTAGAGTGCCGGCCCATGAATCAAGAGGTGACGGCTTCCAACCCGGTCGCGCGCGTGCCGTGGCTGCGCATGCTGTTGGTGTTCGCGCTGGTGGCGGGCGGCTTGCAGGCGCTCTGGAGCGCCGCGCGCGGCACGGCGGTCGAACAAGCCGTGATCGACGGCGCCACGGTGCACACCAGCGTGGCGCTGATCGACTGGCTGACGCCCGCGGTGGGCGTGCGCGGCGAGGGCGCGCGCATCCGCGCCCCGGGCGGCGGCATCAACATCCTCAACGGCTGCGAGGGCACCGAGGTGCTGTTTCTGATCGTCGCGGCCATGCTGGCGTATCCGGCCAGTTGGAGCCGCCGCGCCGCCGGCCTGCTGGCGGCCGTGGCGGTGGTGTTCGTGCTCAATCAGGTGCGGCTGCTGACCCTGTTCTACGGCTTGCGCGCGCACCGCGACCTGTTCAGCTCGCTGCACGGCTTGGTGACGCCGCTGGTGCTGGTGCTGTGCTCGGTGCTGTTCTTCATCGGGTGGATGGCCTGGGCCCAGCGCGCCGCTCGCCCGCCTGCCACGCCCGAGTCGGCCTGACATGCCCGCCATGCTGCTGACCGCGCTGGCGCGCTTCGCGGCCGCCACCGTCGTGCTGGGCGCCGTCGCGCTGATCTGGGGCGACGCGCTCGCCCAGGCCTGGCTACCGCTGTGCCGCGCCGAGATCGAGGCGTTCGACGACATCTACGGCATCGACCAGCTGGCGCTGAGCCAGCAAGGCGCCGATCGGGTGATCCGCATGGACGTGCACCAGGCGCGCTACTTCGTGCTGGGCGGTCGCACCGTGGTGCCGCACCCGCTGGGTCGCGCGTCCAGCACGACGCTGGTCGCCAACCTGCTGCTGCCGGCCACCCTGCTGATCGCCAGCGGCCTGACCTGGCCGGCGCGGCGCGCGTGGGGCTACCTGACGCGCCTGCCGCTGTTGGCCGCCGCGACGCTGCTGCTGGCCGCCCTGGACGTGCCGCTGGTGCTGTGGGCCGGCATCTGGGGCCTGCACGTCGAGGCCTTCACGCCCGGCAGCACCTCGCCCGTGCTGGTGTGGGTGGACATGCTGCAAAGCGGTGCCCGCATCGCCCTGCCCCTGGTGGTTGGCGTGCTGCTGGGGTGGGCTTGCGAGCGATGCTGGCCCGCACCGCGCCTGCGCCGCCCCTGAAATCCGGCCGCAGGGGCCACGGCGCGGCGTGGCGGACAATCGCGACATGACGAGCACGCCATCTTCCCCCCCGCTTGCGGCGGCCGATCCGCTGCTGCTGCAGGCGGTGCTGCCGCCGGGCGTCGAGCGCCTGGCCTTCGTCGATCTCGAAACCACCGGCGGCTCGCCCGCCCTGCACCGCGCCACCGAGGTCGGCGTGATCGAGGTCAGCGCGGCGGGTGTGCGCGAGTGGAGCTCGCTGGTCAACCCGCAGACGCCCATCCCGCCCTTCATTCAGAAGCTCACCGGCATCACCGACGCCATGGTGCAAGACGCGCCCCCCTTCAGCATGCTCGCCGCCGAGCTGCATGCGCGGCTGGACGGCGCGCTGTTCGTGGCGCACAACGCGCCCTTCGATCACGGCTTCTTGCAGCAGGAGTTCGAGCGCGTGGGCCAGCTCTTCGAGCCGCGCGTGGTCTGCACGGTGAAGCTGTCGCGCAAGCTGTTCCCCGAGCACGCGCGGCACAACCTCGACGCGCTGGTGCAGCGTCATGGACTGCACTTGCCCGAGGCCGAGCGTCACCGCGCGCTGGGCGATGCGCGGGCAGTCTGGCACTTCTGGCAGCACGTGTGCCGCAACCTGCCGCAGCACACCCTGCACGCCGCCCTGCTGCCGCAGCTCAACGCGAAACGCAAGGCCCCGCGCCGCCCGGCGGTCACGACTTCGTCAGCGTGATCACCTCGTCGGCCACCACCCATTGCTGGTGGGCGTGCTCGAAATCGGCGGCACTGACCTCGCTCACCGACAGCTTGCTGGTGAGATTGAAGTCGGACAGATGACTCGGCAAGCCCGACGACTCGCCGCTGTGCGCGGCCCCGTCCGCCTCGTCCAGATCGGGCCCGCCACGATCGACGGCGGACACCACCAGGCAGGCGCGCAACTCGGCCAGCCCCACCGGCCCGGGGTGCGCGCTTTGCACCAGCGAGTCGAGCTGCCTGAGCGCCTTGTGCAGCACCTCGACGGGTAGATCGCGAAAGCAGTCCGCGCCCTGGCGACGCAGCGCCTTGTCGAGGTAGTTGAGATGCGGAAACACCGACCGCGTGGCCGGATGCAGGTCGAGCACCGCGCTGAGCTGATGCCGCATGCGCTTGAGCTGGTTGCTGCTGATGCCCAGCAAGGTGGCATGCGAAGGCTTGGCCTCGCCGCTGGACGGCAGCGGCATCGGCGCCGAATGGGCCGGCGCGGCACTCGGCCGACTCGGCTCGGGCTCGCGCAGCACCATGTGCACCTGGCCGTCCTTGCGCTGCAGGCTGACCTGACGCACGAACAGATTGCGCATGAACTGCAGCACCGCCTGCGGCCACTCGCTGGCAGGCGCCACCTCGGCCGTCTGCGCTGCGGCACGCGAGCGCTCGCGCTTGCGGTCGGACTCGGTGGAGCGCCGGTCGGCGGAAGCCCGCTGACTGGACGATGCTCGCTTGCTGGTGGGTATGGTGCTCATGGCCGCAACGCTTGAACGCCCTCGCGAGTCGTGAAGCAGTCGCCCTCACGCGACCGCGATGCACCCATGCTAGCCAGACCGCTACAGCCCGCACAGCCGCCCCGCCCCATCCGCAAGCCCGCAGCGTGACGTATTGCCGCGTCGCGACCCACCTTTACATCGGCGCGAGCTAGGGTTGCCCGCCGGCGCGTAAGGCCTCGGCTTGGCGCCAACCCAATTCGTCGCGCGCGTGGCGCAAGTCGCGATCCAGATCGCGCAGCTGATTGCGCAACTTGGCGCGCTCGTCGTCCTTGTCGGCCTTGCGCAAGCGGTCTTCCAGGCTGCGCTGTTGCGAGTCGAGCGACGAGATGCGCTGCTCGGCGTCGTACACCGCGAGTCCCAACTGGTATTGATACAGAAAGGCCGGCTCCAGATCGGGCGGGCAGACGTCACCGTAGCCCTGCCCGGCCCGCCCCACATTCATGCCGTTGGGCGGATAGCAGTATTGGCGGATGCCGCGTTCGCGGGCCTCGAAATAGGTCTTGCGGTCCACCCCCACGCCGGCCTCGGCGCAGGCCTTCGCGTGGTCTTCGACGCGCGATCGCGCCAAGCCCTTCACCCCGTCGTGGTAGCCCACCTCGCGCCAGTCAGCGCTGCGGCATTCTTCTTTCGACATCGAGGCGCAGCCGCTCAGCCACACCATCGCAACCACCGCACCGCTCGAAACAGCACCCCGAACGAGCCGTCGCACGACCGCGGACTTCATGAAAACAGATGCCATGAGCGATGAAGGCAAGGCCAAGCCAATGATGGCGTCGATGATAGGTGAGCGCCCACCACGCCGGCAACTCGCATCGACGTGACGAACCGCACGCGAGGGTCGTCGTCGGCCAGCCTCTGCTCCGAGGCGCCGTCGGCTGTTGAGCCAAGACAATCGCCACCCCTACCCGGTCGCTTAAGCTCGACGCTTTTCGCGGCGTCGCCCGACGCGCCCGGGGCTCAAGTCGAGTCGTCCCGCCGTCTGCCGCCCCGCGCCCCCCCTCTGCCGGTTGTCCTCATGCCCCTGACCTGGAAACCCGAATTCGTCCTCAACCAACCGCAAGTCGACGCCACGCACCGCGAGTTCGTCGATCTGGTCGCCTGCCTGGACGAATCGCAGGGAGAGATGCCGCCAGCCGCGCTCGTCGATCGCTTCAAGCGGCTGATCGCGCACACCATCGACCACTTCGGCCAGGAAGACCGCTGGATGACCATCACCGGCTTCTCGCCCGACAACTGCCACGCCCGCCAGCACAAGATGGTGCTCGACGTGATGCACGAGGTGGTGCGTCTGGCCGAGGTCGAAGGTCATCTGGATCCGCTGCGCCGCATCGTCCTCGAGCTGGAAGAGTGGTTCCCGCAGCATGCCGACATGATGGACGCGGCCCTGGTGTTCCACATGAGCGAAGTCGGCTTCGACCCGGCGCGCCCCGACGCCTTCAAGCCCAAGAACGCCGAGGACGCAGACGCCATCAAGAGCTGCGACGGCTCCAGCTGCGGCTGAATCAGCTCCGCGCGCACGGCTGATCAGACTCACCGGGCGCATGCCACCCGTCACCCGCTGCTCGCCGCGTGGTCAACGCGAGTCGTGATCGTCCGGATCTGACTGCGATGAGGCGGGCGCCTCGCTCCTCTCGGCATCGAGCCCGTGCTGCAATGCGAACGGCAATACGCCCGCCAGTTCAAGCTGCATCACGATCATGTTGACCAGGCTGGTCACCGACGGCCGCCCCGTTTCCACGACGAAATGCGCCGTCTGCCGATACAGCGGGTCCCGCACGCGATAGAGTTCTTTGAGCTTGGCCAGCGGATCGGCCACCTGCAGCAGCGGCCGCTGCGTGTCATGGCGCAGCCGCCTGAACAACTCATCAGGCGTGGAGCGCAGATACACCACCGTGGTGCGCTCATGGAGCGCCCGCCGATTGGCCTCCCGCAGCACGGCACCGCCTCCGGTCGCCAACACGATTCGAGGTTGTGTCACCAACTCGGCGATCACGGCCTCTTCGATGTCGCGAAAGCGATCCTCACCTTCGCGCTCAAAAAAAGAGCGGATCGAACAACCGATCCGCTTTTCGATGACAGCATCGGAGTCGACCAGATCGAATCCGATGCGCCTGGCAAGCTGCCTGCCGGCAGTGGATTTACCACCGCCGGGCAGGCCCACGAGAGCAATGGTCACCGTCTATTCAACTCCAATAACGGGGCCATCACGAATCAGCGCAGCGCGGTGCGATCCGTCACGACCTTCGGCGTGAGGAACACCATCAGCTCCGACTTGCTGGTCTGACGCGTCTTCGTGCGGAACAGATTGCCGAGCACGGGCACGTCGCCCAGATAAGGCACCTTGACCACGCTGTCGCGCTCATCTTCCAGGAAGATCCCGCCGATCACCACCGTGCCGCCGTTCTCGACCAGCACCTGAGTCTTCACGTGCTTGGTGTCGATGGCATAGCCTGCACGGGTTTCCTGCCCGACGCTGTCCTTGTTGACGTCGACATCGAGAATGATGCTGCCCTCGGGCGTGATCTGCGGCGTCACTTCCAGCTTCAGGTTCGCCTTGCGGAAGATGATGGCCGTCGCGCCGCTGGACGTGGCGGTCTGATACGGCAACTCGGTACCCTGTTCGATCACCGCCTTGATCTGGTCTGCCGTGATCACGCGTGGGCTCGACACGATCTTGCCTCGACCTTCCGACTCCAACGCCGAGATTTCGAGGTTGAGCAACCGGTTCGCCGCGCCATTGAGCAGGGTAAACGCAACCGAGCTTGGCGTCACACCCGTACCCAACCCACTGGCAGGCATGTTCACGAAGTTCGAATACGGGATGAAGTCCGGAACATCTTTCACCTGCCCAGTCTGATAACCGGTATTCAAGTAGCTTCCGTTGACCGCCAGACCGTTACCGCCACCAACCTTGAACGGGTTGTAGCTACCGGTCGTCGCACCCAGACGAGCGCCCAGCGAACGCCCCCACGACTCGTCAGCTTCGACGATGCGTGCCTCAATCAAAACCTGTCGCACCGGCACGTCGATCTTGGCAATCAATGCCTGGATTTCTTCCAGCTTTGACGGAATGTCGGACACAAACAACTGGTTGGTGCGTTGCTCAGAAATGGCCGAGCCGCGAGGCGTCAGGATCCGCGACGAAGCGCCACCGCCTCCGCCGCTCGATTGACCCGTCAAGCCCTTCAGAATGTCTTCGGCCTTGGCGTAATTCAACTGGAACGACTGGGTCCGCACCGGCTCCAGCGCGGCGATCTGCTGCTTGGCTTCCAGGTCGATCTTTTCCTTGGTGTTGATCTCATCCTTCGGCGCAATCCACAGCACATTGCCGGATTTGCGCACACCCAAGCCCTTGGCTTGCAGGATGATGTCCAGGGCCTGATCCCAAGGGACGTCCTTCAGACGGAGGGTGACGTTGCCGGTCACCGTGTCGCTGGTCACCACGTTGAAGTTGGTGAAGTCGGCAATCACCTGAAGCAGCGCACGAACTTCAATGTTCTGGAAATTCAATGACAGCTTCTCACCCGAATAACCGGGGCCCTGCGTCAGCTTGTTGGGGTCCACCTTTTGCGGGCGAACTTCCAGCACAAACTGGTTATCGGTCTGATATGCCGAGTGTTCCCACGCACCGCGCGGCTCCACGGTCAGACGCACACGGTCACCCACCTGCACGGCCTGCATGCTCTGCACCGGCGTGCCAAAGTCGGTCACGTCAAAGCGTTTGCGCAGGTTCTGCGGCAGCGTGGCGCGCTGGAACTCGACCACCAGGCTCTGCCCCTGCTGACGAATGTCAACACCCACCTGGTTGTTAGGCAACTCCACGACGACGCGGCCGGCGCCGTCCTGCCCTCTACGGAAGTCGACATCGCGGATGGCGCTAGGCGAGTTGTTCAGGCTTTCTGCAAACTTGGTGGTACCCGCAGTTTCACCAGCCTTCGGTGACGCCGAAGCCGCCGCAGCCGGAGCTGCCGCAGCATTGGCCGCCGGCTCGATGATCACGAGCAGCGACTTGCCTTCGAGTTGCGCCTTGTATGTGGACGGTGTGCGTAGATTCAGCACGACACGCGTGCGGTCACCGGCCTGCGCCATGTTCACCGAACGCAGGTTGCCCTGGTTCACATCAATCAGGCTCCGCCCCGTCGCGTTGGCAATCGACGGGAAATCCAGCGCGATACGAGGTGGTGTCTGCACCACAAAACCTTGCGGCACCGCGGCAAGCGGCTCGGCGAGTTCGATGCGCAGCACCTGCGCACCAGCTTGCTGCGTGCTGTTGATCGACTGAATGGCATTTTCGGCCCACGCTTGCGGGGCCGCCACGCACAAGGCCAGCGAAGCCAGCACCCAACGCAATCGTTTCATGATTCTGTTCTCCTGCACATTCGTCACTTTGCGTTCTCCTGCAGTTGCAGGTTGGTCTGGCGTTCGATCCATTCACCCGACGCGTCCTGCACGATCTCACGCAATTCGATATCCGTTTCAGTGATCTTCATGACCTTGCCGAAGTTTTGCCCCAGGTAATCGCCCTGCTTTACCTGATACAGCAAACCATCGGCCTTGATCAAGGCGTACGAAGACCCCTTGCGATTCACGCTGCCCACCATCGTCATGCTGTCCAGAGGAAAGGCTTCCAGTGGCTCGCGACGGCGATTCATTTCAGCCGCCATCAAGGAATTCGGCTGATGCGCCTCTTGCTTGAGGGCCACCGTGAGCTTTTGCATGGCAAACGGGTCAACCGCATCCGCAACCGAATACGGATCAGGGTCGAATTTCTTAGGCGGCTTGAGCGGCGGCACGTTCGGTCGCACCTCTCGCTTCTGTTGATCCATCCAGGCCTGCAATTCCTCGCTATCCGAGCTGCAAGCCCCCAGGGTCATCAAGACCAGAGCCGCACACAACCATGCGCCGGAACGTCTCATCATTTCTTGCCTCCGGCATCCTTCTTGGCTTTGGCTTGCGCCGCGCGCTGCTCTTCCACCTCTGCCGGATCAAGATAGCGGTAAGTACGCGCCACTGCATCCATGGCCAGACCCGTCGTGGCATCTTTGCCGTTCTGATAGCCGATCGTCACGTTGTGAAGCGTGACAATCCGCGACAAGTTTGCGATGTCCGCAGCGAAAGCGCCCACGTCGTGATAGCGCCCCGTCACGCGGATGTTGATCGGCAACTCGGCGTAGTAGTCCTTGACTGCCACCTGCCCTGGCTTGAACAGCTCGAACTGCAACCCACGCCCCAGTCCAGCCTGGTTGATATCGGACAGCAGCGCATCCATCTCGGCCTTGCCAGGCAGTTGCTTTTCAAGCTGCGTCACGTATTCCTGAACCTGCGCCTTCTGCTTGCGCAGTTCGTCCAGATTCACCGCCTGCGTCAGCTTGGAGCGATATTCCTCTTTGAGCTTGGGCTCCTTCTCGCGCTGAGCTTGAAGGTCATCACTGGTCGACGACAGCAGCGCGACCCACCCCAAGCCAATGGCCACCGCGACCACGGCCAAGAAGGTCGCCGCCTTCGGCAGCAACGGCCATTGCCCAGGCTCGTTTGGATTGAGTCCCTTGAATTGGGACTGCGCCTCCATGAAGACGCTATTGAGGTCGAAATTTACTTTTGGACTTGTTGCCATGACAACGCCTTATTCGGATCCTGCACGCGTCAGGGCTGCTTGCCGCTCGCGGCGGCGGCCGGGGCGGACGCTGCCGCTCCATGCTTGCCCGCCTCGGGCTGAACATCTTGGGTACGCTTCAAGGTCAGGCGCACAGAGAAGCCAAACAGCATCTTCTTGCCGTCCTGCGACTTCACGGCCTTGATCTCTTGCAGCTCAGGCCGCTCCAGCCACGGCGAGTTGTAGGCGGTGTTGCGCAAGAACTCGGACACCCGCTCGTTCGACAGCGTCATGCCCGACACCATCACGCTTTGCCCATCTTGCTTGATGGACATCAGGTACATCCCATCGGGCGTCTGCCGCACAAGCTCGTTCAGCAAATGCACCGGTGTGTTGCGATCAGTCTGCAGGTCTTCAACAGCCTTTTGACGGGCCTTCAGAGACTCGATATCAGCCTTGAGCGAAGCGATGTCCTTGATCTGATCTTCGAGCTTGCGAATTTCAGCCGACAGCGCATCGTTCTTGCCGGCCTGCGCCGAGATCATTTCTTGCAAGACCGCGTACCAGAGTCCGACGATCACGGCACCCACGGCAGCCGCTGCGCCCAAACCGATGAAAAAGGTCTGTTTGCGACGCTTGCGTTTTTCTTCGCGGTGCGGAAGGAGGTTGATCAAAATCATTGGAGGAATCTCCGCATCGCCAGACCACAGGCTGTGAGATACGAAGGTGCCTCACGACGCAATTTGCTTTCACGAACCGCTGAACCGAGCTTCATGCCATCGAAGGGATTCACGATCATTGCCGCAAATCCCGTCAATTCGGTTACGCGCTCCTTGAGCCCCGGCAGGGTGGCGGTACCGCCTGCCAGCATGATGTAGTGCACCTTGTGGTGCGGCGTGCTGGTGAAGAAATACTGCAGCGCGCGACCGATTTCTTGAGCCAGGCTATCGACAAACGGATTCAGGATCGAGGTTTGATAGTCTTCCGGCAACTCGCCCGAAAGCTTTTTCTGTTCGGCTTCTTCAAACGAAAAACCATATTGACGAGAGATCAGCTGGGTGAGTTGTCCGCCGCCGAAAGCCTGGTCGCGGTCATACAGCAATTCGTCGTCGCGCAGCACTTTCAAACTGGTGTTTTCGGCACCGATCTCGAACAAGGCGACCAACGCGTCCTGCCCCTCATTGGGCAGCGCATCGACCAGACGCTCCATCGCCAGCCGCGACGCATGCGACTCGATGTCCAGCACCATCGGCTTGAGCCCGGCTGCCTCGGCCAAACCCTGGCGATCCTGCACGCGGTCTTTGCGCGAGGCGGCAATCAGTACCTCGACATCGCCGACCGACGTGGCGCTGGGCCCGATCACGCAGAAGTCAAGGCTGACTTCGTCAAGCGAGAACGGAATATATTGATTGGCTTCGGTTTCGACCTGAACTTCCAGGTCTTCTTCCCGCAGGCCGGCCGGCAGCATGATTTTCTTGGTAATCACGGCCGATTGCGGCATGGCCATGGCCACATACTTGGTCTTGGTGCCGCTCTTGGCAACGACTTTGCGCACCGCCTCGGCCACCTCGTCGAATTTCTCAATTTGACCATCGGCGATCCAGCCCTTTTCAAAAGGCTCGGAAGCAAATCGCTCCAACACGTATTCGCCGGTATTTGACTGGCTCAACTCGACCAATTTGACACTGGATGAGCTGATGTCCAAGCCAATCATGGGTGGGTGTTTGCGACCCAAGAGAACGTCTAGAAAACTCACACCGTCCCCCACGCGCAGCAATGTGCGCTGGAATGTTAATAACCTACTTCAATGCTAGCAGTAAAGCTTTTGACCTTGAAAGGTTTCTAGCCTCGTGAAAACACTGTCTCGTTGCATACGCCACACGCCTTACAACAGGTCACAACATACCCGTCCGGGGAAATGTCGATCGATAGAAAAGATGGGTTTTTGGACTAAACCGCAGGTGTCAGCCGGCATTTCTATAATCGCCGCCATCACCTCTTTCGCAGGCTCATGACCGATTCCAACCGCGCGGCGGCGCCGGATCACCGCGCAGCATCGTCCACCCGCTCCATCTGGGTTCAATGGCTTCTGAAGCCGCTGGCTTGGCTCATCGGCCTCGCCGCCGCTGGCGCGTTGGGCGGCCTGACGCTGGCCGCCCTGGCCTTGGCCGTCGCCTACCCCAACCTGCCCGAACTCAGCGGCCTGGTCGACTACCGCCCCAAGCTGCCCATGCGGATCTACTCGGCCGACCAGGTTTTGATTGGCGAGTACGGCGAGGAGCGCCGCCACTTCACGCCGATCAAAGAGATCCCGAAGGTGATGCAAAACGCCGTGCTGGCCATCGAGGACGCGCGCTTCTACCAACACCGGGGCGTGGACTACCAAGGCGTGATCCGTGCCGGGCTGGCGAACTTCGCCGAGGCGCGCAGCCAGGGGGCGTCGACGATCACGATGCAGGTGGCGCGAAATTTCTATCTCCCGACTGAAAAAACGTTCACCCGCAAGATCTACGAGATCCTGCTGGCGTTGAAGATCGAGAGTCTGCTGAGCAAGGATCAGATCCTCGAGATCTACATGAACCAGATCTACCTGGGCCAGCGCGCCTACGGCTTCGCGTCGGCGTGCGAGATCTATTTCGGCAAATCTTTGAAAGACATTACGGTGGCCGAGGCAGCGATGTTGGCCGGCCTGCCTAAAGCCCCATCGGCCTACAACCCGATCAACAACCCGAAGCGGGCCACCACGCGGCAGCAATACATCATCGACCGCATGCTGGAAAACGGCTTCATCACCCAGCAACAGCACGACCAGGCCAAGGCCGAGGTGCTGCACTACCACGTGCGCGAGCCGCTGCCGCTGCACGCCGAGTTCGTGGCCGAGGCGGCGCGCCAGCTCATCTTCAACCAATACGGCGACGATGCCTACACGCGCGGCATCAACGTCTACACCACCATCCGTTCGCAAGACCAGAACGTGGCCTACCGCGCGCTGCGCAAGGGCATCCTCGACTACGAACGGCGCCAGGCCTATCGCGGCCCCGAGGCCTACGTCGACCTGCCGGCCGACCCCAAGAACCTCGACACCCGGATCGCCGAAGCGCTCGACGAGCACCCGGACAACGACGAGATCAAGGCCGCCGTTGTGCTGCAGGCCGGCCCCAAGCAGGTGACGGCCGAGTTGCAAAGCGGCGAGTCGATCACCGTGACGGGCGACGGCCTGCGCCCGGTCGCCTTTGCGCTGTCGGACAAGGCCAGCCCGAAGATCCAGATCCGCCGCGGCGCCGTGGTGCGCGTGGTCAAGAACAGCAAGGGTGACTGGACGATCACCCAGCAACCCGAGGTCGAGGGCGCCTTCGTGTCCATGGACCCGGTGTCGGGCCAGATTCGCGCGATGGTGGGCGGCTTCGACTACGCCAAGAACAAGTTCAACCACGTGACGCAGGCGTGGCGCCAGCCCGGCTCCAGCTTCAAGCCCTTCATCTACTCGGCCTCGCTCGAAAAGGGCTTCACGCCGGCCACGATGATCAACGATGCCCCGCTGTTCTTCGACGCCGGCACCACCGGCAGCCAGCCCTGGGAGCCCAAGAACTACGACGGCACCTTCGACGGCCCCATGACCATGCGTCGCGGCTTGGCCAAGTCGAAGAACATGATCTCGATCCGCATCCTGCGCTCGATCGGCACCGGCTACGCCCAGCAGTGGGCGACCCGCTTCGGCTTCGAGGCCGACAAGCATCCCGCCTACCTGACCATGGCCCTGGGCGCCGGCTCGGTCACACCCATGCAGATGGCCGATGCGTACGCGGTGTTTGCCAACGGCGGCTACCGCGTCAACCCGGCGCTGGTGACCCGCGTCACCGACTCCAAGGGCAAGGTGCTGGTGGATGTGGCGCCGCACGTACCCGACGAGAGCTTCCGCGCCATCGACGCCCGCAATGCCTTCGTGATGACCAGCCTGCTGCAGGAAGTCACCCGCTCCGGCACGGCGGCGCGCGCCCAGGCAACGCTCAAGCGCCCCGACATCTACGGCAAGACCGGCACCACCAACGATTCGATGGACGCCTGGTTTGCCGGCTACACCCGGCACCTGGTGGCGGTGGTCTGGATCGGCTACGACCAGCCCCGCAAGCTCGGCGACAAGGAAACCGGCGGCGGCCTGTCGCTGCCCATCTGGATCGACTACATGAGCACCGCGCTCAAGGGCGTGCCGGTGGACGAGCCGCCCGCGCCCGAAGGCCTGGTGAACGTCAACGGAGAGTGGTTCTACGAGGAATACACCCGCTCAACCGGCGTGACCGGACTGGAAGACAAGGCCGCGCCGAACACGCCCGAGGAAGAGAAGAAAAGCATCCTCGACCTGTTCAAGAACTGAGCCCGGTGCGGCGCGCCTCGCCGATCAGCCGCCCGACGGGGCAAAACTCAGCGCCACACGACCCTGCTCGGACGCGCACGCCGACAAGGTCGCAAAGAAGTCGCCCCCATCGCGGGTGTCGCGCCATTGGCCATCGACGTACTTGAAGTGATACCCGCCGCGCCGCGCTGCCAGCCACAGCTCGTGCAGCGGCGGCTGGGTGTTGACGATGATCTTGCTGCGATCCGGAAAGCTCAGCTCCAGCAAGCCTCCGGTGCGAGCGGCGTCGATGTCGATCACATCCCCTTCCAGCCAGCGATCCACCTGCGCCTCGATGCAGGCCAGCACGGCGGCCGCCTCACTCTGGTATTGCGCGTCCGTCAACGGGGTGGGAACCAGCTCGGTTGTCATGATCTTTAGAATCGCCAGATGTTTAAACACTCGACGTCCATTCTAGGCAGCATGCGTCAGGCCGTTGGCCATTGGCGCCCGAGCCCCACTGGCTTCGTTGGAATGCTGATCGTGTGCCTGCCCCTCGGGTTGGGCCTGGGCGGATGCGGCCAGAAGGGCCCGTTGTACCTGCCCGACCCCAACGCGCCCGCCAAGCAGACCAAATCGCGCCCAGCAGCGCCCGCCCCCGCGGCCGCCAGCTCCCCGGCCGACGCTGCCGCGCAGCCCTAAAGCCCCTCACCGCCCACGTGCCCACCATGACCCTTCCCGGCTCCCCTCACATCGCCTATCGCGGCAACGATCTCTTCATTGACGGCTGCTCGGCGCGCGACCTCACCGCGCGCTTCGGCACGCCGCTCTACGTGTACTCGCGCCAAGCCATGCTGACCGCGCTGGCGCCGTATCGGCAAGCCCTGGCAAGCCGCCCGCATCTGGTGTGCTACGCGATGAAGGCCAACTCGAACCTCGCCGTGCTGCAGACCTTTGCCCAGGCCGGCTGCGGCTTCGACATCGTCTCGGGCGGTGAGCTGGAGCGCGTGCTCGCCGCCGGCGGCGACCCGGCCAAGGTGGTGTTCTCAGGTGTGGGCAAAACGCGCGCCGAGATGCGCCGCGCGCTCGAAGCCGGCGTGCGCTGCTTCAACATCGAGAGCCTGCCCGAGCTCGACGTGCTGTCCGACGTGGCCACGCAACTCGGCAAGCGCGCGCCGGTCAGCCTGCGCGTCAACCCCGACGTCGACGCCAAGACCCACCCCTACATCTCGACCGGCCTCAAGGGCAACAAGTTCGGCATCGCCCACGAAGAAGCGGTGGCCGCCTACCAGCACGCCGCCAGCCTGCCCGGCCTGGACGTGGTCGGCATCGATTGCCACATCGGCTCGCAGATCACCGAAACCTCGCCCTACCTGGACGCGCTCGACCGGGTGCTCGATCTCGTCGAAGCGATTGAAGCCCGAGGCATCAAGCTGCACCACCTCGACCTTGGTGGCGGCCTGGGCATCACCTACACCGACGAAACCCCGCCGTCGGCCGACACTTTGATCGGCCAGATGCTGGCCAAGATCGACGCCCGCGGCCATGGCCAGCGCGAAATCCTGCTCGAACCCGGCCGCTCGCTGGTCGGCAACGCTGGCGTGCTGCTGACCGAGGTGCTGTACCTCAAGCCGTCACCGCAAAAGAACTTCTGCGTGGTGGACGCCGCCATGAACGACCTGATGCGCCCCGCCCTGTACGAAGCCGTGATGCGTATCGTGCCCTGCCAAAGCAGCGGCGGCACCGCGCAAACCTGGGACATCGTCGGCCCGGTGTGCGAATCGGGTGACTGGTTGGGCCGCGACCGCGAACTGGCCGTGGCACCAGGCGACACCCTGGCCGTGCTCTCGGCCGGCGCCTACGGCATGAGCATGGCCAGCAACTACAACACGCGCGGCCGCCCGGCCGAGGTGATGGTGGACGGCGACCGCGCCACGCTGATCCGTGCGCGAGAAACCACCGCCGAACTACTGGCTGCCGAACTCAAGCTGCTGCAGACTTGAGCGCGGCGGGCATCGGCGCCGATGCCAACCACGATTCGGGCACAAAAAAGCCGCCCCGAGGGGCGGCTTTTGATCGAGTGGCGATCAGCTGCGAGCCGGATCAGAACTCGTGCTTCATGCCAACAGCGTAGCCCGTCTTGCTCTTGCCGTCGGT